>DUNI01000145.1 GCA_012839445.1 Bacillota bacterium
TAATAGCCCGGCGGTTAGGGAAGCGCGACGGACAATTCTGGAGCTTATCATAGCGAATCACCCACTCGATTGCCTAACTTGCGAAGCTAATGGCAAATGCAAACTGCAGCAATATTGTTATGACTACGGTGTAAAGGATACACCGTATCGAGGCGAGACCCGGCAGTACGAAATTGATGACAGTAACCCGTTTATAGAACGAGATATGGAGAAATGCATTCTTTGCGGTAAATGTGTGCGCGTGTGTGGCGAAGTACAAGGTGTTCATGCTATTGGGTATATTGACCGTGGCTTTGACACCAAAGTGGGCACCTTATTTGACGGAAAGCTGGCTGATTCCCCGTGCTTGTCCTGCGGCCAGTGCATTTATATGTGTCCCGTTGGGGCTTTAACGGCCAAACCCAGTCATGGTTTGGGACGAGATTACGAAGTAGAAAAAGTGACTACTACATGTCCGTATTGTGGTGTGGGTTGTCAAATGGCACTAAACGTTAAAAACGACAGAATCGTAGGTGTTACCAATATTGCCGATACTCCTAACCAGGGATATCTATGTGTTAAGGGACGCTTTGGCTATGACTTTGTCCATAGCCCAGAACGGCTAACGAAACCCCTTATTAAGAAAAATGGCAAATTTGAAGAAGCCACCTGGGATGAAGCCTTGGATTTGGTGGCAGATAAGTTGGGTAGTATCAAAACTGAATACGGGCCAGATGCTATTGCCGGTTTGACTTCGGCCAAATGTACCAACGAGGAAAACTATTTGTTCCAGAAATTCATGCGGGCGGTGATTGGCACCAATAATATTGATCACTGTGCCCGTCTGTGACACGCTCCTACCGTAGCCGGTCTGGCTACTGCATTTGGGAGTGGCGCCATGACAAACAGTATTGAGGAAATTGAACAGGCTCAGGTTATTTTGGCTGTAGGCACAAACACGACCGAAACCCATCCTGTAATTGGAACCAGAGTTCACAAAGCTATTACCCGTCACGGAGCTAAACTTATAGTTATCGATCCGCGTAAGACCACTATGGCTGAGCGGGCGGATATTTGGTTGCAGCCTTGGCCCGGTACTAATGTAGCGGTGGCCAACGGGTTATTAAACGTCATTATTACCGAAGACTTGGCGGATTCTGCTTTTATTGAGGAACGCACGGAGAATTTTGACGCGGTTAAAGAAGCTGTAGCTGACTATACCCCGGAAAAAGTAGAAGAAATCAGCGGTGTTCCTGCTGGCGATTTGAGAGCGGCGGCACGGCTGTATGCTAGTTGTGACCGGGGCAGCATTCTTTATACTATGGGCCTTACTCAGCATACTACTGGAACTGACGGGGTACTTTCTATGGCCAACCTAGCCCTGGCTACAGGAAACCTAGGTAAGTCGGGTACCGGTGTGAATCCCCTACGGGGCCAAAACAATGTTCAGGGTGCCTGTGACATGGGTGGACTGCCTGATGTTTTCACCGGATATCAGAAAGTCTTCGATGCAGCAGCACGCGAAAAGTTTGAGCAGGCCTGGGGCGTAGCTGATCTACCATCTGAAGTGGGTCTTAAGATGGGGCAGATTTTCAAGGGTGCCGGTGAAGGAACTGTGAAGGGCATATATATCATGGGCGAAAACCCACTTCTTAGTGAACCGGATATAAACCATGCTAAAAAATGTCTAGAAAATCTTGATTTTCTTGTGGTCCAAGACATCTTCCTAACAGAGACGGCTGAACTGGCTGACGTGGTTCTTCCTGCTGCTTCCTTTGCTGAAAAAGAAGGCACGTTTACCAATACAGAACGTCGTGTATCCCGGGTTCGGCAGGCTATTTCTCCGCGGGGAGAAGCTAAGCCAGATTGGGAAATTATCTGCGAGCTGGCCCAGCGGTTAGGGTACCCCATGAGCTATGACCACCCGGCCAAGATCATGAAAGAAATTGCTTCGTTGACGCCGAGCTATGCAGGCATGGATTACGAACGGCTGGAAAATGGTGGCTTACAGTGGCCGTGCCCTAATAAAGAACATCCTGGTACTTCGTATTTGCATAAAGGCGAGTTCTCACGGGGCAAAGGGAAATTTAATCCGGTGAAATACAAGCCGGCGGCTGAGCTGCCAGATGAAGAATATCCGTTCTACCTGACCACAGGTCGGATCCTTTATCATTATCACGGTGGAACCATGACCAGAAAGGTGGAGGGGTTAAACGAGCTAGCACCTTGTGGACTTTTGGAAATAAACTGTGAAGATGCAGCTAAACTCGGTATTAAGGATGGAGAAGTCGTTCGTGTTATCTCACGGCGAGGAAGCATTACTCCGCAGGCGGAAGTAACGGATAGAGTGAAACCAGGGCTTATGTTTATCGCTATGCACTACAAAGAAGCTGCAGCTAATGTTCTTACCAAAGCTGTTTACGACCCGGTTTCCGGAATTCCGGAATACAAAGTGTCAGCGGTGAAGGTGGAGAAAATAGATTAACGGAGCTTGAAGCTGAGGGAATATGTCCATTAGCGGTGCAGCAGGGACGGTGTCATCTGCTGCACCGCTGGAAACAGCCCGGTCTAAAAGATAAGCTAGAGTGTAGGTTAAAAAGAGGCCGATTTTGAAGGAGGTTCAAAAGATGGATCGCATGTTTAGTACACCGGCGGAGACAGCACAGGGACTGCTGAATTTTGGAAAAGGGAAAGGCAATCTCAGTGGCACTAATATGGTGTTACTGGGAATTTTGGCCGGTGTGTACATTGCCTTGGCAGCTCAGCTGGCTACCATTGCCACCAACGACGTAAGCGCTTTTTTTGGCGACGGTATTTCACGGGTGGTTATGGGATTAACGTTTACCTTAGGCTTGATGTTGGTAGTAATTGCCGGGGCAGAGCTTTGGACAGGAAATAACCTTATGGTTCCCGCCGCATACTGTGGAGTCATTAGCTGGGGACAACTGTTTAAAAACTGGGTTTTGGTTTATTTTAGCAACTTCTTAGGTTCCCTGATCATGGTTTGGTTGATGGCGGGTACAGGGCTTTGGCAAGCCAATGGGGGGGCTGTAGGAGCCCGTGCTTTGGGAATAGCTTTGGGGAAAGTGCAGCTTAGCTTTGGTGCTGCTGTTGCCCGGGGTATTCTCTGTAACATGTTAGTGACATTGGCGGTAATCTTGGCTCTATCGGCCAAGGATATAAGTGGCAAGCTTTGGGGCATGTTCTTTCCCATTGCTGCTTTTGTAACCAGTGGTTTTGAGCATAGTATCGCCAATATGTATTTTGTACCGGCTGGCATAATGCTCACTGCTGATACCAAAGTGGTAGAGGTTTTTGGTAAAGACGTATCAGCCCTTACTTGGGGAAACTTCATCTCTAACAACTTAATTCCGGTAACCATAGGCAATTTAATTGGTGGTGCTTTTATTATTGCTACCGGCTATTACCTAATTTATATTAAGCCAACACAGGTAAAGCAAGACAAAACAATTAGCGCACCAGGAAAATAAGAAGGTTTCTCTTAAGGAGGGGTAGTGGCCATGGCGGGCATAATCCTGGCCGGAGGAAAAGGAAAGCGGCTTGGGGGGAAAAAGAAGGCTCTTTATTCTTTAGCCGGCAAGCCCATGCTTGAACATGTAATAACAAGGCTGGATCCGCTATTTGATCGCCTTATTTTGGTTACTAACACGCCTGAGCTGTATTCTGATTTTCCTGGAATGGTAGTAACGGATATTCATCCTGGCCATGGCCCCTTGAGCGGCATTGAAGCCGGCCTTATAGCAGCAGGGGTAGGATTTCATTTTGTCACTGGTTGCGATATGCCTTGTTTGAATCCGAGACTCATTGAATTTTTACGCAAAAGGGGCAGGGACTACGATATTGTAGTCCCGCGCCTCGGACACTACATTGAACCGCTTCATTCATTTTACCGTTACGACATCTTGCCACATATTACGGCCTTGATTAGCACCGGCAATTACCGGCTTAGTGCTCTACTGACGGCACCACTTAAAGTGCTGCACGTAAATGAAAACGAGATCAAGAACTTTGATCCCGATCTTAGCAGCTTTCTTAACATTAATACCACTGCCGATGTATTGCGGGCCGAAATAATGCTGACACAAGGGGAGAAAAGAAGTGAAACCAACGGTGACTACGAACATTGCCAAATGGAAAAATAATAACTGGCAAATGGAAAAGGATCTAGTTGTGCGGGAGGATGTAGTCGCTGTTTATTTTAATGAGCAGGAGCTGGTAAGACTTCATTGTTCACCGGATCACGTGGACGAACTGGTGGTGGGATACCTTAAGGCCAGTGGGTTGGTTAAGCAAAAAAGTGATATAACCAATCTTAAGGTAATTGCCGAAGAAAATACAGTCTATGTAAGTGCGTTAGGGAGTTTTACTACTGCTACTTCTTACGATCCCATTTCAGTAACCACGGGCTGTGGCCAGGGGCCTGCCTTTTATCACTGCTGGCAAGGCGATCCTCTTTTGTCCCCGGTAACATCTACGGTTAAGCTAAGTCCTAAAGAAATACTATCGTTGGTTCGGGAGTTACATGGACAATCGGAGTTGTTTAAGTTGACAGGGGGGGTACATAGTGCTGCTTTAGGTGACACCCAAGGACTCATGAGTTTCCGTCAGGACATTGGACGTCATAATGCCGTGGACAAGGTGATCGGAAACTGCATCCTTGAAAACATTACCACTGAGGACAAGGCGCTTATTGTTAGTGGTCGGATATCATCGGATATTATATTTAAGGCGGCTTTATCTAAATTTCCGCTGGTGGTTTCACCTTCGGCACCAACTCATTTGGCAATAGACTTAGCACGTCGCTTAGGTGTAACAGTGGTTGGCTTTGCCCGTGGAACACGTCTTAGCGTATATAGCGAAGTCTGGCGCCTACAAAAAGAGTGATTGCCAGCAATCTAACAATTTGCTAGTTGTAAACGTTATGACTAGCCACGATGAACATTAATATTCTTTTCATGTGACCTCGAAATATCAATGATTATGTTAGCATTATAACTACCAATTGAATGAATAATGACGGATAATGCAACAACATGCTGATTGGACCATTAACACAGTACCGACATGTTTAGGCCTATGGAGTTTCTGGGCCATATAAAAATACATACATTAAAGCGAGCTTTGATTGTTGGGCGAGATTAACCCAGCACCAAAGCCTGCTTTTTTATTAGCGATGCATTGAGCAAGTTTCCCCAGGCTAGATATGGTAAAGCCTGTTAGAAAGATGCCAATATAATTGTACATTGTGATAGTGAATTAACAAACTACGTCAAAGAGAACAAGGATGTTATATCATCGAAAACAGGAGTAAAAGCGCAGGATAGAAGAATATCCAGCTAAAACAACAAGTGGTCAACGCTGAACATGTGTATTGGGGTATTAAGCGGCAATTGTATCTAGGTAGGGTGGTCAGCGTAGGTATGATCCTGATAGCTGTAGCTCAAATTGGGAACGCTATGTGACATTAGGATAACAATTGGCACTGAATTTGTGTTATAATGAACAACGATATCCTGGATTTGATCTAGATTGTGTTTTGAAATGGGCTTATTTTTGCCTCTTGGTGCTAACGAGTCAGGGACGTTTTTTTGTTGGAACTTATCTATCATGTTGCCTGTTTGGCCGCTGGCGAATTGCAAAAGGCCAAGAAAAATTGTTTAAAAAGAACAAGGAATTCATGGTACTATGTTGAAGTACGACAAGGTTGTCACTGCAGAATTATTTGGTTTTATAGTAGTTTTATAGTAACGGAGGAGTGAGAGACAAGTATGGGACTTAGGACTTTTGTAGGCGGGGTGCACCCTGCCCCTTCAAAGGGTAGAACAGGGGATAGTCCCGTGGTGACGGCCCCGTTACCGCAGAAAGTAGTAATACCTCTAGCTCAAGGTGGCGCTCCTTGTGACCCCTTGGTGAAGGTAGGGGATAAGGTGCAGGTGGGGCAAAAGATTGGTGAAAGCCAGGCTTTTGTTTCTGCACCGGTACACGCCAGTATATCAGGTAATGTTACTGCTATCGAACCTGTTGCTTGCCCAAATGGCCGTACTAGTTTAGCAGTGGTGATTGAAAGTGACGGCAATGACATCTGGCTAAATACTACTGGCGGCAGCAGCTTAGATGCTATGTCGCCGGCTGACATTAAGGGGCTGGTTCGAGAAGCAGGGTTGGTGGGCATGGGCGGTGCAATGTTTCCTACCCATGTTAAGATTTCACCGCCGCCTGGGAAAAGCTTTGACGCCGTCATTATTAATGGAGCCGAGTGCGAGCCTTACCTAACCTGCGACCAGCGTTTGCTGGTGGAAGAGACGGAAAGCATTGTTCTTGGCTTAAAAGCATGGCTTAAGGTTACCGGAGCAAAAAAAGGCTATATTGGAATTGAAGACAACAAGCGAGAAGCTATTGCTGCCATCAAGGCAGCTGTGACGGAAGAAAAAGATATTGAAGTTGTGCCGCTTATGACTAAGTTTCCTCAGGGTTCGGAGAAACAACTGATTGCATCTATCTTAGGACGGGAAGTTCCTTCCGGCGGTTTGCCGGTGGACGCCGGTGCGTTAGTGCAAAACGTCGGCACAACTTATGCTCTGTCTCAAGCTATTACCGCTGGGAAACCTTTGGTAGAGCGGGTGGTTACGGTAACCGGTACACCCCTTAAGAAGCCCCTGAACATCAGAACGAGAATAGGAACGCTTTTTAGCGATTTATTGTCTTTCTGTGAGCTGGATGGTGAAATAGGAAAGCTTATTAGCGGTGGTCCTATGATGGGTATAGCCCAAACCAGGGCCGATGTGCCGGTGCTAAAGGGGACATCGGGTATTTTGGTATTGTCACCGCAAGAGGCCAGACCATTACCGGAAAGGGCCTGTATTCGCTGTGGACGCTGTGTGGATGCTTGTCCCATAGGACTTATTCCTACTTTATTGGATCAATATTGTCGTCACGAAATGTGGGAACAGGCGACTCAGGGCCATGTAGCTGATTGCATTGAGTGTGGATCGTGTGCTTATGTCTGTCCATCTAAGCGTCACTTGGTGCCGGCTTTACGGTTAGGAAAAGCAGAAGTTATGGCGCAACGGCGCCGTAAGAAATAGGGGGAGAGGAATATGGCTGACAAGAACATTCTCCTAAGCGAGGGGGAGCTGTTGGTGTCTTCTTCGCCCCATATTAGGGCAGAGGAGACGGTGGATTGGCTTATGTGGCAGGTGGTAATAGCTTTGCTTCCGGCTGCCATAAGCAGTGTTTATTTCTTTGGTTTTCGTTCGCTTTTTCTTATGGTGCTTGGTGTGGCTACTGCTGTGCTTACTGAAGCAGCGGTAGAAAAAGCACTAGGAAAAGAGATAACGATAAAAGACGGCAGCGCTGCTGTTACGGGCTTGTTATTGGCTTTTAATGTCCCGGCTAATGCTCCTTGGTGGTTAGTGGTTTTAGGTGCTATTTTTGCTATTGCAGTCGTCAAGCAGACGTTTGGCGGGCTTGGTTATAATTTCGTTAATCCGGCGCTTACTGCCCGTGCCTTTCTGTTGGCGGCTTGGCCCCAGTATTTAGCCGGTAATTTTCCTTTACCGCTGGATACCATAACCGGTGCTACACCGTTGGCTATTCTTGATGGAACGGCAGCCGGAACTTTACCGTCGTATCTAGATCTTTTTTTAGGTAATGTGGGTGGTGTCTTAGGTGAGACATCGGCATTGGCTCTGTTAGTGGGCGGCCTCTACCTTATTTGGCAAAAGGTGATCGATTGGCGTACACCGGTTGCATTTATTGGTACGGTAGCGGTGCTCAGCTGGGCTTTTGGCGGTAACGGCGGCTTGTTTACAGGTGATCCGTTATATCATGTGCTAGCTGGTGGACTTATGCTAGGTGCTTTCTTCATGGCCACCGATTATGTTACTTCCCCGGTTACACCCAAGGGTAGGCTTGGTTTTGGTGTTGGCTGCGGCATTATAACGGTGCTAATTCGTCTTTGGGGTGGTTATCCAGAGGGAGTCTCTTATTCCATTCTGCTGATGAATTTGTTGGTACCGTTTCTTGAGCGGTGGACGGTTCCTCGGGTTTACGGTACAAAGTCTGCCCAGGCATAAACTAGGGAGGTGGGAAAATGAAAAAGCTGTGGAATATATTTTTCAACGGCATTATTAATGAGAACCCAACACTCCGTTTGGTCATTGGTATGTGTGCGCCACTGGCAGTAACGACAACAGTGGCTAACGGATTCTGGATGGGTGTTGCTGTAATCTTTGTGTTGACGGCTTCTAACATTTTGATATCAGCTCTAAGAAAGATTGTTCCGGATCAGATTCGTATTCCTATTTTTGTAGTGGTCATTGCCACTTTTACCACAGTGGCCGATTTGAGCTTAAAAGCTATTCAGCCTGACATTCATGCTAAATTAGGTGTGTTTGTTCCGTTAATCGTAGTGAACTGTATTATCCTGGCTCGAGCCGAAGCCTTCGCCAGCAAGAATAATGTTCTGGATTCGGCTGTGGATGGTATGGGTATGGCAATTGGTTTTACTTTGGCCCTTATCCTGTTGGCCACCATCCGCGAGGTACTTGGTAATGGTACTTGGTGGGGTATTAGAGTGTTGCCGGCTGGATTTGAACCTGCTATTGTCATGATTCTGCCACCGGGGGCCTTTGTTTGTTTAGGCTATTTATTAGGCGGCCTGAACCTTCTTACCGGAAAGACAGGCGAGAACTGAGGAGGGAAATCAACGTGCAGTACCTGGCCATTATTATCGGTGGTGTGTTGGTAAATAATTATATTTTTAGCCGATTTTTAGGTCTATGCCCTTTTTGGGGTGTTTCAAAACAGGTGGAAACGGCTACCGGTATGAGCATGGCAGTAGTTTTCGTGATGGTTATAGCATCGGCAGTTACTTGGATAGTAAATAAGTATTTGCTGGTTAGCTTTGGATTGCAATATATGCAAACAATAGTTTTTATCTTGGTTATTGCTGCCCTGGTACAGCTGGTAGAAATGGTAATTCTAAAGGTTAGTCCAGTGCTATACCAGGCTCTGGGTATTTATTTACCCCTTATCACCACTAACTGTGCTGTATTGGGTGTAGCTCTTTTGAACATTAGCGAGGACTATGGTTTTTTGGAAAGCATTGTTAACGGAGCCGCCAGTGCTATCGGCTGGTCGTTGGCGATTATTCTTTTCGCCAGCATTCGTGAGCGCTGGGCTTTTGCTGATATTCCGCCTAGCATGAGAGGTTTTCCTATTGCCATTGTAGCTACCGGACTCATGTCTATTGCTTTCTTTGGTTTCCAAGGGTTGTTTAGAGGTATCCTTTTTTAGGGGGTGACAATAAATGGTAAAGGCTATTCTTACTTTAGGCGGTCTCGGACTGCTATTTGGCATCTTTTTAGGTGTTGCCTACCGCAAGTTTGCTGTAGAAAAGGACCCTAAGGCGGAAGAAGTTTTAGCGGTACTTCCCGGAGCTAACTGTGGTGCTTGCGGTTTTCCAGGCTGCAGTGGATTAGCAGAAGCTATCGCCAAGGGGGAGGCACCGGCCAATGCTTGTAAGGCTGGGGGAGCTTCGTTAGCAGAGATTGTGGCCCAAGTTATGGGCGTGGAGGCTTCCGCCGAGGATGCCAAAGTTGCCCGCCTTATGTGTCGGGGCGGGGAAGAGAAAGCTGTACGCCGGGCTAAATATGTGGGATTAACTGATTGCCGCAGCGCCAAGACAGTAGGTTCCGGTGGAAAAGCCTGCACCTTCGGTTGCTTGGGCTTGGGCAATTGTGTGCGCGCTTGTCCCTTTGGAGCCATGAGTATGGGTGCAGATGGATTACCAGTAATAAATCCGGAAATTTGCACTGGGTGTGGTGTTTGTGTAGAGACCTGCCCTCAGGGAGTGCTGTCTTTGGTGCCAGCCCAGAATAGAGTTTTTGTAGCTTGTAGTTCTACGGCACCGGGTCGTGAAGTGCGCAAGACTTGCCAGGTGGGATGCATTGCCTGCCGCATTTGCGAAAGGACTTGTGAGCATGATGCCATTCATGTTGAAAACAACCTGGCTAAAATAGATTATAGTAAGTGTACCAACTGCGGTCGCTGTGCCGAAAAGTGCCCGCAAAAGATTATTATTAATGAGACTGCTGCTACAGATGATAAACAGGCTACCGCAATATAAGAAATAGCATGTTAGGCATATGTTTTGTGGCCTATTTTGTTTTATACTGATGTGGCGTTTAGTCACCGGTTTGATTATGTCCAGGCAGTGAGCTTATTCTTTCTGGTTCTTAAGAAAGAATAAGCCTTGCCTGAGATTCAAAAAAGGTGAGTTTGAGTGCGAAAAACAACTATGAAAGTGGCTGTTCTGTTAGTTTTGACAGTTATTTGGCTAAGCGGCTGCAAAAGAGCACCCAAAGAAGCCCATAGGACGGAATTCCTTATGGATACCACCATAACAATCACCGCCTATGGCTCGCAGTCTGAACAAGCAGTAGAAGCGGCTTTTGCTGAAATGAGGCGCTTGGCTGATTTAATGAATGCAAATGATTCTAACAGCGAAGTGGCTCTAATTAATAAGAATGCCGGCTTGAAGCCAGTTAGGGTAAGTCCGGAGACATTTAAGCTGCTGGAAATGTCTCTTGAGTACAGTGAGCTCTCAAACGGAGCCTTTGATGTTACAGTGCGACCACTGGTGGAACTTTGGGGTATTGGTAAAAAGGACAAGTATGTACCGTCAGAGGACGAAATTCAGCAAGTCCTTAAGCTGGTGGATTATCGAAAGATAATACTGGATCCCCAAAAGAGGACAGTGTTCTTGTCGGTACCAGGCATGGGCATAGATTTAGGAGGAGTAGCTAAAGGATATGCTGCTGACCAGGCCAAAGAAGTGCTAAAGAAATATAAAGTTAATTCGGCTTTAATCGGGGCTGGAGGTAATATTTGGGCTATGGGTGTAAGACCGGATGGCCAAAAGTGGAGGATTGGTATTCGCCATCCGCGCCCAGAAACAGGCAATCAGCTCATGGCTGTGCTTCCCTGCCAGGATGTGACTGTTGTTACCTCAGGCGATTACGAGCGTTATTTTGTTAGAGACGGTATGCGCTATCATCATATTTTTGACCCACGTACAGGACGTCCGGCTAATAAGCTGATATCGGCCACTGTTGTCGGAACTAACAGTGCTGAGGCGGACATTTTGTCCACGGCTCTATTTGTTTTGGGTGCAGAACAAGGGCAGACTCTAATCGGCAAACTGGAACACGCTGGAGCAGTGCTAATGACGCCAGAGTCACAGGTTTTTAAGGCTGGGAGCCATTTGTCAGAGTTGGAACTTGTTTATGAAGAGGGGAAAACCAGTGACGCAAGGAGATAAAACGGTGTTGATCGTTGTGCTTCTGGTAGTGCTGTTAGTAGGAGGCTTCATATGGCTGTGGAAAAATCATAGCCAAGTCACTGATGTTGATGTTCCCCAAGTTGTGATTGAGGTAAACGGGGAGATTAAGGAACAATTCCCCTTGACCGATCTTGAACCGGGTGACCGGCGCCAGATTGAAGGTGCGCTAGGGTATAGTGTGGTTAAAGGTGGAGAAAATAAGGTGATGATGGTAGAATCACCCTGCCCTGACAAAATTTGTATAGGGATGGGTTGGATAAGTCACCCTGGAGAGGCCATTGTTTGTCTGCCTAACCGAGTGATAATACGTGTAATTGGTTCGGACAAGCTTGATTTGGATGGTGTGAGTCAGTGAGGAGATGAGGTCATGGTTGGCAGCGGAGAACAAACGAGACGGCTACTGCGGCTGTCGCTTCTGGTAGCCGGAGGTACGGTGTTACACGTGGTGGAATCATATTTACCTGCCTTGGGTACTCTGCCAGGGGCCAAGCTGGGATTGGCTAACATTGTGACCATGCTGGCTTTAGTGGCCTATTCTCCAACAGATACCTGGAAAGTGGTAGGTCTTAGAGTTCTGTTAGGATCCCTTTTGGGGGGCACTTTTCTCACCACCACTTTTTTCTTAAGTACAGCCGGTGCTATCGGCAGTGCCAGCGTTATGATGTTAGCGTTAAAAATAGGTAAGAATTCGCTTAGCACTGTAGGCATCAGTATTTTGGGGGCTGTGGCTCATAACGTGTCACAACTTCTTGTGGCTGCTTTTCTCACCCAAAGCTGGGGAATTTTTTTCTACCTTCCGTATCTTTTACTGTTTGCTTTGCCTACAGGATATTTTATTGGCACTTTGACTAGTTTTATCTTACGTGCCACCCCTTTTTTTCGGAAACAGGAACCGGCTGGAAATGAAAGGGATCGACAGGACTTAGGCCGTGAATGTGGAATATGTCAATAAGCTTTCATTCCCCAACCAAAGGAGGATTGATTTTTGTGCGCAGATATCGCAGCACCGGCCTCTTGGTGGTTCTTCTGTTGGCTGGCGCTTTTATTGGCGGTGTATTAGGTAAGCTGTTCGTTGATTATCTTCCTTTTTTAGCGCTGAGCCAGACAGTGGGCTTGACTCCCACGACCATAAATCTCAGTGTGGTAGAAATCACCTTTGGTCTTGGCCTTCATTTTAGTGTGGCTGGGGCTATTGGGTTGCTATTAGGATATCTGCTGTATCGGCAGCTATAATTTAGGGTAGGACGAGATATATAGATGAAACAATTAGTTTTGGCCTCAAAGTCACCACGGCGTCGGGAGCTTCTGGCTAATCTGGGGGTATCTTTTAAAGTAATGCCCAGCCAAGCGAAAGAGGCCGATGTTAACGAAGGAGATCCTGGACGGCTCGTGGAAAAATTAGCTCGGCGTAAAGCCGAGGCAGTGGCGTTTACATTGCCAAAAGCTTGCGAGTCATTGGTGATTGGCGCTGACACTATTGTTGTGCTCGATGGAATTGTCTTAGGCAAACCAAAGGACCATCATCATGCTAGTGCTATGCTAAGGTCTTTGTCGGGGCGCTGGCACCAGGTTCTTACTGGGGTAGCGATTTCTGATCCGGAATCCGGTCAGACCTTGTCCACTCACGAAATTACTTCAGTAAAGTTTCGATCTCTCAGCGCCGAGGAAATCGCCGCTTATGTAGCAACAAAAGAACCATTGGACAAGGCTGGTGGCTATGGGATTCAAGAAAAGGGTGCTTTGTTAGTAGAACGAATTGACGGCTGTTACTTTAATGTGGTGGGTTTGCCACTGGTAAAACTGGCAGAGTTATTGGCCCGCTTTGGAGTAAACATTTTGGAAGAGGAGAGGGAAGCCGAGCGTGAAGTACCACCTAACTCTGAGAGAGTTGCCGCCGGACAGTCGTCCGCGCGAACGGTTGATTAAACAGGGGGCGGAAAGCTTAGCCACAGCTGAGCTACTGGCCATTGTTTTGCGCACTGGAAGCAGGGGACGAACGGCTATACAAGTGGCCCAGCAGTTGTTGGCTGTAGGCGGTGAGGATAGGCCCTTACGTTATTTAGCTACGGCTGACATTAATGAGTTGGCTGCTTTTCCGGGTATGGGACCTGCTAAAGCTACTCAGATTAAGGCTGCTTTGGAGCTAGGTAAACGGTTGGTCCAGGAAGAGACTGGCCGAACTGACTTCGTCCGTTCCCCCGAGGATGTATACTTTTTGATGAAACACCGTATGCGTTATCTAGATCGTGAACATTTTTGCGCCATTATGCTCAATACTAAAAACCAAGTTTTGGCTCAGGAGACCGTGGCTGTGGGAAGCCTGAGTGCCGCCTTGGTTCATCCTCGAGAGTTATTTAAGGGGTGCATCCGAAAGAGTGCAGCGGCAGTGATATTGGTTCATAATCATCCTAGTGGTGACCCTGAACCCAGTCCAGAGGATATTAAACTAACAGATCGCATGTCACAAGCAGGCGCACTTATTGGTATCCAGGTGCTAGATCATGTGATTATCGGTGATGGGCGATATGTTAGTCTTAGGGAGAGGGGTTTCATCAATTCAACAGCTTTTGATAGTAGTAGGTAAGTCGGAGAAAGGAGTCTAGGAGTAGATGGTCATAAGCTTCATCCTCAACCAATTTTCTCGTGATATGGGCATTGACCTTGGGACGGCTAATACTCTAGCATTTGTTAAAAACCGCGGGATTGTTCTGCAGGAACCATCGGTAGTCGCGATCCAGCGAGACACCGGGGCCAATCTGGCTGTGGGCGAGGAAGCCAAACGCATGATTGGTCGCACTCCGGGTAACATAGTTGCTATTCGTCCGATGAAGGACGGTGTGATAGCTGACTTTGATGTGACTCAAGCTATGATGCGTCACTTTATCACCAAAGCTAATCGGGCTCGAGGTTTGCTTAAACCGCGGGTTATTGTCAGTATTCCTTCTGGCGTGACTGAAGTAGAGAAGCGAGCAGTATTAGACGCTACTTTGCAGGCAGGTGCACGAGAAGCTTTTCTTATTGAAGAGCCCATGGCAGCAGCCATTGGGGCAGAGCTACCGGTGCACGAGCCTACTGGAAATATGATTGTGGACATTGGTGGTGGTACCACAGAAGTGGCTGTAATTTCTTTAGGCGGCATTGTAACCAGTCGCTCCATCCGGATCGGCGGTGACGAGTTGGATGAAGCTATTGTACAATATATTAAGCGCACTTATAATTTAATGATTGGTGAACGAACAGCCGAAGACGTAAAGATCAATCTGGGGTCGGCTTTTTTGACCGAGGAGCTTCAAGATACGGAACGAGAAATAAGAGGTCGTGATTTAGTAACAGGGTTGCCCAAAACCATTCGTGTAACAGCGGCTGAAATCCACGAAGCGTTAGCTGAACCAGTAGCGGCTATTGTGGAAGCAGTGAAGGTTACTCTAGAGAAAACACCGCCGGAACTGGCTGCTGATATTATGGATCGGGGCATTGTGATGACCGGTGGTGGCTCTTTGTTGCATGGTATTGACATATTGCTGCAGGAGGAAACAGGCATGCCTGTACATGTGGCAGAAAATGCACTTACCTGTGTGGCTATGGGCACCGGCAAGGCGTTGGATGAGATTGATGTATTAGGTCGGGTGCTGATCGCACCCAAACGCGGTTAAGGAAGGCGGTATTGCCATGCCTGAGCAGGAACGAAATTATAAATACCTGCTTTTGGCTGTGGCCACGGTGCTCCTAACCCTTCTTATGAGTATTGCGGCCAAGCAAGGGGGGAAAATTGACCCGACAGAAGGGTTTTTACAGGATGTACTGATGCCGGTTCAAAAGGTTATCTTAGCTTTTACCCATAAGATTGACTCCACAATAAACTATGTTTCTGAAATTAGACGTCTTGGAGTGGAAAACGAACACCTTGAAACCGAGTTGGCCCAGCTAAAGGCAAAAGAACATGTTATGATTGAAATATGGAATGAGAATGTTCGCCTGCGTAAGCTTCTAGATTTGCCACCGGCGATGGAGGAATTCAATTTGCTGCCTGCTCGGGTAGTAGCCCGTGATCCAAGTAATTGGTACGAAACCATGGTGATTGACCAGGGTACTGAGGCAGGGGTTCAGGTAGGGAGTGTTGTTGTAACAAATGCTGGGGTGGTAGGACGAGTGAACAAAGTCTCTACTAGAAGCGCTGAGGTGTTACTTATCAGCGACCAGCGGAGCGCTATCGGGGCCATGGGGCAAACAAGTCGGGATGTTGGTATAGTTAAAGGTGGTGACAGCGGGGGAGACTGTCGTCTTGTTTACTTACCGCGAAGTGCCACCATAAGAACAGGGGAGACTGTCATAACCTCTGGCTTAGGAGGTGTCTTTCCAAAGGGATTAGTGCTGGGGCGAGTAGCTGAAGTGAGTGCTGAAGACTATGGTTTAGGAAAGTTTGCCCGTGTACAGCCGGCGGTGGATCTAGATCATTTAGAGGAAGTGTTGGTGGTCATTGGATCGTAAAGCTAGGGGAGAGGAATATGGAGTTTTCCGGTAAACGCTTTTTAATGATAGCCGGAAGTATGTTGGGTATGTTGGTGCTCCAAAGCACGCTCTTTTACAATTTGAGAATCTTTGGTACCAGACCCGACCTGATTTTGGCTGTTGTAGGATCAATTGCTTTGCTGCGCGGTTGGGCCCAAGGACTATTATGGGGTGTTTTAGGGGGGCTTTTAGAGGACCTTATTACTGGTAGTTTACCAGGGAGCCATGCCCTTGCAAAAAGCATTACCGGGTTTATTTTAGGGCTGCTGGAAGGGAAGGTATTTAAAGAGAACACTCTTCTTCCAGCAGTAGCTCTCTTTGTTGGCAGTTTGATTGAAGGCATTATATTTTTTATGGCGGCCGGTGCTTTTGGCCACATAAAATGGAGTTTTATTACAGCTTTACGTAGAACCGTATGGCCATCCGCTGTTGTTACGGCTGTGTTTGCTCCAGTAGTCTATCGCTTATGTGAACACCTGTACGAGCCGCCGCGTTTCGGTCAGCGGGGGCGTTCCTTATGAGGTGAGTAATATATGAATTCTAAAGTATTAGAACGACGTTTAACATATATGACCATAATGGCGGTATTAGTTTTTACTATTCTTACGGGTCGGCTGGGCTATCTACAACTGGTAGAAGGCGAGAAGTTTGAGAAAATGGCTACAGAAAACCGAATTCGACTGTTAGCCTTAGAAGCTCCTCGCGGTGATTTTCTAGATCGTAAAGGGCGACTGCTGGTGACCAGTCGGTTAGCCCCGGTAATAAGCGTTGTTCCTATGGACATGGATGATCCTGATGCTACTTTAGGACGATTGAGTGAGATTTTAGGATACGATGTCAAGCAAACTGTTCATGATACTGTGCAACGACTGCAGGAACGAAAGGAATACCGTCCCTACACGCCTATACGTATTGCCACTGATGCTGATATTAACACCCTGACTAAAATTGCCGAACACCAATTAGAGCTTCCTGGTGTAATGATCGAAGAGCAGCCGGTGCGCGATTATGTACTGGGCGATGTGGGAGCACATGTATTTGGCTATGTAAGGGAAATTTCCAGGGAAGAACTGGAGACGTGGCGTGATAAAGGCTACAAAATGGGCGACATCGTTGGTAAAACCGGACTTGAGCGTGTGTACGATGAATACATTAGGGGTGAAACTGGGGGACAACAAGTAGAAGTAGATGCCCACGGAAGGGCGATAAAAATCCTCCCTGGAAAACAAATGCCGGTCCCTGGGTATAGCCTCAAACTTACCTTGGATCGGGATGTTCAAGAGGCAGCAGTACTGGGACTGCGAGAATCCATGGAAAACATTAAACGTGAATTTCCAACCAAAGCAGCGGCGGCAGTAGCTATCGATGTTCGCACCGGCGGTATTTTAGCTATGGCTAGCGAGCCATCGTTCGATCCTAATATATTCACCACGGAAACTATTCCGCCGGACATCTGGACTAGCATAAACGATCCCAAGTGGCAACCGCAACTTAATCGAGCTATCCGTGGTGTCTACCCACCGGGTTCCACTTTCAAAATGGTTACGGCTACAGCTGGATTGGAAACAGGTGTTATTAAACCCGAAGATACCATTGTAGATCGAGGCGTGTATTGGCGGGTGGAACCGAAAAAATGCTGGAAGGCCGGAGGCCATGGTGTGGTCAATCTAACCCGAGCTATAGCTGTGTCTTGCAATGTGTACTTTTATGATCTGGGCTATCGCACCGGTATTGACGGACTTAATAAATACACAGCTTTGTATGGTTTAGGCCAACCCACAGGGGTGGACTTGTATCCAGTGGAAGCTACGGGCCTGCTGGCCACTCCGGAATGGAAATTAGAGAACTACAAGACGTTGGGCCTTGGCAAACCAGAACCGTGGCAACCGGGTGAGACTTTAAGCGCGGCTATTGGTCAGGGGTTTTCGGCGTTTACGCCGCTGCAGATGGCAAACTATATTGCTACTATAGCCAACGGCGGTACCCGTTACCGTCCTTATCTGGCCAGCGAAGTAATTGATCCAGACGGTAAGGTGGAGCGGACGATAGAGCCCCAGGTTATTGAGGAACTTAATCTTAAGCCGGAGACAGTGGCTGCTGTAAAAGAAGGCATGCATTTGGTAACGACGGGGGAAGGAACAGCTAGTTACTACTTTCAAGGATTTCCGATCCCGGTAGCCGGGAAAACAGGTACAGCCCAGAACTCACAAGGTGCTGATCACGGTTGGTTTGTAGGGTTTGCTCCTTACGAAGAACCTGAGATAGCAATAGCGGTTTTGGTGGAAGAGGGCGGCCATGGCGGTTCGGCTGCGACTCCGGTGTTCAGACGAATTCTGGAAGCCTATTTTGGATTGCCCACTGAAACGGACACGGAAGAGACACTTTAGCCAGCCGCTTTTTAGGTAACTAAGAGTCATTATGTCTAAAGGTGGAAAAATGCGGGGTAAAATCCCCCGTATTTTTTTATTGGAAAAAGCAGGATTTTCCTACAGCGAGTTAGAATTAAATGGAACAGGACCAAACTGTAATCTTAGAGCACCGTCAAGTAGGGCCTTAGGGAGAGGGTACGAAATGATTAAAGAGGAAGCGGTATTTAAAGGTACACGTGACGGACTACTCATTATCCTTGATGATCATTGCGAATTTAAGCAGGTAGTGGCCAAGCTTAGAAGTAAGTTAGAAGCTGCCAGAGGCTTTTTTGAGGGGGCGCATGTAATTATTGATCCAGGGACAAGGGAGCTTACAAACAGGCAAAGAAAGACCTTGTCCAGGCTGGTCAATAGTCAGGCAGGGCTTACCTTGAAGGGGTTTAACAATGAAAAGCTAGCAGAAATAGATGATGAAGAATCCGGCGCATCGGAAGTGAAGGGGGCCGAGCTTCACGATCAGGCTGTGTCTACATCTGTTTCAGGGACGGTTTCTGATCTACCGGTAATGTTCATTGACCGCAATTTGCGTTGCGGACAACAGGTGAACTTTGCCGGTCATGTGGTGATAACCGGAGATGTGAACCCAGGGGCAGAGGTTATCGCTGACGGTAATGTTTTAGTAACTGGAGCCCTACGGGGGTTAGTACACGCCGGTGCCAGTGGAGACCAGCAGGCTTTTGTAGTAGCTTATCGTTTAGAGCCGAGCCAGCTTCGAATAGCCGGCGTGTTTACACGTTCACCAGACGATGAAGCACGTCAATTTGCCGGGCGACCCGAAATAGCACGCCTGCGCAATGGAACCGTAATAGTGGAACAAAATGCTGTAAACCAAACACTATCCTTGGTGCAACGGGGCTAGATAAAAGGAGGAATGGCAATGGGAGAAGTAATAGTTATTACATCCGGCAAGGGTGGCGTTGGCAAAACTACCACAGCAGCAAACCTAGGTACCGCCCTAGCGTTAAATGAGCACCGGGTGGTCTTACTGGATGCTGATATTGGTCTGCGAAACCTTGATGTAGTCATGGGGTTAGAGAATCGTATTGTCTACGACTTGGTGGATGTAACAGCGAAGGTTTGCCGACTAAAGCAAGCACTTATCCGCGACAAGCGATTTAATGAGCATTTATTCTTGTTGCCGGCAGCCCAAACCAGGGATAAGACTGCAGTTACACCTGAGGAAATGAAGGATCTCACAGAAGAATTGAAAGCAGAGTTTGACTTTATACTGGTTGATTGTCCGGCTGGCATTGAGCAGGGTTTTCGAAACGCTATCTCAGGGGCTGACCGCGCTATTGTGGTTACTACACCGGAGGTTTCTGCTGTACGTGATGCTGACCGCATTATTGGTTTGTTGGAAGCTTCTGAAATGGGAGAAGTTCAACTTCTTATCAATCGTATCCGTCCGCGGATGGTCAAACGTGGCGATATGATGGATATCGATGACATTATCGATATTTTGGCCGTGGATTTGGTTGGAGTAGTGCCCGAAGATGATTGCATAGTGGTGGCAACAAACCGTGGCGAACCAACGGCCTTAGACAGCACATCCCGTTCCGGTCAAGCCTTTCGTAATATTGCCCGGCGCGTTACTGGGGAGCAAGTACCGCTCATGCCTTTGGAGGCAGAAGAAGGACTTATAGCTCGGGTAAGGCATTTGCTGGGATTTGGCAGTTAGAGGCTGAGGAAGGAGAGATAGTAGTGTTAGATATTCTAGGCAAAGTTTTTGGACGCGACGAAGCCCCCAGTAAAGAGATTGCCAAGGAGCGGTTGCGCCTGGTGTTGGTGCATGATCGGGCGACAGTGTCGCCGCAATTCTTGGAGCTCATAAAAGAAGAAGTTATCGCTGTGATTACAGAGTACATGGAGATTGACACTGACGGAGTGGAAGTTAGTATCCACAGTTTGGAACGTTCGGTGGCGTTAGTGGCAAGCTTACCTATTAAGAGGATGAAACGGGCTGTTAAAGCCGTATAATTGCCTGGACGATTCAGGGAGAAACACTTATAATAATAATGGCGGTTAGTATTTCTCCCTGGAGGGCACTATGCTAGATAAGCGCTTACTAAAGAATTTAGATTATGTAATCATTGCTGTGGTGGTACTCCTTACCACCATCAGCTTTTTTGTTATTGCCAGTGCCAGCCCAGAAAGCCCATACTACCATGTTAAGCGGCAAGGAGTATGGGTGGCGTTGGGGTTGGTGTTGTTTGTTTTGACGCTTTCTATTGATTATCACGATTTAGCCCATTATACGAAATACCTGTATTATATTAACTTGGTTTTGTTGGCATCTGTATTTATCTTTGGTCGCGAGGCGAAAGGTGCTCAACGCTGGTTACGAGTAGGGTCTCTGGAATTGCAACCTTCAGAGCTGGCAAAACTAATAATAATTATTACACTTGCTGACTTGTTATCTAAGCGAGCTTCTTCCATACGCTCCATTCGGGATTTACTGCCGGTATTTATCCATGTGGGATTGCCTATGCTTCTTATTTTGAAGCAGCCTGATTTGGGGACGTCATTAGTTTTTATCGGGTTGTTGCTGGGGATGCTATTTGTTGCTGGTATCAAGTGGCAGTACCTGGCTGGGTTATGTGGTCTCGGCGGTGCTCTGGCTCCAATGCTGTTTTATTTGTTAGAGCCTTATCAGCGAAAACGTATACTGGTAGTGTTTAATCCTTATATTGACCCTACCGGAGATGGCTATAACGTGATTCAATCTATGATTGCCATCGGTTCCGGACGTGTATGGG
This sequence comes from Bacillota bacterium, assembly GCA_012839445.1. Lineage (GTDB taxonomy): Bacteria > Bacillota > DTU030 > DUMP01 > DUMP01 > DUNI01. Next base: position 21,039 of record DUNI01000145.1, read on the forward strand.
GAAAAGGTTGGTTTGCAGGTACCCAAAACCGGCTTGGTTTTCTGCCGGAACAGCATACGGACTTTATCTTTTCGGTAATAGGTGAAGAGCTTGGGTTCGTTCGTGCGGCAGGGATTTTGCTCTTATATTTTATCCTGATTTATCGCGGGATCCGTGTAGCCATGAAAGCTAGGGATGATTTTGGTGCTTTGATTGCTACCGGCGTAGTTATTATGTTTACTTTCCACATTCTTGTTAACGTGGGCATGACTATAGGTATCATGCCGGTTACAGGCATTCCGCTGCCTTTTATGAGCTATGGCGGCAGCTCGTATCTTAGTAATATGATGGCGTTGGGGCTGCTGTTGAATGTCTACATGCGTCGCCAAAAGATTCTTTTTTGAATGGAGGAAACGGCTTGAATTATCCTGTAGCCTTGGTACCATGTAGTAGCTATAATGAGAGGACAGTTATGCACGCTGTGCAAGATGCACTAGAATACTTGGGAGGGCTAGAGAGCTTTGTCCAACCGGGGCAGCGCGTGTTGCTGAAGACAAATCTACTTACTAAGCGCCCCCCGGAGGATGCCGTTACCACTCATCCGGCAGTGGTGACGGCTGTTGTTCACGAGGTGCTAAGGGTTGGGGGCAAGCCGATCATTTATGATAGCCCAGGGGGGCCCTTTACTAAAGCAGCACTAGAGAGCATTTACGAGGTCTGCGGTTTGGCCCAGGTAGCAAGAGAGACAGGCGCAGAACTAAATTGGAATACGGCGGAAGTTACTGTGTCGGCGCCGGAAGAAGCTCGTGTCCGCAACTTTATTTTGAGCCAAGCAGTATCTTCAGCTGATGTTATTATTAATTTACCAAAACTAAAAAGCCATGGCCTTACACGCTATACTGGAGCGGTGAAGAACTTGTTTGGTTGCATACCAGGGCTACATAAAGCCCAGTATCATCTTCAATTGCCTGCATTGGATCGGTTTGCAGACTTTTTGCTGGATTTAGCTTTAACTGTAAAGCCAGCACTTACGATCATGGATGCTGTGGTAGGTATGGAAGGGGAGGGCCCATCAGCAGGCACACCGCGAACGTTGGGCTATCTTCTGGCCAGTCCATCGGTGTTTGCTCTGGATGTTGCAGCTGTTACCATGATCGGTCTTAAAGCGGATGAAGTGCCGACTACTCACTTAGCTAAAAAGCGCGGTTTGATGACTCATTCAGCGGATAAAATTGTAGTGGGAGCTAACTTGAGAAAGGCAATAGTTAGCGATTTTGAGGTACCACCACCGGGCGGGACTAGTTTTCGATTGCTGGGTTACCGGTTGCCACCCAAACTATTAAAGCTAGCAGGAGGTTTGTTGGGTGCACGACCTGTTTTCGACGCTGAGCAATGCCGACGCTGCGGTATCTGTGTCAGAAGTTGTCCGGCCAAAGCTATAACCTTGGCCGGTAAGAGTCCCACAGTTAACCTCAAAAAGTGCATTCGTTGTTTCTGTTGCCAAGAGCTATGTCCCGTACAGTCTGTGACCATTTACCGGCCTTGGTTAAGCAGATGGTTGCTTAGGCCGTAGACAATAAGAATTGCAATAAAGAGCTCTGCCTTACACGGCAGGGTTTTTGTTTCTCCAAAACTTACTAAAAGGGTTGTAATAACATAAAGGAAGGACTATAATTGAATTAAGCAACTGTTTAATTGTTAGTGCGTTAACGATATCTCATACATTGGAGGTGAGGCGATGCTAGAGGCTCGGGGTCAATCCGAAATAGCAGAAGGTAGCACACATTGTGACTTGCGCGCCGAGGTGGCGGCGCTGACAGGAATTGGAGAATTGTTCAAGATTCTGTCCGATGATACTCGCAGCAAGCTTCTTTTTGCACTGGGGCGACGTGAATTATGTGTACGAGAAATGGCACACCTGGTGGGTTTGAGTTTGCCGGCAGTGTCACACCATTTGCGTATTTTGCATCATCAGCGGTTAGTTAGAAAGAGACGCGCCGGAAAAGAAGTATTTTATTCATTGCGTAACCGTGAAGTAATAGCCATAATTCTAGCGGCTTTGGCCCACGCCCAGGATTTGGGACTTGTAGCCTCGCTTGAACCAGCCACTATTTGAAGATAATAAATGAAATTGAATGGTATCTGGAGGTGAGAGATGTAACCGGTAAGGTAGAATCGGGGAGTAAAAGATTAGTATAGGAGGAATATATTAATGGCTATTTTTGACAACGGGCCCTTTTCTATGGCACATGTCAAGAAAGCTGCAACAGACTTAGCTCTTGATCAAACCCTGAAATACCTGAGCCGGGACCCGGAGCAAAATTTGCCCCGTATCCTGGATTTCGCGGAAAGAATAGCGCCTGATGAGGGACAAAAGAAGAACATAAGGGCATTGAGAACTCGTATGCTAGGCGATGAGAAGATCATGGCCCAAATTAAGCGGCTGGTACACAACCCACGCATGTTGAAAAATTTTCTTAGTATATGGGTAGTTAATGCCATGCTCCTAGGCGGGCCGCGTCGCAATGTATTAATGAAGGAACTGGGTATTCACATACCAAGCCTAATATTGGTAGATCCGACTTCAGCTTGCAACCTGCGTTGTACTGGTTGCTGGGCTGGAGAATATAAGAAAACTGATCGCCTAGAGCCGGAACTTCTGGATCGGATATTCAACGAAGCTAAAGAGCTGGGAATTTATTGGGTTGCTCTTTCCGGAGGAGAGCCTTTTGCCTATCCGGAGCTTTTAGATGTGGTAGCTCGCCATCCCGATATGGGATTTATGGCATATACCAATGGTACTCTTATTGATGACCAGGTGGCTGACCGATTGGCTAAGGTGGCTAACCTTTCACCTGCTTTTAGCTTGGAGGGTTGGCGTGAAGAAACGGATGCTCGCCGCGGAGAAGGTGTTTTTGATCAAGTAATGGCCGCCATGGATCGGCTTCGTGAACGCAGCGTTTATTTTGGTACTTCCATCACAGTCACGCGAAATAATATCGACACCTTGTTCTCAGATGAATTTATGGATTTCTTAGTGGATAAGGGCGCAACTTACGCTTGGAGTTTCCACTATGTACCTATAGGCCGTGGACCAGACCTAGACATGATGATAACACCGGAGCAACGGGCTTGGCTGGTGAAACGGGTGGCCGAGATTCGGATGACGAAGCCTATATTATTGGCTGACTTCTGGAACGATGGCCACTTTACCAGTGGTTGTATTGCTGGGGGTCGTATGTTTTTCCATATTAATGCGGCTGGAATGGTAGAACCATGTGCATTTGTGCATTTTGCCACTGATAACATTCGAGACAAGAGTCTAAAAGAAGTCCTGGCATCGCCGCTGTTTACTGCATATCAAAAGCGGCAGCCGTTCAATAAGAACCATTATGCTCCTTGTCCAATTATCGATGCACCGCAAGCTTTGCGGGATATTGTAGAAGAAACTGGCGCTCAGCCCACTCATGACGGAGCACAAGACGTGCTTACCGGAACACAAGCCAGCTTTCTTGACCAACGCTCAAAAAATTGGCTTCAGGTGGCCGATGAGCTGGAAGAACGCTATTTTGGCCAAGCATCGCAACAGGCGGGCAAGTAATTTGATTCTATGAAATGGACATTAGATTGCCCGGGTCGGGAGGCCCGGGCAATCTAATGTCACAAAAAAAGAAAGAAGGAAAATAGCCTCCTGCGGCGAAGGGAAAGAGCGGAAACAAGGAGGCTTAATTTATGATTGATCCTAGTGTCTTCGTGGCTCCGGGAGCCCATATTCTAGGTCAAGTTAATATTGGAGCTGAATCAAGCATTTGGTTTGGTAGCATTGTGCGAGGAGATGTGGACACCATAACCATTGGGCACGGTTGCAATGTGCAAGATGGTGCGGTTATTCATGTAAGCCGTGGATTTCCGGTAGTATTAGAAGATTGGGTATCGGTGGCTCATGGTGCCGTCGTACATGGATCATATATAGAAGAGGGGACTCTAATTGGTATAGGTGCAATTGTGCTCGATGGGGCTCGCGTTGGGAAAGAAACAGTGGTGGGTGCAGGGAGCTTGGTAGTTGGGGGTACAGTAATTCCACCACGAAGTTTGGTATTAGGGCAGCCGGCGCGAGTGGTCAGAGAATTGTCTGATGAAGAAGTAGAATCATTTCGAGAGACAGCTTATAGATACGTGAAGTATGCTCAGCGCTACCTAAAAAATGAATGGAAATGAGGGGGCGAGCATGGACTTTTGGCGAGATAAGGTGGTACTGGTAACCGGTGCTTCTCGGGGCATTGGTCGGGCATTGACCGATGAGTTGGCTCATTTTGGTGCGAGACTGGTGCTGACTGCACGAGGTGAGAATGAACTAGAGCTTACTGCTAGTCGGATTTCTGCCATAGGAGCGGAGTGCGTTTTTATGACAGCTGATGTGCAAGATGAAGCAGCGGTTCAGCAGGTGGTACGCTACGGTGTGGAGCGATTAGGCCGGTTAGATGTTCTTATCAATAATGCTGGTGTTGGCCTTCGTGGACAGGTAGATACTTTAGAGCCGGCTTTACTTATGGAGGCACTGGCAGTAAATGTTATTGGGCCGTTAAATTTTATTCGGGCAGCAACACCGCTATTCAAAGAGCAACGAACAGGACTAATAATAAATATTGCTTCGTTGGGCGCTATTCAAGCGGCTCCCAACATTGGAGGATACGCTGCTACCAAGGCGGCCTTGGCTAAGTTGGGGGAGGCACTACATCTAGAACTTGAAGAGAACGGTATAAGAGTATGTACTGCCTACCCGGGATCAGCTCGTACGGAGTTTCGTAATCATGCTCTAGGTACAGCTTACCGGGGGCACGAACCTCGTTTGTCAAGGATTGCTCCGGAGCTGGTAGCCAAACAAATTTTACAACAGGCAGCTCAAGGAAAGAGAGAAATATACGTGACCCGTAAAGACCGGTGTTTTGCGTATTTAGCACGTATAGCACCTCGCTTTGCAGATTTTTTGGTTGGGCGGGCTTTTCGCCAGACCAAAGGAATATAAATCTAAGTGGTAGTTGGGCCAAGGGGGGTAACAGATGCGGATAGTCCCGGTAGAAACTCAAGATCTCCCGCAGGTGAAAAAACTTTTGGAAGAAGTTAATCTTTCTTTAGCTGGAATTGAAGAGCATTTTCAGCATTTCCTGAAACTAATGGTAGATGGCGAGCTTGTGGCAGTGGCTGGTCTCGAACTTTATAGCACTATAGGTTTGCTTAGGTCGATAGCAGTGATACCGGAATATCGGCACTCAGGGCTAGGACGTGGATTAATCCGGGCAATGATTAATAAAGCGCGCGCTTTAGAGCTAACTCACCTGTATCTTCTCACTGAAACAGCAGCAGAGTACTTTAGGCAGTTTGGTTTTCGCCCTATTGGACGCAGGGATGTTCATCCAGCAATAGAAAAATCAGAGCAGTTTCGCTCCGCTTCCCTTGAAGATGCTGTTTGTATGCACCTTAAGTTATGAGATGTTGTAACCTGTGTCTTAAAGTCTGTGGCAGGATTATTTTACCCTTTGCGGAATTATTAAATAGCAGGGCAAAATTGAATTTGTACTGGACGGTAAATCCATAGGGAATTAAAACAAAGGGGTGATTAATCTGCAAGGGGGTTACTTAAGAAAACTACTTCGGGTAAACTTAACGGCAGGTACAATTGAAGTTGCTGAATTGAGCGAGGATCTGGCTCGTGGGTATATAGGTGGGAGTGGTTTAGGGGCAGCGCTTTTGTTTGCTGAGTCTAAGGCGGATACGCCGCCACTTTCTCCCGATAACCCGTTGCTTTTTCTTACAGGGCCGCTAACCGGTACACGAGTCTTGGCTTCAGGGCGCTATGCAGTGGTGACAAGGTCACCTCTTACTGGGATATGGGCTGAAGCTGATGCAGGGGGACAATTTGGATCACAGCTTAAGTGGGCAGGCTTCGATGGTGTTATTTTTACCGGGAAAGCCCCGGAACCGGTTTACTTATACATTACCAACGGGCGAGCTGAACTCCGGCCTGCCCAGGGAATTTGGGGTCAAGATACTTATGTTACCGATGAGTTAATCCGCGCTGAAACCACAGCTGGGGCCAGTGTAGCATGTATTGGTCCGGCAGGTGAGAAGGGCGTGCTGTTTGCTGCCATTATGAGTGAGGGGCGGCATAGTCGTGCTGCTGGACGCGCCGGTGTCGGTGCCGTAATGGGATCCAAGAATCTAAAAGCAGTGGCGGTTCATGGTACGGGATCAGTTTCGGTGGCCCGGCCAGATAAGTTGGAGCAATCACTTCGGGCTCTGGCACCGACCCTGGTGAAAAACAGCCGGGCCCGTAGTCAATATGGTACAGCCGGTGGTTTAATGGGGGCGGAGACGATTGGCGATTTCCCCATAAAAAACTGGCAGTTAGGAGTTTGGGTGAAAGGGGCGGCCCGAATTTCTGGACAGGTTATGGCTCAAACGATTCTTACCGGGCGCTATTATTGCGATCGCTGTCCAGTGGGGTGTGGCCGTGAGGTGGCTGTAAACACTCCTTGGGGCCAAGTGGTGGGGGCTGGACCTGAGTATGAGACTTTAGGCATGCTAGGTGGCCTGTGTATGGTGGACGACTTGCCGGCTGTATGTTATGCCAATGATTTATGTAACCGCTTGGGCCTGGATACTATTTCTACCGGTGCAGCGGTGGCTTTTGCCATGGAGTGCTTTGAGCACGGTTTGTTAAGCACCGGCCATACGGGTGGTCTTGACTTAACTTGGGGGAATGCTGATGCTGTAATTAAGCTAATAGGGCAAATAGCTCAGCGGCAGGGCCTAGGTTCCCTGTTAGCCCAGGGTACGGTGAAGGCGGCTGATGAGATCGGCGGGTTGGCCCACGAGTTTACAGTTCATAGTAAGGGCTTGGAAATGCCGGCGCATGATCCTCGTGCTTACAGCAGTTTGGCTTTGGCCTACGCCACGTCTAATCGCGGTGCCTGCCATTTACAAGGGTTTACCCATGCACTGGAAGCGTCAGTTACTATGCCGGAGCTTGGATTTCCCGAAATATTGGATCGGTTTTCGACCGATCAAAAAGGGGCTATGACAGCAGCTATGCAAGACCTGATGTCCCTTTTTGATTCTTTGAAAGTGTGCAAGTTCATGATTTACGGCGGTGTAAAAGTAACTCATTTAGTGGAATGGTTAAACCTGGTTACCGATTGGGATTTAGGCCAGAAAGATTTTCTTTTTATCGGCGAGCGCATCTTTAATCTTAAACGATTGTATAATGTCCGCTTAGGTATCAGCCGTAAAGATGACATACTTTCAGCACGGGTGCTATCAGAGAAAAAAGGCGGAGGCGCTGGTGAGCACCTTCCGCATTTGGGACGTATGTTAAGCAACTACTATGATATCCGAGGTTGGGACTCAAATGGAATACCCACGAAGGAGACAATTAGGCGTTTAGACCTTGAGAATTTTGTTGGCTAATACCAGTAGGGGTAACCTATGAGGTTGTCTGCCTTGTACAAGACGTGGGTAAAAGAGGGGGAATTACATGCGTGTCGGCCTGGTGGGTGCGGGGCAAGGTGGCAGCCGGGTATTGTCTGTGTTGCACCGCCTTCCGGAAATTGAGATTGTGGGTGTTGTAGATCGTGATCCGGAGGCGCCTGGTATGAAGCAGGCACTTGAGTTTGGGGTTTCTACATGGGACGATATGTCTATGTTAATTCAGCAGCCAAAATTAGACATGATTATTGAAGTGACAGGTGTGGAAGCAGTGCAAGACACCTTGAGAAAGAGTCTTCCGCCAGGCTGCCATTTGGTTGATGCTGATGCGGCTCGCCTACTGGTTAGCGTAGCTTTTGCTCAGGGAGCAATGGTAGATCAAGTTAAGAAAACAGCAGCCCAAATAGCCGGCTTTGCCGAAGAAATTAGCCAGGCACTAGCAGCCTGGCAGGAGAAAGCGCAAGCGGTGGATACTCTTAGCCGAGAAGTGGCAGAGGCAGGCACACAAGCGGCGGCCGGTGTTGAGAGTACGGCTGGAATACTAGAGTTTATTCGTAAGTTGGCCCGCCAAACTAACATTCTGGGTTTAAATGCCAGCATTGAGGCGGCGCGGGCAGGCGAAAGCGGTCGTGGTTTTGCTGTGGTGGCGTCTGAGGTGCGCAAATTAGCTGCCGAAAGTGATGAGTCGGTAGAAAAGGCGGCTGGAGCTATTGAAGGTTTACAGGAATTTTTGCAAAATGTACGTGCTTCTATGGATGAGACGTTGGTGGCTACGGAAACACAGGTTAGTTTGGCCGAAAAGATTAGTGGCAGTTTGCAATCTTTAACTGAATCAGGGGCAGAACTGGCACAACTGGAGAACTAGCTGTAGAGAACGGTGCCAAGTCCAGCTGCCAGCAGTAGAGTTACAATAGGATCTAGGTGAAACCGTCGAATAGCTATAAATGCTCCTACCGATATGGCCAAGCTAGAGACAGATTGAATTGAGGACGGCATAATTCCCCAGGTAGCAGCGGCAATAAGAGCTACTACTGCTGGACGGATGCCGGTGAATGCAGCCTGCACTGTGTCCAGTGTGTTGTATTTTAGAAAGAGAAGGGTAAGGCTAAGGACTACTATTAGCGATGGTGTTACCACGCCCAGGGTTGCTGCCGCAGAACCGAAAATCCCAGCCATTTTATACCCAACGAAAGTTGCGGCATTAATAGCGATGGGGCCGGGTGTTACCTGCGAAATAGCTACTACATCGACAAACTGGGACAGATTTAGCCAGCTATTATTGGTTACGATCTCTTTTTGTATAAGTGGCAGCATAGCATAACCACCGCCGAAGCTAAATAGGCCAATCTTAAAAAAGGTTAGGAAAAGTTGAGTGTAGATCATGAGTTACCGCCTCGACTTTCGTTGCTGTCTTGGTTGTAACTTGATTGCTGTTGGGAGGATTCATATGAAGGAGCTTGTCTGGAGCTATTTAATACCAGGCCTGTAATTGCTGCCGCAATGATTACAAATACAGGATGCAGCTGTACCGGAATAAGAAGAACCAGGGCTGCAATGGATAGTAAAGCACCACGCCAGTTTTTGATGGTGTTTTTGCCAACGTCATAAACCGCTGAAGCCATTAAGGCTACAATGGCAGGACGCATTCCTGTTAGGGCAGCACGGACAAAGCGGTTTTCTTGAATTCCGAGAAAGAAAGTGGCTACAATAAGCAGGATAAAAAATGAAGGCAAAGTGGCTCCTAACACAGCAGCTAATGTGCCTTGAAGGCCACTTAATTTGTAGCCGGTAATTACAGCGATGTTCACGGCTATGGGTCCCGGCGAACTTTGCGCTATGGCAATAGCGTCTACAAACTCTTCATCTCGGAGCCACTTTGATTTTGCTACCAGAGATTTTCGAATAAGGGGTAACATAGCATAGCCACCCCCAAAGGTAAAAGCTCCGATGGACAAAAAAGACCAAAAAAGACGGCCCGGAGTGGGCGCAACGTAAGATGATTCAGTAGCAGCGGAGGATTCAATATTGTGGGTGGAAGGTGTTTTCATATGCGGATACCTCACACGTCGGATTATTTTCTATTACAGGATATCATAATGCGACTATTTCTGCCAATGCCACTGTTGTATGAGCGGAATGGACTACAAGAATTTTGTTTTGTAGATGTTAACAGTGGTTCGTAATATGAGAACCTTTTGAAGGCTGGATGTATTGGAGAAGGGAGCAGCTTGCATGGGGAAAAACGATGGTAGCTGGAAGGGTTTTACTATGATGATAGTTGTTATTGTGCTGCTCCTGGCTTTGTTTATGGTTTTGGCCACAAGAAAAGGGGTTGGGCCGTTAAGGCAACGCTCGCCGATTTTGGTGCCTTCTGGTATTAGCAGGTCGGATTTAGTTGTTATCGGCCGTTCGATCCGTTTAGATGGTCAGGTAACCGGATCAGTTGTGGCTATAATGGGTGATACCTATGTGACGGGTGGTGTGGATCGAGATATAGTAGTTTTGGGTGGCACGGCGGTGTTGATGTCATCGGCTGTAGTGGCCGGTGATGTGGTGGTTATTGGAGGGAACCTGCAATTGGCTGATGGAGCCCATGTAGGTGGGCGAACAGTCTCACTGGAGTTGCCGCAAATCAGTTGGCCCCAATGGCGAACCAAAGTACCGCTTTGGTTTGGGCGGGGCTTCTCATTACCGTGGACTTTAAACTGGGATCTAAGGGTGCATCGAAGCTTAAAGTTGCTATCTGGTTTGCTTCTTGGCTGGTTGGTTATAGCTTTGCTACCGGGAAATATTGCTAATATGGTTGATGCTTTGGGATCTAACTGGGTTCAGTTTACCTTAGTGGGGATCATGAGCTACTCGGTAGCCATAGTGCTAATTATTTTAGCCTTCGTTACCATTGTAGGCATACCGTTATCGTTGTTATTGGTTTTGGGTTTGGCTGTGGTACGCTTGTTGGCTCAGGTGACTGTAGGTGTTTTTGTCGGGCAGATGCTATTGGATCGTTTGTCCAGCCAACAAATGAGTCAATCGGCAGCGTTACTTGTTGGTCTGCTGACCTTGTCAATGCTTGAAACCATACCGGGACTGAACATTATTATTAAGACTCTGGCCGCTTTGGCGGGGGTGGGTGTTGTGGTTGGCACTCGCTGTGGTAGTGGACGAAACCGGTTTTGGCCACAGGTATGATATAGAGTGGATTGGATGTTAGTTCATTGGGTTTAAGAAAAGTACAACAGACGTTTTTGTATTAGTAATCCGGTTCAAGGTATGTCCCGTCGCCATAGTATAAGGCCAAAAATAGCCAGGATTGTGAGTACAGTTAAGGCTCGCCCAGTAATGGCCACAGTAGCGTTAAGAAAGAATTGCTCTGGAAACATTTTTATCAGATTATCTTTGGCCGGATCCAGCTGCCATAGCATATTGTCAAAGGAAATTAAGTGGAAATAGGTAAACGCTTGGCTGAAATCGAGCTTTACGGCTAATAGAAGAAGTAGAAAAAGCACAATGCCGCCGGTGCTCCCTATGCCGATGGCGGTAACAATTATACGCCAAGCCCGGTGTTTCCTGAAGGTTAATAACAATGTTATTCCCGTTAACAACAGCACCATTGCCAGATTGCGTATAGTAAATCCCAGACGAAATAAGTGATAGACATCAACTAAATGAGCCAATTCGTGGTCTTTATATAATGGCTGTGGGCCGTAATCGGTGGGTATAATAATCTGAGGTGAGGCTATGTGGCCATGGTAATAGTCCTGCAATGCCCGGCTGAACTGTAAATAGTTAGAGGCGCTGAATCCAGTGGCATGTTCCAGACCTAATTTTTGATGTTGATGTAGGTAAAATTGTTCAGAGAAGGCGATACTTTCCACGGCTAGTAAAGTAATTAATACCGGCACCGATATGGCTATTAACAAGGCAGCCAAGCGGACGGCTGTTTTTTGTTTCATGACTATACACCTCCAACTATTTTTGGTACTGCTGTTACTAAAATAATAATAACACGAACCGCGATGTTTCTGAGCAAAGAAAGAGGGCAAAATGTGACCAAAATATCCAGCCGTTGCTATACCCAATAGGTATAGGTACAATTAGGAAAGATGTTATGAAAAGCGCTGAGGCCGGTAACAATAGGGAAATGTGTGGTCTTATTTGCGGGAGTGAAGAATTGATATGGGATTGCATACTGCTGAAGTAATTGTAGTGGGTGGTGGCCCAGCCGGTTCTACGGTGGCTGGACACCTAGCAGAAAGAGGCTTGGATGTTTTGGTGCTGGATAAGGATAGATTTGGGCGCAATAAACCGTGCGCAGGTGGTATTACTGCCCGGGCGTTATCGGCGTTGGGATTTGCTTTACCTGAAAAGATAGTGCGTGAAGAATGTCACGTTTTTCGGGCAGTTATGGGAGATAAGGTGCGTGAAGTTCGGTTCAGTGAACCTTATGCTATCACTGTGGACCGCAGGGAGCTCGATGCTTTCTTACTGCAGCGGGCAGAACAGTTGGGTGCTGTAGTGCACATGAATGAAGAAGTGCTAGCAGTGCAGCCACAGACAGATGGTATGCTGGTGCAAACAGCGGAGGCTGCTTACAGGGCACCTTTAGTTATAGGTGCCGATGGCTTTCCCAGCCGAGTAGCGCGGACTTTTGGTCGTAAAGGCCTCTTGACAGCTGCGGCGTGTTTGTGTGCCGACGTTTCTTTGCCTTCAGACAGTAGCCGCTTTCATGGGGTTTTAGAGACGCACTGGGGACTATTTCGCTGGGGTTATGCTTGGGTATTTCCCAAGAAAGATCATTTGTCTGTGGGCTTGGGAACTTGGGACGGCTGCCGGAAAGATCTAAAATCTTTATGGGCACGTTTTGTTCGGTCACAAGGCTTACCTACAGCGAAAGCCAAAGGGCATCTGATTCCCATTGGAGGAACAACCCAATTGATTACAGCTGATAATCTTATACTGGTAGGGGATGCAGCCGGTTTTGCAGATCCGCTGACCGGTGAAGGGCTGTACTATGCTTTTGCGTCGGCCAGGGAAGCAGCAGATACTATCTTGTCATTGAAACGGTCAGGACTACCTTATACCGCTAATAACCTGGCTCGCTACAAGAAAACCTGTTGGGAATTGTTTGGTCGAGACCTAAAATGTGCAGCGCGCTTGAACAAAATAGCTCAACGTTATCCAGAATTGTGGCAGCAAGCCTTTAGTGAACCCACCAATTGGTTTGCGCAAGCGCTAAAGGTGGTTCAAGGGGAAAAGAGCTATCGACAGCTGTACTATTGGGCCTTGCCCCGGTTACCATGGCTATGGGCACGAAAGAATATAACAAAAAAGGCCGAGGTGATGTAAGTGGGAGATAAATCACTTAAGAAAAAATACATTAATGCACTTCAAGTAGGGGAAAGGGTTAACGATTATTTTGTAGCTACCGGTGCAACATTGACCCCCTTTCGTCCGGAAAGTGGCAAGAGCGGTTGCTTTCTTCGTTGTACCCTCTCCGATCGCAGCGGTTCGCTACCAGCGATTATGTGGGAGGGTGGGGAAGACGTTTTTCCTAGACTACAAGGCAATGCCATTGTACGTGTTTTAGGGACTGTAGGGCAGTATCGCGGTGAGCTTCAGGTGGTGGTAGACAGACTTACAACAGCTGTGGGTTCAGTAGATCCTTCTTGTTTCTTACCGCAAGCACCTCGGTCACGTCAGGAGATGGAAAAAGAATTACAAATAGCCATAAAGAAAGTGCAAACAGAACCGCTCTCCTGGCTTCTAAACGATTTATTTTCTGACCAGTCATTTTACCGGCATTTTATACAGGCACCGGCAGCTAAAAATGTCCACCATGCTTATCTTGGCGGATTGTTGGAACATACTTTAGAGACATTTTGTTTTGCTACTGTTGTTGCTAACCGGTATCCCGAGTACATAAATCGGGACTTACTCTTTACAGGTGCAATCCTCCATGACTGTGGTAAGATTATCGAGTATGAATGGGAAGGACTGGCTTTTTCACTTACCGACCAGGGAAGACTGTTCGGGCATTTGGTTCTAGGGGCCAAACTAGTGGAAGAAAGAATAGGGAGACATTCAAACTTTCCGGTAGCTATAAAGCAAGAACTAATCCACATGATTTTGTCCCACCATGGTACCCAAGAATGGGGCTCACCGCAGCCTCCTAAGACCATCAATGCTTTTGCACTTCACCATGTGGATTACCTTAGTTCCGAACTGAACCATTTTCAGGGACTATTGGATGGAGCCAGTGCATCAGCATCAGGACTGTGGACAGCAATGGACTGGAAACTGGGGCGCAGTGTTTTCAGGGGATTTCTAACTTGTGACAATGCTGCTGCTGCTCGGGAAGGAGAGGACTAAGCTTGGAAAGGACCTTGGCTCTAATTAAACCTGACGCTGTAAAACGGGGCCTTTGTGGTGAGGTGTTACGGCGCATAGAACGCCAAGGCCTAAAAATTTGTGGCCTGAAGATGATGAATCTTAGTCTTGAATTAGCAGAGCAACATTATGCACAGCATTGCGAGCAACCGTTCTTTGAGGACTTAGTACAATTTATTACATCAGGTCCGGTAGTGGCAGTTATTGTTTCGGGTCAAGATGCCATAGCAAGGGTTCGTCGTCTCATAGGAGATACCAAAGCAGCTGCCCCAGGTACCATTCGTGGTGATTTTGCTACTTCGGTGACAGCTAATGTGGTACATGGTTCGGATTCTCCTGAAAGTGCAGCTCGGGAACTGGCTCGCTTTTTCCCGTCCGAGTGAGTCTACTGCTACACTAGCAGTTGTATTGCAGGCACACGACACGAGTTGTTGGCGCTGGCGAAAGACCTGTGGCAATCGCAAGAGGTGCATCAAGATAAAAATACCCCTGCTTGTCAAATAAGCAGGGGTATTTTTGTCTGCGCTGTGTGGCCTAGAACCATTTCATAACATTTAGTAAGGCAGCATACATTGTATGGATGACTAGGACATAGACCGTAGGGGGACGAGGGATGCAGCTACGACATGGGTTAGTCGTTGGGTGGATAGTGGTGGCGCTTATAATAAGCCAAGGAGTATCGGCGACACCAGAGACACGCTCGGGTTTGTGTAATTGTGAGGCTGTACGCTTACTTAGTATGCGCTCTCCACCTCTTAAAGGCCCTGATGTGGTTGAACTTCAAGAGCGTCTGACCCGGTTGGGGTTTTACCGTGGCCCCATAGATGGCATATATGGATCGACCTTGGCCCAAGCTGTAAAAAAGATGCAAGCTACATTAGGATTGCCAGTGAACGGAAAAATGGATGAACGTACCTGGGAGGCACTGGCACTGTATGAGACCAGACCAGCAGGAGCATTGTTATCACCCCCTACTGGAGAAATAAGTATTCTGGTGGATATCGATACCCAGACACTGATAGTATATAGCGACGGTGTACCCTACAAGCTTTACCCGGTGGCTATTGGCAAACCGGAGTCACCCACGCCGGCAGGTGAGTGGGTAATCACAGAAAAAGCTGCTGGCTGGCAGGGTGCTACGGGCATACGATGGATGCGACTTTCGAACCCCTGGGGCAGTTACGGCATTCATGGCACCAACAACCCAATGTCCATAGGACAGATGGCCAGTGCCGGCTGTGTGCGGATGTTTAATGAAGATGTGGCCGAGCTGTATGAGTGGGTTAATATTGGGGCGTTGGTGGTGCTTAAGAGAGGCGGGACTGTTAGTCCGATGCGCGCTCTTTTTAAAACAGGAGCGGTGGGGCAGGATGTGGTTTATCTGCAATGGCGTCTAAGGCAGCTAGGATTTGATCCGGGCCGAGCAGATGGTGTTTTTGGAGAAGAAACAGCTCGAGCGGTAGCGGCTTGGCAAAAATACCGAGGACTTAAGGTCAGCGGCGTAGTTGACGAGAACCTGCTGTTCCTTTTTGGTTTACTTTAAGATGGGAGGGAGATGCCCTGGGGAAAAAACGAACATGGAGGTTGCTGGCAACCATCCTTACCAGTTTATTTTGTTTGGCTTTGTGGCTGTGGTGGCGCTTATTACCTGGAAGACAGATTTATCCTGAAATTAGGCCGGAAAAAAAATATTCAGTAGTGCTGTGGGATTTTGATCGTCCGCTGGCTGGCCATGAAAGCTACCGAGAAGAATTACTAAGTGAAATTCAGGCGTTTAACCGGGACTTTCCCAACATTGAGGTAGATGTGAAACTGTTTCCGTGGGATCAAGGTGAGCAAGTGGCAACAGCTATCTTGCGACGGCAGGATGTGCCCGATGTTCTCTCCAGTGGACCCATTGAAAATCTGGATTTTGGACGTCGTGTATTGTTGTCGCCCCAACACCTGACAGAGGAAAGCCGGCTTGGATATGTACCGCTGGCTATGAGTGCTTTAGAACAAGGAGGAGAATATGCCTTTTGGCCACGATATATAAAGCCGCAACTATACTTAGCTAATACCAACTTGCTTCAAATCGCCGGTGTAGAACTATCAACGCTGGAACAATACGGGCTCGGATGGGCAGACATGCTTGAATTAGGACAGAAATTGAGCCAACTCCCAGCCCGACCTTTTGTGTTAGCTAGTTTTGATTATGAAGGGTTGCTAACGGCAGTAGCTCCACGAGAAGTAGAAGAGGCCTCGGCAGCATCGTCCAACTGGCCCCAAAAGGCAGCAGTTACTGCGGCGGCACGGCTAAAACAGCTTCAAGATCGGGGTTTTTTGCCCCCAAATGCCAGTCAAGATAATTATAGTGGTGTTAGAGAGTTTTTTGCCGGACAAGCAGCTTTGCTAGCGCCGGCAGAACCATGGCTGATACGGGCAGTTGAAGGCAGAAGCGATCGGATTGAGAGGGGGTTATTAGACCCAGGAGAAAACAGACCTTTCCCAACAGCGTTAATAGCACCCAAATTAGATCCTACCTCAGGTCTGCCGGCACAAGTGGAGGTGCTGGTGGTGTTTCGTCGACGCCGGGCTGCTGACGAAATTAGGGCAGCAGTGGAATTGGCCCAACATTTGAGCCGCTCAGGAACCTTGTCAGCCAAACTGGATTTATTACCTGCCTATGGTCCGAGCCAGGATACGTGGTGTGAAGCTTGGGAACTGGGGAACGAGGCAACGCTTCTTCAGGTGTGTGAGCACGGTCGAATAGTCAGCCCTTATCCAAATACCGGATTAGAGGGAAAAGATGTTCTGGGTCGAATTAAATAGAAAGATAGAGAAAAGTTACCAGTTGAAATAACAAGGAGCGACATTATGCCGGCGCTGATTTCTATTACATTACTTTTTGCCGCAGGTATAGTAACCTCACATCACTTACCTTTTAGTTGGTGGCTCATGCTGGCGGTAGCAGCACTTGTTTTTGGTTTTTTGGTTGCCATGCGCAACAATCGCAAGGCGGTAAGTATAATCATTTTGCTGTTGGCCTTTTTGGCCGGTGCCCTAAGGTTGGCCTTGCTTGATGTGCATTTGGACGAGTTAGAGTTGTATGTTGACAAAGTTATCACCGTAGAAGGGACAGTGGTGCGCGAAGCTGAGCCTGCTATGGCTGGAACAAGTTATGTGTTGGCGGTGCGTTTGGCGGGGGATACCAAACTGCAGCCGCTTAAAGGGCGGGTATTGCTACGAGATCTTAGACCTGAAGGAGAGACTTATTATTACGGCGATTTAGTTCGGGTTCGAGGCAAGTTAGTTCGGCCACAAGGCGCAGCTAACTTTGGTCAGTTTGACTACCGAGCTTATTTAGAACGACGTGGTATACATAATCAGATGGCAGTTTTCGAAGAGGGTTCCATCGAAAAAATAGCCGGGGACACCGGAAATCCCATCTTAAATCACATCTTTGAAGTTAGACGACGGTATGTAAAAGTGGCAGATATTCTGCCTCCCACTGAAGCTGCACTCCTGAGAGCGTTGACTCTAGGTGAGCGCTACATGATTTCACCGGAAATAGTAGATTTATTTACGGCCAGCGGTACGGTTCATCTCATGGCTGTATCCGGAGTACATGTTGGGTTGGTGGCAGCTCTTGTTTTAGGGCTAGGGCGGTTACTGCGCTTTCCATTCTTACTCCAAGGCATACTTACTGCCCTGACTATTAGTCTGTATGTTATTTGGACAGGGTTTACCCCATCGGCTATTCGGGCTGGGATTATGTTCATGTTGGGTCTGCTAGGGTTGGCTACCGGCCGGCCCAAAAATTCACTTGTGGCTTTAGCGGCAGCAGCACTAATCTTGTTGATAGCTAACCCGTTAAATCTTTTTGATATGGGTTTTCAATTGTCTTTTGCGGCTACTTTGGGCATTTTGTATTTTGGTTCACAGTTGATTGTTTCCGATAGCAAGTGGCGTCGATGGTGTACACCTGTGATCGTTTCGTTGGCAGCTCAAGCCTGCACCTGGCCTCTTACGGCTTATTATTTTAGTGGAGTATCTTTGGTAGGTTTCTTAGCCAGTGTGGCAGCTATTCCCGTAGCTAGCTTGGCACTTACTTTTGGCCTAATCGGTCTTGTTATCGGGGCTTGGTATCTACCGGCAGGAAAAATTCTGCTGGGTGTGGCTGGAATGGCTCTGGTTGTCCTAACTTCCTTGGCCCGTTTCTTTGCCCGGCTACCGTGGGCTTTTGTCTATATAAGAAGACCTTCTGTTGTTTTTATAGCAATTTATTACTTGGCCATATTCACTGCACCGTATTTTTTACGGGCTGGCTCAGGTAAAATTCGGCTACGGCGGTGGTTGTTCGTTGGTCTAACGTTGGTTTTGCTGGTTGTTAGCTGGCGTGGCCCTGGTTCTTCAACTCTTATTGTGGATTTTCTTGCTGTAGGGCAGGGAGATGCAATCTTAATACGTTCGCCTTCAGGCCAAGCAGCTCTAATCGACGCTGGCCCTCGATTAAGTATGGAAAAGAGTGTGTGGGACGCCGGAGAAAAAATTCTGTTGCCATACCTGCGAGCCCAGGGTGTTCACCGCCTAGAATTAGTGTTTTTTACCCATGGTGATATGGATCACACTGGAGGCGGAGCGGCCATTATCAGTGGTGTGCCTGTAGGTGCGGTGATAGCGCCGGCTAACTTTGACGGTATCGGGGCTGATTTGATCAGAGGAGAACTGGAGCAAAGAGGGGTACCGCTGTATAATGGCACTAGAGGACTTAGGGTCGATCTGGGTGCGGGGGTAGAGGTTATGGTCCTTAGCCCGCCTGTGGAGACCATTGTTTCCGATGACTTAGCAAACGATAATTCGTTAGTGCTATATTTACGCTACGGTCAGTCCGGCTTCTTGTTTACAGGTGATGCCGGTAAACCGGCAGAACAATACTTGCTTAAACAAGGGTTTCCTGGCCCAGTAAATGTGTTAAAAGTGGCCCACCATGGCGCGGACACTGCTACAACACAAGAATTTATTGAACAGCTAAGCCCCCAACTAGCTGTGATTTCGGTCGGAAAGAACAACTTTGGCCATCCGAGTCCGGCAACAGTGGGACGGCTGCTTGATAACGGTGTTCACGTCATGCGCACTGATGAAGCCGGACAAGTTCGTATTGAGAGTGATGGCCAGATGCTTTGGTTTACCAGTCGGAAAAGGGGTAATGGGAAGTGAAATGGAAACAAGTATGGCAGCAGCTGGAACAAAAGCAGGTAGCCTCGTGCTACCTGTTAATGGGAGAAGAAACTTTTTTGCTTCGACAAACAGTGGACAAGATCGAAGCTGCGTTAGGACTGAGTGAATTAAGGGATCTAAACGTAGAAAAACTGGTAGCTGCTGATATGGACAGTACAACCTTGGCTGCTGCTGTGGCGCAAGCACCTTGGTTGGCACACCGACGGTTGGTGGTAGTTTGGGGCTTGAATCCGCCAGCAGGTCGAAAGAAAAAGACCAGGAGTAAAACAGCCTCCAGACAGTCTGAGTTACTGGAGGATTTACCGTCAATAATCAATAACCTGCCGCCCACAGTCTGCTTGGTTCTTTGTACCAATGAAGTTGTAGATAGAAGATACAAGATGGTTAAAGCTGTGGCCAAGAATGGGGTTGTGCTGGATTTTTCCCATCTTAAGGGACAAGAACTGGAAAAATGGGTAGCCCAGCGAGGGAAGAAACTCGGTCTTAAGTGGGAGCGAGGTGCAGTTGATTATCTAATTCAACGAACAGGGCAAGGTTTAGAGCGTATTGAAATGGAATTGCAGAAGTTGGTTGCTTATGTCGGTAGTAAAGGCCAGGTGGGACGTGGTGAAATTAACCTATTGGTTCCTGAATCACGGGAAAGCCGGGTGTTTGCTCTAACAGACGCAGTACTGGCCAGGAATCGCGAACAATCCTTGTATGTTTTGGAAGAGCTCTTAAGGCAAGGAGAAACACCCATTGGCCTAGTTGGGTTATTGGCATACCAAGTTCGGGTAGTAGGCTTGGCCAAGGCAGCTCTGGAAGAAGGGACAAAACCTTATGATGTGGCCAGAACCTTAAAAGTACATCCGTTTGTAGCCCAGAAAGCTGTCGCCCAGAGCCGGCGTTTTAGCTGGGAAGAGTTGTACAATCTCATTTTGAAGCTAGCTGCAGCTGACTTAAAACTAAAAAGCACCAGTTTGCCGGCCCAACTGGTGCTGGAAGAAGTAATCTTATCGTAGTATTTTCTGGTGGTAGCTTTATATATTCAAACAAGAAGCCCCTTCCTGAGCTCCTAGTATGGGTAAGCAGGGAAGGGGTGTGTTATTCGGCAGCCGCGTTTTCTATAGCGTTTAGACGGCGCGAAAGCTGTGCTTTTTTGCGCGCGGCATTATTCTTATGGATTACACCTTTGGTAGCGGCTTTGTCGATAACACTGAAGGCGTTGTTCAGGCTAGCTAGAATTATTTCGGTGTCGTTAGTTTCAACAGCTTCATTGAACCGCCGGATAGAAGTGCGCATGCGAGATTTTATCATAGCATTGTGCAAGCGCCGTTTTTCACTAACACGAATGCGTTTGCGTGCAGACTTAATGTTTGCCATTAACTTCACCTCCCTAGGTCCACCGTACCACATAAACTCACTAGCACATTGTACCATGGGCCTTAGGGAAAAGCAAGAATGGGTTCCCTAGAGGCAAAAGCTGTACAAGACTGTTAGTCTTAATTACTACGGCAAAAATATTTATCTTCTTTGTTAAGGCCAAGGTTAGGTTCGGTGTGGGGTTAGGGTCTAAACTTCACCTTAGCAGAATACGTTTCTAGTATGCGATGTAACCACCAAGGCTTTAATAATGAAGAGGTGAAGTTGGTGCGCTGGCATATGATATATCGGCGATGGCGTCAAGGCGCGCCATTTATTAAAGGTGTTTTATTGGTGACTGCCGGCTTTTGTTTGGTAAGCTTGGCAGCAGCCGGTTTGCCGCGACTAAATTTTCCTTCAGCAGTTCCTGCTCTAGCAGATGGAGGGCGTGATTTTCCTGGACAAGGATTATTCCGTAAGATATTGGAGTCTTATGAAATGGATTTTACCCGTGTTTTTGAACAGGGATTGCCTTTTTTTTGTCGGCGTCAATTATATGAGGCCGACGACACAACAGGCTCGAGCTTCTTGCTTCCCTGGCTTAAAAACCCTAGGAAACTAGGAATGGATTTGCGGCCTCTAAGTTTAGTACAAAGTGAACTGGGATGGTTTGAATTAGCAGTCCGGGGTGGCAGTAGGAATCAAGATCAGTCTTTACCGGACGAGTCTTACCTGGTTAGTCCCGAACCAAAATCAGCACCAGTGGAAAACCCAAAGAGAGAAGTGCTACAGCCGACAATAAGACCTGAAGGGCCAGCAAAGGTAGCTATCTATCATACCCATACTTCTGAAGACTATGTACCGAGCTGTGGTAACAGTCATACTTATGGTCAAGAAGCAGGCATAGTTGCAGTTGGCCGCGAATTGGCTAGTAAATTAGAGCAGAAACATAGGATCCGCTGCCTTCACGATACTTCTGTGCATGATACGCCTGTCTATCGTGAAGCTTACTTACGATCAGGTAACACTGTGGAAAAACTAATAAAGGAGAACCCGGAGCTAGAGATTATTTTGGATGTTCACCGTGATGCTTTTACCAAAGATGTTACTAAATCACGTACTATGACTACTACAACAATTAATGACCAACAGGTAGCTCGGATTTATATTGTGGTGGGTACAGATCGGCTCGGGTTGACTCATCCTAACTGGCAACAAAACCATGCCTTTGCCTTGGAATTGCAGCAACAATTGGAAGCCTTATATCCTGGTCTATCCCGTGGAATCAAGATTGACACGGCGCGCTTTAATCAGCATTTACATAGCCGACTTGTATTGATCGAAATTGGCGGTGATCAAAATACACTGGAAGAAGCCAAGTTGGGTGCCGGTTATTTGGCCGATGTACTGGTAGCTTGGTTAAGAAACCAGACAGAAAACTAGTAAATTCCGGCAGAGATCATCTCCAGTGTCAGGTCTCGGTTGCTGCCGACTGGGCTAAATGGTATAATTTTTGATAGCAAGCCTAGAGGAAGGCGGGAATCCATGACCAGTAGTATAGCTTATGTCCGCAATTTTTGCATTATCGCCCATATTGACCATGGTAAGTCGACCTTGGCTGACAGAATGCTAGAGCAGACCGGGGCCTTTTCTGCCCGTGAGATGCAAGACCAGGTGCTCGATCAGATGGACCTGGAGCGTGAACGTGGCATTACCATCAAACTTACTCCGGTTCGCTTGACTTACCAGGCCCAAGATGGGCAAGAGTACAAATACAACCTGATTGATACACCGGGGCACGTAGATTTTAGCTATGAAGTCTCGCGTAGTTTGGCTGCCTGTGAAGGGGCCTTGCTAGTGGTGGACGCAACCCAAGGGATCGAGGCTCAAACACTAGCTAATGCTTATCTGGCCTTAGAACACGATCTGACGATTATTCCGGTTATCAACAAAATTGACCTACCATCGGCTAACCCCGACATGGCGAAAAAAGAGATAGAGGAAGTACTGGGGCTGGACCCAGATTCGGCCGTGCTCTGCAGTGCTAAAACCGGACAGGGTGTGTCGGAAATTCTAGAAGCCATTGCTCGGCGGATTCCACCACCGCAGGGAGAAGTATCAGATCCGTTGGCAGCGCTTATTTTCGATTCTAAGTTTGATCCTTACCGTGGCGTTATTGCCTATATTCGTGTTATGCAAGGGAGTATTAAGGTAGGGCAGCAGATTCGTCTTTTGGCCACAGGAAAGGACTACGAGGTGGATGAAGTAGGGTTTTTCGGCAGCGATTTTATTCCGGTGCCAGAATTGGGCCCAGGTGACGTAGGTTATCTAAGCGCCGGTATTAAGGATATTCAGGATGCCCGTGTAGGTGATACTATCACTGATATTGATCGCCCGGTGGCTAAACCTCTTCCAGGCTATCGACATCTGCGTCCCATGGTGTATTGTGGTTTGTACCCACAAGAAGCTAGTGATTATAATCTTCTCAGAGAATCCCTGGAGAAGCTGCAGCTAAATGATTCTGCTTTGGTTTTTGAATTGGAAACGTCTGCAGCTTTGGGCTTTGGGTTTCGTTGTGGTTTTTTGGGCTTACTTCATATGGAAATTGTTCAAGAGCGTTTGGAACGCGAGTTTAATGTCCATATTATTGCTACAGCGCCGAATGTGATCTATGAAATAACTACTACTGACGGCGAAGTGCTGTCTATGGATAGCCCGGCTAAATTGCCGCCACCTAACGAAATAGAAAGTTTCGCCGAACCTTTTGTGCGAGGAACCATCATTGTTCCCAGCGAGTTTATTGGCGCGGTAATGGAGTTGGCTCAGGAAAAACGGGGAACATATCATAACATGGAGTACTTGGACGAAAATAGGGTTGTCATCACTTATGATTTGCCTTTGTCTGAGATCATCTTTGATTTCTTTGATTTGCTCAAGTCACGCACCCGGGGCTATGCCTCTTTAGATTACGATTATTTAGGCCATCGTCCCGGTGATTTGGTCAAGCTTGATATATTAATCAATGGTGAGCCGGTGGATGCCCTATCACTGATTGTCCATCGTGAGCGGGCCAGGCAGCAGGGACGTAATTTAGTGGAAAGGTTGAGAAGCTTAATACCGCGCCAGCTTTTTGATGTGCCTATCCAGGCGGCGGTAGGAAGTCAGATCATTGCTCGTGAGACTGTAAAAGCATTGCGTAAAGACGTGTTGGCCAAATGCTATGGCGGCGATGTAAGTCGCAAGAGAAAGCTGTTAGAAAAGCAAAAAGAAGGCAAGAGACGGATGAAGCAAGTTGGTAATGTGGAAATTCCGCAAGAGGCCTTCATGGCTGTATTGAAGGTGAAGTGAAACAGTGAGTAAAGGGCCGGCACTTTATATCCATGTTCCTTTTTGTGTCCGCAAGTGTTATTACTGTGACTTTGCTTCCCAGCCCTATTCGAGTAGTGCTGCCATGCAATATTTATATGCATTGGAACAGGAAGCTCAGATTTTTCTGACCTCCTGGCCCCGGGGCCAGGAGGTGTCTTCAATTTATGTTGGTGGGGGGACACCTACCGTACTTGTGTCAGAGGAGCTTGAGCAGGTGCTTGCGGTAGCATCTGCTTTTCCCCGAGCATCAACCATAGAGTGGACTGTGGAGGCTAATCCGGGCACACTTACCTTGGACAAACTTAGAGTTCTTAAGGCAGCTGGTGTTAACCGTCTGAGTCTTGGGGTTCAAAGTTTTGACGATACTATACTGACTTTCTTAGGCCGAACTCACACCGGTGCCGAAGCCAAAACCGCATGGTACAATGCACGGCAGGTGGGTTTTGATAACTTAAGCTTGGATCTTATTTATGCCGTCCCGGGGCAAAGTTTAACCAGTTGGCGACAGACGTTGAAAGAAGCCTTAGCTTTGGCACCTGAACATATTTCTACTTATAGCCTCATGATTGAAGAGGGGACTGAGTTTGGTCGTCGAGGTTTGACTCCTGTTTCCCAGGAGCTGGACTTGGCCCAGTATGAGGAAGCACAGGCTGTACTACAAAAGGCTGGGCTCTGTCAATACGAAATTTCCAACTTTGCTTGTCCTGGGTTTTCCTGCCGGCATAATTTGGTTTATTGGTATAACGAACCGTATCTGGGCTTAGGGCCGTCGGCCACGTCCTATCTGGCAGGAGAAAGACGGACTAACGTAAGAAATGTCAGTGAATATGTACAATGTTTAAACCAAGGAAGATTGCCGGTAGCGGATAGGGAATCGGCAACGCCCGAACTGGCCCGGGCTGAGACGGTAATCTTAAGTCTAAGACTAAGAGAGGGCCTATCGCGTCGGCGGTTTCGTGAACGTTTTGGTCAGGATATAGGTGATGTTTATTCTGAAGCTATTCACCGGTTGACTGAGTATAATCTAGTAACCATGGATGAAGACAGCCTTCGGCTTACTGATAAGGGTCTACCGCTGGCTAATCAGGTGGCTATGGCTTTCTTACCAAACAACCCTTCTTGACAAGGCCAGATATTGGTGTTATCGTGGGGATGGACTCATTAGCACTCTCCCCAAGAGAGTGCTAACGGGGGATCGTTTGAAGGGGGTGGGGAAAGTGTTGAGCGAACGCAAGCGAGAAGTACTTAGGGCCGTCGTATCAGAGTATGTAAATACTGCCGAGCCTGTTGGGTCGCGCACGCTCGTCCGCCGCCATGATCTTGGTGTTAGCACGGCTACTATTAGAAACGAGATGGCCGATTTGGAGGAAATGGGCTATCTTGAGCAACCGCATGTGTCTGCAGGGCGAGTTCCATCTGACAGTGGCTACCGATTTTACGTGGACAATTTGATGGAACAAGATCAGCTTACAGGTTCTGAGCAGGATTTGCTAAATCAGTTAGCTGGGATAACAACACGAGAAGCAGATACAGTGCTGGCATCTGCGTCCAGATTACTATCTCAGATCTCCAATTATGTGGGTTTAGTTACCAGTCCCCGTATTCACACGAGCCGGCTGACATCGGTGAAGCTGGTACATTTGGATCACCGGCTGGCTTTAGCCCTGCTGTTTACTGACAACGGGCAGGTGGAGAGTCGGGTAATGGTTTTGCCACCAGAAATAGAGCCTGCAGATATGGAAAATTTAGCTGCTTATTTTACCCATCGTTTGGCCGGTAAACCGATTGAGGAAATTACCAGCCAGCTGTTAGACGAGGTTTATGAAGAACTATTAGAAAACGTAAGACATAGTTGCGATTTATTAGGCCAGATTGCTAGTGCACTTATGGCTTGGCTTAAGGCAAGTGCACGTGGCCGGGTGTATATGGGTGGGGCTCATAATATTTTGAAACAGCCTGAGTTTCAGGATTTAGAAAAGGTTCGGCGTCTACTGGCTCTGCTGGAGGAGGAACCGATCCTGCTTCAATTGCTACAACGTGATCCTGGAACTATGGTTACTATCGGTCGCGAGAACCAATTGCCAGTAATGCAGGACTGCACAGTGGTGTCTGCTACTTATGCAGTTAACGGACGGCCAGCGGGAACGCTGGCAGTTTTAGGGCCGACTCGTATGAACTATGCTCATGTGATTTCGGTATTGGAATACATGTCAGGTTGTCTGGAACAAGCTTTTTCAGGTAAAGATAAAGACTAGTGGGCCGCATTGAGGGGAAGGAGTAGATGTTGATGAAGCAAGGAGCCGGGGGGGCCGAAGTGGACGAACGCTTGGCTGCCCTGATTTCCAATGCCAATGCCATTCGAGCTATAGCTGCTGCGGTGGAAGGTACCATTGGGCCAAAGGGTTTAGACACTATGCTTGTGGATCGATTCGGCGAGGTTACCATTACCAATGACGGTGTTACAATTTTGGAGCAAATGGATGTGAACCATCCTGCTGCCCGGATGCTTATTAATGTGGCGCGAGCTCAACAGGATGAAATTGGCGATGGTACTACCACCTGCACTATTTTGGCCAAGGCCTTAGTTAGTGAAGGGGTAAACCACGTGATTCGGGGCGTGCCTGTTATTAGGGTGATTGAGGGTGTGCGTTATGGCATTGAGCGGGCACTGGAAATCATTAAGCAGCATGCCTGTCCGGTTAAGGATTTGCAAGATCCTGTTCTTGGGCGCATTGCTTACATTGCCGGGAGGGAAAATAAAGATATTGCCGAGTTGGTGGTACAGGCTGCTCGGCTAATTGGCGAAGAAAAACTCCACGATGATAATTTCCGCCTAGCTGATACCGTATTAGCTCAAGAAGGAGCCGACAACGAAGTATTTATGGGATTAGTTCTGGATCGTGAGCGCTTAAGCAGCCAAATGCCCGAAGAGAAGGAAAATATTAAGGTGTTAGTGCTGGATGATGCGCTGGATCCTGAGGAAATAGAAGAGGAAGCTCTAGGTACGGAAACTGGTTTTAATAAATACCTGGAGCTGCAGGAAGAATTTCGCCGGAACCTAAGCAAATTGGTAGACTTAGGTGTGGGCTTGGTACTTACTAGCCGTACGGTCCATAATATTGGAGAAGAAATTTTGACTGATGCCGGCGTTTTTGTGGTGGATCGGTTGGCGAGCGATTCCTTGCGACTGGCAGCAGAACATACTGGAGCCCGGCTAGTCAAACGGTCGGCCCTTAAGAAGACAGCGGAAGAGTTAGAGAAATACTTAGGCTTTGCCGGTAAGGTTTATGAAGATGAGAAGCTGGGCCAGGTGCGGATTTTGGGCGGAAAAGGAAAACCTATGGCTACTGTGCTGGTGGGCGCTGCTACCGAAGAAGTGGTGGGTGAGCGACAACGTATCGCACGCGATGCAGCGTCTTCGCTTCAGGCTGCAGTCAAGGGAGGGATTGTTCCAGGAGGCGGGACTCTGGAGATAACTGTAGCCCGCGAATTGGCGGCTAACCGCCAGGAAAAGCAAGGAATGAGTGCTTATGGCGTTGATGCAGTGGTGGAGGCTCTAAAACGTCCCTTGGCCCAAATTGCTGCCAACGCAGGCTTTAACCCCCTGGAAAAAGTGGAGCAAGTATTTGCAGCCCAGTTGAACGCGGAATCTAACGATCTGGGTATCAACTGCGAGAACGGAGAAATAGCTTCTTTGACTGAACTTGGAATTTCCGACCCGGCCTTAGTAAAAAGCTATGCTCTCAGGGCTGCCGGTGAAGTAGCAGAAGCTATCTTGCGCATAGATACCATTATTAAGCGCAAGGATCCTGTTAGCCCTCCGGGCGGTGCCGAGGAAAGTGGCGACGGTGCAGCTGCCCTTGACTTTTAGCGTTTTGAGGTGGTGAGGCATTGATAGAAGAACGTGCAAAAGAGGATGTATTCAAAGAGAAAAAGTCCGAGAACACGGTTGACGATGTTCAACAGTCAGCTGGTGAGGTGAACGGTAAGGATGCCGGAGTAAATGCCGGCAGCGAGGATAACAAGCAAATAGAACTGGCTACTAAACTGAAAGAAGCTGAAGAGACTGCTGCAGGTTATTTGGCCCAACTTACTCGCCTGCAGGCCGACTTTGTTAATTTCCGTCGGCGTATGGAGCGTGAGCGTGCGGAGCAAATAAGATATGCTAATGAACAATTATTTCATAAGTTGTTACCTGTTGTGGATAATCTAGAGCGAGCAATTGAGGCTGGAAAAAAGGCTAAATCTACAGAGCCGCTGCTTGAAGGTATAAACCAGGTACTAAAACAATTTCTGGCTGTGCTGGAAAAGGAAGGTGTTACGCCTTTAGATCCTGGTATAGGGCAGCCTTTTGATCCCAATTACCAGGAGGCGTTAATGCGCGAAGAAGGAGAAGCGGAAGTTGTGGTCCAGGAGTTATTGCGTGGATGGTGCTATCATGAACGTGTGCTACGGCCAACACTGGTAAAAGTAGGGCCACATGCAACTGATCACCAGGCAACACCTGAGACTGAAACTAAAGACGAGACTCCTGATACAGTGGCTATTGATAACAAGAAAAAGACAACCGGTACCAAGGAGGTAGAAAAATAGGATGGCAAAAGTCATTGGCATTGATCTAGGTACAACCAATTCTGTGGTTGCAGTTATGGAAGGCGGAGAACCGACTATAATAACTAACGCAGAAGGAAGCCGACTAACTCCTTCAGTAGTGGCTTTTACCAAAGACGGCGAGCGAATAGTGGGCCAGGTGGCCCGACGCCAAGCCATAACCAACCCTGAGCGGACTATTGGATCTATTAAGCGACATATGGGTTCGAATTATAAATCACGTGTTGATGGTAAGGAGTATACTCCCCAAGAAACTTCGGCTATGATTTTGCAGAAATTAAAGAGTGATGCTGAAGCCTACTTAGGTGAGTCAGTGACTCAGGCCGTTATTACTGTACCGGCCTATTTTAGTGATAGCCAGCGGCAGGCCACGAAAGATGCCGGGGTTATTGCCGGTTTGGAGGTCCTGCGGATTATCAATGAACCTACGGCTGCGGCTTTAGCTTATGGGCTGGAGAAAGGTCAAGATCAGACAATATTGGTCTATGACTTAGGCGGAGGCACTTTTGACGTATCTTTATTGGAACTTGGAGATGGCGTGTTCGAAGTTAAGGCTACCAGTGGCAACACTAAGCTTGGCGGAGATGATTTTGACCAGCGTATTATAGATTACGTGGCTGATGAATTTAAGAAAGAACAGGGAATTGATCTTAGACAGGATAAGATGGCCCGGCAACGTCTTAAAGAAGCAGCTGAGAAGGCTAAGATCGAGTTATCCAGCTTGCTTAGTGCTACTATCAATCTCCCTTTTATTACGGCTGATGCCAGTGGTCCCAAGCATTTGGAGATGTCCTTAACACGGGCTAAATTTGAAGAGCTGACCCGAGATTTAGTGGAGGCTAGCATGGGTCCCACGCGACAGGCTTTAAGCGATGCCGGTTTAGAACCTAGTGATGTAGACAAAATATTACTCGTAGGTGGATCCACCAGGATACCGGCAGTGCAAGAAGCTATTAGTAGCTATTTTGGCAAGGAGCCCCATAAAGGGGTTAACCCTGATGAGTGTGTGGCCATGGGAGCTGCTATTCAAGCTGGGGTATTGGCTGGCGAAGTCAAAGACGTATTGCTCTTGGACGTTACGCCGCTCTCCTTAGGTATCGAAACCTTGGGTGGAGTGTTTACCAAAATCATCGAGCGCAATACGACCATCCCTACAGCCAAGAGCCAAATATTTTCCACAGCTGCTGACGGCCAAACCGGCGTGGACATTCATGTTTTGCAGGGCGAGCGGGCCATGGCGGCAGACAACAAGACTTTGGGCCGCTTTGAACTGACGGGAATTCCACCGGCGCCGCGCGGTGTACCAAAAATTGAGGTTACGTTTGATATCGATGCTAACGGTATTGTGCATGTTTCAGCCAAAGACATGGGTACCGGTAAGGAACAGTCCATTACTATCAAGTCTTCCAGTGGGTTAAGCGACGAAGAGATCGAGCGTATGCGCCAAGAGGCGGACCGGCATGCTGCTGAGGATGAGCAGCGTCGCCAATTTGTTGAAGCCAAGAACCAGGCTGATGCTTTGGTGTACAGTGCCGAAAAGACCATCAAAGAGGCCGAGGGCAAGGTGGATAAAGCCTCCATTGATACGGCCAAAGAAGCTCTGGAGCAGCTAAAAGAGAAACTAAATAGTGATGATACCGAGGCTATAAAACAGGCTAGCGAAAAGCTCTCTGAAGCCCTTTATGCTGTAAGTTCAGCTCTTTATGCTAAAACCGAGCAAGAAAAAGGTACCGAGGCTGCCGGACAGCAGCAGGCTAACAATGCCGGACCCCAAACAGGAACAGATGACAATGTGGTGGACGCTGACTACAAGGTAGAGGATGATAAGAAGTAAAGGGCATAAAGGCGGAGGTTGATTAGGTTGGCCGAAAAACGCGATTATTACGAAGTACTTGGCGTGCCGCGCACGGCCAGCCAAGAAGAAATCAAGAAAGCCTACCGGAAACAAGCACGTAAATATCACCCCGATGTAAACCCCGGGGATCCAACTGCCGAAGAGAAGTTTAAGGAAGTTAACGAAGCATACGAGGTCTTAAGTGATTCACAAAAAAAGGCCCAGTATGACCAGTTTGGACATGCTGCTTTCGATGCTTCAGCTTTTGGTGGCCAAGGTGGTGCCGACTTTGGTGGATTTGGTGGCAATTTTGGTTTCGATATCTTTGGTGACATATTCGATATGTTTAGCGGTCGTCAAGGAAGAAGTCAGCGGACTGGACCTGAGCGCGGTGCTGATTTGCAGTATGATTTGGATATTACGTTAGAAGAAGCTGCGACAGGCATTGAAAGGGAAATCGAAGTTTTCCGGGAAGAAAAGTGCAATACTTGTGATGGTAGCGGTGCTGCTCCCGGCACTTCTCCCAGCACTTGTTCGAGCTGCGGTGGTACAGGGGAGCTTAGGCAGGAACGGACGACACCATTTGGGCGCATGGTGAATGTTACCACCTGCGTGCGTTGTGGCGGCCGCGGGAAGGTTATTTTAGAACCATGTAAGGATTGCGGGGGTAGTGGTCATAAGCGCCGTGCCCGCCGTATTCTTGTGCGAGTGCCAGCAGGGGTAGATACCGGAGCGCGGTTGCGCCTAGCAGGTGAAGGTGGCCTTGGAGTGCGCGGGGGTCCCCCAGGTGACTTATATGTGTTTATTACCATTCGGCCCCACAAAGTATTCGAACGGCAAGGGGACAACTTGTTTACCCAGGTTAAGATTAATATGACGCAGGCGGCACTGGGCACAGAAACCGACGTTCCTATTTTAGGAGGCACAGCTAAACTGACTATTCCCCCAGGTACTCAAAGTGGCACTCACTTTCGCTTACGTGGTAAAGGGATGCCTCTTTTACGTGGTCATGGCCGTGGCGATTTGTTAGTACGCGTAATAGTAAGCATACCGAAAAGGCTTACACCAAAACAAAGAGAATTGCTTAAAGAGCTGGCAGAAACGTTTGGAGACGATGTTCGGGACGATGATGATAAAGGATTCTTCAAGAAAATGCGCGATGCATTGGGGAAATAGTGAAGTGATGAAAGGGAGGGGTCCTCGATGAAAGAATGGGCAGAAATCAGTATTCAGACGGCCCAGGAAGCGGTGGAAGCAGTAGCCAACGTCCTGCATGAAGCCGGCGCCGGTGGCGTAGTTATCGAGGACCCAGCCCAGTTAGCCGGGAGAGCAGAGGAGTTTGGCATCGGTGAACTACCGGAGGTATTGCCTCCAGCCGGCAACATAACTGTAAAGGCGTATTTACCAGTGAATACAGAACTGGAATTTAGGCTAAAAGCTCTTCAAGAAGAACTTAACAGGGTGCTGCACTTTTTATCAGTACCAGGAGAGATAACACTGCAAAAGGTAGCCGAAGAAGAATGGGCTACAGCTTGGAAAACATACTACAAAGCTTTCCGTATTGGTGAACAGATTGTGATCAAACCGGCATGGGAAGAGTGCCAAACAAAAACGGGCGATATTGTTATTGAACTTGATCCAGGCATGGCTTTTGGTACAGGGAATCATCCTACCACTACCATGGCCCTGGCTTTGTTGGAGCGGTATTTAAAGTCAGGGGATAAGGTATTTGACATTGGAACGGGTTCGGGAGTTTTGGCTATTGCTGCTGCCAAACTAGGGGCAGCTGAAGTACTGGCGGTAGACAAAGACCCAGTGGCAGTGGAAGCTGCTTGGGAAAACTGCCGGCGCAATAACGTGATCGAGAAAGTGGCAGTGCTACCTGGGGATCTATTTGAGGAGCTGTCGGGGCTGGCAGATTTAGTTGTTGCTAACATTACCGCTGATGTCTTACTCCTTCTTATTGAAGAGTTGCCATTTTATTTGTCTTCTCAAGGAGTGTTTATCGGTAGCGGTGTCATAGATCCTTATTTCGATGATATCAAGGAAGCTTTAGTGGACAAAGGCTTTAGACTACTTGAAATTATGGGCCGAGAAGAATGGGTAGCTTTTGCTGCCAGCCGGGAGGAATTGTAGGTGCACCGCTTTTTTGCCAGGCCGGATCAGTTTCAAAATGGAAAGGTTTTTATTGATAGCGTGGAAGCCCGTCACATAAAAAAGGTGTTGCGGTTGAAGGCAGGCACCATAATTCGGGTATTTGACGGGTTGGGACACGAATATGAAGTACAATTGGCGCCTTCAGAAGGCGGTACAATGTGGGGACAGGTTATGGCTCCAGTGGACACTATAAGAGAGCCAAAACTGAAAGTTACCTTGGCTCAAGGATTGGGTAAAGGTGACAAAAATGATTTAGTGGTACAAAAAGCCACCGAAATTGGTGTTCAGGCTATTATACCGGTGGCTTGCAAGCGGTCGATAGTAAAACTGTCTACCAAGACTACCAAGGAAGAGCGGTTGCGCCGTGTGGCTAAGGAGGCAGCTAAACAATGTGGTCGGGCTGTGGTGCCATCTGTGGAACCGGCGTGTTCTTTCAATGATTTATTGCGTTACTTTCCTAAATACGATGCAGTGCTGTTCCTATGGGAAAAAGAACGGGTTCAAGATCTTAAACATACTCTACAGAAGATACGACAACAATCTAGCCCCACGCGCTTATTGGTACTAGTAGGGCCAGAAGGGGGCTTTACTGACACTGAAGCCAGTCAAGCCACCGAGCGGGGGGCGCAAGCAGTAAGCCTGGGGCCTCGAATTTTACGTACAGAAACAGCCGGTCTAGTGGCGTTGAGCGCGATCTTATACGAATTTGATGAACTTACTACATAAATGATCGTTGTGTGTCAGTCAGTGCGGTCTTTAAAGGTTGAGAAAGAAAGTAGGTAATTCTGTGACCAAACGGGTTGCTTTCAGTACCTTAGGATGCAAGGTAAACCAATCCGAAACTGAAGCCATGAAGGAATTATTTCGAGAACGCGGATACGAAGTTGTGAAGTTTGGAAAACCGGCCGATGTCTATGTTATCAATACTTGCACTGTTACCAATGCGGCTGATAGAAAATCGCGGCAGCTAGTGCGGAGGGCGAGCCGGCGGGCACCGGATGCTATTGTGGCTGTGGTTGGCTGTTGGCCCCAAGTAGCTGCGGATAAAGTAGAGGCATTACCCCAGGTGGACGTTATTATTGGTACTGCTGAGCGTTCACAGGTGGTGGACCTGGTAGAAGAAGCAGCTCGTACCAAGAAACGGGTACAAAGGGTGGTACCGGTGCTCAAAAAAGCGGAGTTTGAAGAGATGCCGCTGGATTATTCCACTCATACCAGGGCATTTCTCAAGATCCAAGATGGATGTAACCGGTTTTGTAGCTATTGTATTATTCCTTATAGACGACTTCTAACCGGTCCGCGGGCATAAGGAATAATACAATAGCTACAAAACCGGTTACATCCATCTTGGATCTTGAGAAATGCCCTGGTATGA
>DUNI01000146.1 GCA_012839445.1 Bacillota bacterium
AGGAGACTTCAATCCGAACCGGGCGGATGAATTGCTCCGGAATGTGCAGGTAAAGAATGTATTGCGTGTATTATCAAACGATCTTTTACCTACTAGATCTAGATCTTGACACATACAGAGATAATGTCGCGGTTGAATGATATTATAGAAATCAAGACCTACGGCTTGAGCGCCGACACTTGACCCTGTAGTTACTACAGGGTTTATAATGTTGTCAGTGAAAGCCGACTAAGGTTCACAATATTGAACCGAAAGGTGGTTGGCTGAAAAGGCCTGGGGCAAAACTCTCAAGGTAAGAGAATTATGGTAAATTAACTGAATTTAGGTGCATAAAGCGAAAATAAAATGATGATAGTCATACTCCATCGAGGTGAAGGGGGTTAGGACAAGACTTTTCCACGAAAATCATAAATGCATAGGGGGCAATTTTTATGAAGAAGGGCTTAAGTGTGTTGCTGTGTTTGATGATGGTGTTTTTAGCGACAGGCTGTTCCCCATCTCAAGAGGTGGCCAAGGGTATTATGGTTCCCGGAACCTATACCGGTTCCGGACAAGGGTTTTACCTTGGTGAGGATGTACAGGTAAGTGTTACTGTAGATGAGAACTCGATTCTTGATATTGAAGTGTCGAGGGATAATGGAGAATCCCCGACTATACTGCAATCCGTTATTGATAAGATGGTACCTAGGATTATAGAACATCAATCGGTATATGTAGATACCATTACCGGTGCTACCGCTTCCAGTGGGGCTGTTAGGCACGCTGTAATCGATGCGTTGACTAAGGCTCTGGAGGCAGGCGGTTCAGATGCTTCTGCCATTAGTGTATTTCAGAAAGAAATAGACAAGGTTACAGATGTAACCGAAACCATTAACACAGGAGTGTTAGTGGTTGGCATGGGCGGGTCCGGCACTGCCGCTGCCATGCGTGCGGCCGAAATAATGCATGGGGCAGATCCCGATAATGTGCAGGTGCTGGCCATTGACAAGGCGGGCAAGTATGGCGGTACTTCGTCCCATACTACCGAAATGTTTGCTGTTAATCCCCCGAAATTCCAGCAAGAGCACAACAAAGGTAAGGATTACATGGACAAGGCTGGCATGCGCCAAGCATGGTTGGAATACACCGAAGGCGATGCCAAGATGGATATTGTTGATTTGCTATTGGACAATTCCGGTCGTGCCTTGGACTGGCTTATATACGAACACGACTTTAAGTTTGCTACTCCTATGCGTGGTTTTACTGAAGAAGATATTTACGAGTGCAAATATCAGTACCTACCAAACGATATAGCTTATAATAAAGATTCTATTGGGAAGTATTTCGATGGTATTTATGAGGATTTTATTGCCTTGGGTGGCGAATACATGCTAGAGACCGAGGCTTATGAATTGATCTATGATGATGCAACTAATACCGTAAAGGGCGTTAAAGCTCGAAGCTATGATGGTACCGAGTACGAGATTTATGCCGATGCAGTGATTTTGGCCACCGGCGGTTTTGCTGGAAGCGGTGAAATGACGACTAAGTATCTGAGTAACGAATACTATCCACTTAAAGGTGAGTGGAAAATGTATGGTATGAAACAAAATGATGGCAAAATAATCGAGGACGCTATCGAAAAAGGTGCTGGCACTTATAACATTGGTATGTGCCCCATAGTCCATATGGCTGGTACCCCGACTTTCCTTACTCAATTTGAGAAACACGAGGTGCCGGGCGAAACCGGATTTTTTACTGGCAGGCCTGCTGTTTGGTCCCCGGCTGACATCCCTTTAAACATGGTTGTTGCCGGTGATTCTTTGGCTGTAGATACCGAAGGAAAGCGCTTTGCTGCGGAGACTAATCTTATGATGTTGGATCCTTGGAAGGCCGGTCCTTATTATTATAGTATCTGGTCCAATGACCAGGTGCAGCGCATTAAGGAAGAAGGATTTACCAAGGAATGGATTGGTCTGCCAGTTGGGCTTGAATTCTTAGGTTACCAATATCCTATTCCTCGCAATACGCCGTTACCGGAAATAGATGAGGTTTTGCAGGCGGGCATAGATGCGGACTTTGTCTTCAAGGCAGATACTTTAACTGAATTGGCAGAGTTGATAAATGCAGACCCAACTACATTGGAACAGACAGTCGCAGCCTATAATGGCTACTGTGATGCTGGCAACGATCCGGAATTTGGTAAGCCGGCTGATTATCTAGAGAAACTCGGTGAAGGTCCTTACTATGCTATTGTTGGTGCGCCTTATTGCTACAGCACCTGTGGTGGGCTAGATATCGATATTAATTTCAACGTACTCCAGGTAGATGGCAAAACACCTGTCAATGGCCTATACGCTATAGGTACCGACTCCATAGGAGTGCTGTTTACCGAGAAGAAGCCATATGTTACCTACGGTGGCGCGGCCCAGGGGTGGGCTTACACCTCTGGTTACCTATGTGGTGAGATTGTGGCTAAATCGGTCATAGAATAATATTTCCTATCCGCTAGTCTGGGTTATAATTGTTGGCAAGTCCCAAATGGCAAAACGGCCTGGCACTTATATTCAGGTGTCTACTCAAAGGGGAG
>DUNI01000147.1 GCA_012839445.1 Bacillota bacterium
AGCCAAGACGGCTAGATAACTATTCTTAAAGGACTTGACTAATCTAGCAAAGCTAAAGCGTTCCGGAGCTGGACATTGTACTTTCCCTGTTACTGCAACTCGGTAGCAGTAGAACATTAGCAAAAAAGCGATAAATAAGCCTGGAATTATTCCAGCCGCAAACAATTTGGCTGTCGATACGCCGGAAAGATAAGAGTGCAATATGAAAGGCACACTGGGAGGAATAATAGGGCCAATTATCGATGAAGCCAGTGTAATACCGGCAGCAAACTTTTCGTCATACCCTGCCTCGGTCATAGATTGCATCTCAATTAGTCCAAGACCTGCCTGGTCAGCCACAGCTGTTCCTGAAATTCCCGCAAAAATAATACTTGCCATAACATTAACCTGAGCCAAACCACCGGGTATCCAACCCACAAGAGCAGTGGCAAAATCAAAAATGCGTTTTGTTATGCCGCCTCTATTCATAATGTTACCTGCGAGAATAAACAGAGGAATGGCCAACAGAATAAAACTCTTAGTCCCGCCTACAACCTGAAGGGGGAGCATTTCAAGTGGATGATTGCCCGCAATCAAAGCCAACAATGATGACGCACCCATGGAGATAGAAACTGGAAGACCAATACACAACAGAATTACGAATGATACAAATAAAATAGCACCAACGGTCATTTGCTGCTCCCCCCTTCTGTTTGAGCTGCTACAGTTAATTCGCTATTGCAGAACCATTTCAGGACCCTGTTGGCATAAATCGTCGCCAGCGTAACACCACATATAACCATCGGCAAAGTAAACAATGCCACATTAAAACCTATAATAACCGATCTTTGATGCATCTGTTGCCCCATTAACATCCCACCTAATATAGCCAATGAAATGCTAAATAAAACAGCCGTAATATCCGTAATTAGAATCACAGCGTTTTGGATCTTGCATGGCAATCGATCTCTAAGAATTGTTACAACAATATCCGAGCCTTTATAGGTTACAGCACCAAAGCCCAGAAAAACAGACCAGTCAAACAAAAGAATGGTAATCTCTTGTGCACCTAAAAACGACTTGTGCATCAGGTACCTCACAGATATTTCCCAAATGTTGAGAAGAACTATGGCTGTCAGCGCCACAGCTGCTGCATTAAGTTGTACGTAACAAAAATTCTTAACCCACTTATCAAATTTCTCCGTAAAACTTAGCAACGGTGCACCCCCGTTCCCTTAAGATTGTTTTGATGAGCAATAGCTTTAATTGTGGTAGGGTGAGAGATCTCCCGCCCTACCACAATATGGAATTACTATTCGATGGCTAATACCTTGTCAATCATTCCTTCGGAAACCAGACCCTTTTTCTCTAATTCGTAGAAGTATGGTTTCATCTTCTCCTGCCACTCGGCCGTATCCAATGTAATAAACTCGGCTCCATGTTCTTCCTTAATTCTCTCTGTGTCTTCTTCTGCAGATTTATGGGCTAGTTCGGTCCCATAATCACCGGCATCGTTTGCGGCATCCACTAGGATTTGCTGAAGGTCTTCCGGCAGACTTTCAAACTTCTTATTATTCATAACAATTACTATGTCCTGGGGAAATTCGTCAATCCGAGCCACATATTTACCCACTTCTGTCCACTTCATGCTATACAAATTGGAAATGGGCAATACGGCTCCTTTTACTACGTTTTGCTTTAGGGCCAAATAAGTCTCGGTATAGGCTACCACTATGGGGTTGGCTCCTAAGTTTGCCCAGCAAGCACCGTAAACCGGAGATTCAAAACTTCTAATCTTCATACCCTGTATATCACTAAGAGATTTAATTGGAACAGTGGAAACCAAAACCCGATAGGGGCCGCGAACGAAATTGCGTTTGTCGTTAATAATTCTTATCCCATTTTCCATTAGAGTTTCATTCATCTGCTGACCCAGTTCACTGGTACAGAACTTATGGTAGTGCTCATCATCTCTAAATAGAAAGGGAACTGACGAT
This sequence comes from Bacillota bacterium, assembly GCA_012839445.1. Classification (GTDB taxonomy): domain Bacteria; phylum Bacillota; class DTU030; order DUMP01; family DUMP01; genus DUNI01. The sequence goes on from DUNI01000147.1 coordinate 1,977, forward strand.
ATAGAATAATCCTTGTTAAAACTTGCTAAATAGGTTGAGCCATCGGCATACAGATCTTGGCTACCTAAAATAACATTATCTATCTGCGTAGTACCGGATCCCAGTTGCTCCGAAGGATATACGGTAACATTAAGGCGGCCTTCGGCTCTTTCGTTTGCTAAGTCGGCAAATTTTTGGAAAGCAAGACCTTCCGGACTGTCTGCCGTCATTTTAGTCCCTAACCTAAGTTCTATTACCTCTGTGCTGTCCTTATTTCCAGAGTCAGCATCTCCGCCTTGAGATCCGCACCCTGTTACTGTTGTCAATAGTACTAACAAAACTGTGACCAGTACTAAAGCCTTCTTACCGGTAGTCATTTCGGCTATACCTCCCTTTACCCCCTAGAATTTTATAACTATGAATTGCTCTTAGAAAACCTAACTTTAGCAATGAATTCTTTTACTAAAGTGTTGTCAAGATTAGCCGCTCCGGTTAATTCTGGCAGAACTCCGCCATTACGTAGTTTTTCCTTCAGCCCTACCTCTTTCTCTTCACTCTTCAAAGCTGCTTCGGCCAACGCAGCAACCTGCTCCGGCTTCAAGACTAATACGCCACAAACATCAGCTATGATTATGTCGCCAGGAAAAACAGGTACCCCACCACACTGAATCGGAACATTTATTTCCCCGCCGAGACCTAGTAATTTCGTTGTTAGTACAGAAATACCAGTGCAAAATACAGGCAAATTCATTTCTCGAATGGCTAGAGGATCAGTAGCAGGCCCATCAATAATAATGCCTTCTGCCCCTCTACATTTGGCCGCCAATGCCACTACCTCTCCTGTGCAAGCATGAGTGTCATTGCCCATACGGTCAACTACTACCACATCGCCTGGCCCAACTTGTCCCATTACGCAATGAAGCGCAGTTGAGTCGCTACCCGAGATTCTTACGGTAACTGCTCTTCCCACTATTTTCGCATCATCAAACAGCGGCTTGATCCTGGGATCCATTGCTCCAGCCTCAACAAAATGACCAATCGTGGCCGGTTCAATGTCTCTCAGTTTCTCCAATAAATCCTTCATCTGTTCCATCTTCACTTTCTACCCCCTAGTTTTAGAATCCGGTGAATATGACAGACCAACCTTGCTGAGCATACCCCCCTTCATCATTATGGTTCCATTGCCACGACATTTTGTTTGACCCTAATTGTTACAATATCTGAATTGCATACTGTGTCCGTTACCGCCAACTTAGTTTCATTAACAAGCACATCAAACTGCTGATCCAACAATTCAGTTGTAAACTTTGTTGTCATCTGTCGGCGCAACCCAGGGCTTATTTGTAAGAGAATCAGTATTAAATCTACAACAGTGGTTTTCTTATCTAAGCACAACTCCAGTTCTTTTAGTACAGGGCCTTCTTGTAATTTAGACACCAATAGAACTCTAATCGGTATACGCCCCCTATTGAACAGGATTCCCCGGCTTTCTGCTTGGCTCACCTTTAAGTAAGCCAACAGAGGATCTTTCAACTTGGGCAAGTAAAGCCCCGCCTACAACAAGAGCCGTGCCAATAAATTGCAGATAATTAAGTTCTTCTCCTAACATAAGCACTGCTAGGGCAACCCCCACTACTGCTTCTACGCTGGCAATTATTGCCGCCCGACCTACTTCCACCTGCTTAATTCCCTTATTGTACGCTACCCACGGAATAACGCCTGAGCAAGCACCCATTGCCAGCACAGTGACAATATAAGAAACATTGGCCGTCTGGAAAACAATCGCTTGTGGGGTACGCAGTAGGGTTAGAAACAATGTGCCAAACAAATTGTAGTAGAACACTGTTGCCAAAGGTGAGTACCCTCTGGCACTGGCCATTTTTGCGAACACCCCATAGAATGAAAAGGCTATTCCCCCTGCCAGCCCCACTAGCAGTCCTTTAGTATTCACTTGAATTAAAACCGAATCATAACCACCAACCACGAGAAAGCAGCCGGCCAAGCAAGTCACTATTGCAATAACCTTTTGGACCGAAATTCTCTCATGAAAAATAAGTCTGGCTAGTATAACAGCAAACATCGGAGCCGTATAAGTTAGAACAACAGCGACTGAAGCCCCGACTAATTCCACCGATTTAAAGTACAGGATGTTGTACACCGTTCCATTAATAAGTCCATAGCTAGCAAACAACAATAAGTCTTTCATACGCATCTTCGGCCAGCCACGCTCCATGATGATCACAATCGGAGCCAATTCCAGCAAAGAAACTGCTCCTCTTAACCAGGCTACATCAAATGAACTTAATCCGTATGTTAGAACTACTTTGCCGAAGATGCCAATAGTGCCCCAACCAATACCTGCCAATAAGACCAACAAATAACCCATATGAACCGGTCCTCACTTCTTACGATTTCAGCTAATTGACGCTTCCCACTACCTCCTTCATGATGTACTGGCATGATAATCTGTAACTGCTCAATCAACATTTATATAGTGCAATACCTGTGCCAGCTTTAATTCCACAAAAAAGCGCATTAAATGGCCTAGGTCATGAAAAACCTAGGCCATTTAATGCGCCATAACATTATAAAATGCAACAGAACATTATTTTGCACAGTATTTCTGTAATTTACGCACCACAGTTGACTGGTTAACACCCAATATTTCCGCAACTTTATAGGTGTTCTTCAATTCTCGATATGCCGCTGTGAAAAGTTGGCTTTCCACTGCTTCCACCGCTTCTTTAAGTGGTATTAAGCCTCTTACGGTTACTGTTGCCATCTTGTTACTGCTTTGTTCCATAATCTTAGCAGGAAGGTTCCCAACTTCGATTTGGTTTCCAGGAGTTAACGCTGCTATACGTTCTACCATGTTAGCAACTTCGCGCACATTTCCAGGCCAGTCATATTGTAATAGATGCTTCATTGCCTCTTCTGTAACAATTTTTTCAGTGTTATATTTACTGTTAAATTGATTCAGGAAATGCATTATGAGTGGCGCAATGTCCTCCACCCTTTCCCGCAGGGGTGGAATAGTAATAGGAATTACATTTAACCGATAGTATAGATCTTCACGGAAACGGCCGTTTTGAGTCTGTTCCTGTAAGTCCTTGTTTGTAGCCGATATTATGCGAATATCCAGTTCGATGGCTTTGGTTCCACCAACTCTGGTTAGTTTTCTTTCCTGAATAACCCGCAGCAATTTAGCTTGTAAACCAAGAGAAAGCTCCCCTATTTCATCAAAAAACACTGTGCCACCGTTTCCTAACTCTATTAGTCCTCTTTTACCTCCCCGGCTAGCTCCTGTAAACGCACCTTTTTCATAACCAAACAACTCTGATTCTAAAAGTTGGTCTGGGATAGCTGCACAGTTTATCGTTACAAACGGGCCTTTATATCGGGTACTGAGTTGATGGATAAACCTGGCCACTACATCTTTACCAACACCGGACTCCCCTAACAGTAAAACCGTTGAATCCAAGGCAGATACCTGTCTGGCCACAGCAAGAACCTCTTTCATCGCCGGGCTCACTGCAATAAGCCCTTGATGGTCCATGCAGCTTCTCTTAAGACGGGCGGCTTCTTCTTGAACACTTACGGCCAGTTGTTCTGTCTCTGTTAGTTTTTGCCTCAACATCAATAATTCGGTAATATCTTTGGATGTAGTTATAACTTTTGAAATATTGCCCCTATCATCGAACACCGGGTTGCCGGTAGCAATGATTCTTCTCCCACTGAGTGTGTTTTGAATAATGGTGATCCGCTTTTTCTTATTCAATACCAAGGAAGTGACGGATGGATAAAAAATCCCCCGTTGCTCAAGTTCTTGAACACTTTTACCTACGAGATTCTCTGACTTTATGTTGTAAAAACGTTCGCAAGCTGCATTTACAAATACAGTTACTCCATTGCCATCAGTAACATATATTTCGTCGAAGCAGGAATCTAAAATTACTCCCACTTCCCTTGGAAACTGTTGGGCTTCGCTCCGGTTAGCTGTAATCTGTGTTATTGGAATTTGTTCTTGTATAATCCATATCTCAAATTCAACACTCAAACTACTTTTAGATACCAAAAAGACATGATCATTACAAATACACCGGTTGTACTGCCATCCTTGGATTTCATGCCAAGATCCTTCCAGTAAAATAGCCTCTTCGATTAGATACCCAACTTGTATAAAGTTATCTAGTGGCAACGGAACATTGTGTTTCTCAACGACTATTCCATTTGTTTTAATTACCAACCAACCAAGACGAGGATGAGTTCTTAGGCAAGCGAGGATTTGATGTTGATCAAAAGTGGACAAAAAACTTCACCCCTTAGGTTTCTGAAGCGTCCTTTGGTGAAAATGATACATCAATTGTAATTATATTATATACAAGTTTTAAGTTTTTTGCCATGGCTATTACTATTTAGCCATTTGCGTTCAGCAACATGCCTTAAAGTACTTCCACCTCGTATCCTTTGGCCATGAGCATAGAGAGCAAAGCATCTGCATGCGGCTTGTCCAGTGTTTCTAACACAAACTCCACCTCTGCATAGCCCACGTCTACCCGGCGCTTGCTGCGATCATGATCGATTCCCACCACATTGCTTTGGGTTTCGGCAATGGTAGCCAATACCTGTTGCAGTTGGCCTGGGCGATCAGGAATAATCATTCTAAATTGAACTTTACGGCCGGCTTTCACTAAGCCACGGTCGATAACCCGTGCCAGGATATTTACATCGATATTGGCACCGGAAACTACAGCCGCCACTTTTTTGCCGGTAAGGTTAAGCTTGTGCTGTAAAATTGCTGCCACCGGAGCTGCTCCTGCCCCTTCAGCCACTACTTTGGCTCGCTCTAATAGCATTAAGATAGCGTAAGCAATCTCTTCGTCCTCCACCGTTACAATATCGTCCACGTATTTCTCGATTATGTTGAAGGTTATATCTCCCGGTTGTTTTACAGCAATCCCGTCAGCAATGGTAGCTACGGAATTCAATGTGGTCATATGACCAGCCTGTAGAGAAGCTAGCATGCAGGGTGCTCCCGCCGCTTCTACACCGACCACTTTCACGTCCGGTTTGGTTTCTTTAACCGCCGTAGCTATGCCGGATATAAGTCCCCCGCCACCCACCGGCACTACCACTACATCAAGATCCGGTAAATCCTTTAATATCTCTAGGCCAATGGTTCCTTGACCGGCGATGACTTCAGGATCGTTGAACGGGTGCAGAAACAAAGCGCCCGTCTTCTCTCGCAGCTCACAAGCCTTAGCATAGGCATCATCATAAGCAGACCCGTGAAGAACCACGTCAGCACCATAGCCACGGGTGGCAGCTACTTTAGCCAGCGGTGCCCCTGCCGGCATAACAACTGTAGCCTGGATACCGTATAATGTAGCCCCTAAAGCCACTCCTTGAGCATGGTTGCCGGCAGAAGAAGCAATGACACCGCGCTTCTTTTCTTCGTCACTTAAAGAAGCTATTTTGTTAAAGGCCCCTCGGATCTTAAAACTACCAGTCTTCTGAAGATTTTCGTTCTTAAGGTAGACCTCATTTCCAGAAATATCGCTAAAAGTTTGGCTGTATGTGGTTTCAGTTCGATGAATAATGCCCTTTAAGCGCTCTTGAGCCTTCTTAATCTGGTCAAGTGATACCATACCTCAACCCCCTCTTTCTCAGTTTACTACCATTCACTTGTTTCAACAATAAGACCTGCATACTTCGTTTTAGAAACTTGTCCCAGCCCTAAATTCTTCCCACGCGGCTGTCAGGAGAGCTGGGTTAAAAAAAACATCCAGGGCCGTAGCCACCAACGCTTTAGCTCCCACAATAAGACCACGCATAGCACCCGGCCCTTTGGCCGCCTGAGCAAACTCCCTTGTATGACTAACCAAATTAGCCGGACCAATGGAGATATAGGGATGAATGGCAGGAACCACCTGGCTGACGTTTCCCATATCCAATGAACCCCAGCCCTCTCCACCGGTTAAAACTTCTTCTCCCAAGGAAATAAGATTCTTATGCATGGCCTGAGCCAAAGCCGTATTGGTTCGCATTTCGTCAAAAGAATACTCGAAATTGCCTACCTTAAGTTGTGTTCCCGTGGCTAGAGCGGCACCCTGGGCGCAATCAATAACTTTGGGTACCACTTTATTTACATGTTCTCTCGTTTCAGCCCGGACATGAAAGCGAGCCACAGCTTTTTCTGGAATCATGTTGGCTACTACTCCGCCTTTGGTAATAATGCCGTGAATACGCACATCGGGTCGAAGACGCTGGCGCAATGTATTAATAGCATTAAAAGTTAATATTACCGCGTCTAATGCATTGAGGCCCTCGTGAGGAGCTGCTGCTGCGTGAGCAGTACGGCCTATAAAAGTAAATTCCAAAGCATCCATGGCTAGAGATGGCGCCGCCAACACTGTGCAACCGGACGGATGAATCATCATGGCTGCATCGATGTCTTTGAAGGCTCCTCTGTCTGCCAACGGAACCTTGGCACCGTTGGTCTCCTCTGCCGGTGTTCCGTAAACATGGATGCTGCCGTCAATACTACCCAAAAGCGGTACTAAGGCCAAGGCAGCCCCCACTGCTGCTGTGCCGATAATATTGTGACCACAGCCATGCCCAATCCCCGGTAAGGCATCGTATTCCGCCAACAAGGCCACCGCCGGTCGTACTGTTCGACCCTGAAACACAGCATGAAAGGCCGTAGGAATGTCAAAATAGTTCCGCCGGACAACAAAGCCTGCTCTTTCAAGCTCGTCAGATAGCAGTTTTGACGCGAACAATTCTTCTCCACCCAGTTCCGGCCGCGCATGAATGGCCCGGCTAATTTCCACCAAGCGATTTCTCAGACGATCCACCTCTTGCCAGGCCCTTTGTTTGAACATTTCCTCTCTATTCGCCACCATTTGTAAGCCTCCCAGCCAGATTCCTTGTTACAGTTGACATTCCGATTTGTTTCTATGTATACTCCGGAAACTTATTTTGTCCATTTCCCTTACAATGGTACCACCTGTTAGCTAACCCCAACATTCCATGTCTTCTCCCTATTTTCCTTCTGGGAACCCAAATATATCAGTCTGATCAAAGCTACTTTCTATCCCGAATTATCTTCCTTATACCAATCCAGTTTAAAAAAGAAAAATCCTCCTGGCAGGAGGTCTAACACCCTAACCAGGAGGAGTATCAGTCAATTTCCGGTTCTAAAATAAGTGGGGCTCGTTCCAAAGGGTGAGTTTTTGGCCTAAGCCCATTTCTAGAGCTTTTTTATAAACTTTATAGCTCCAAGCCACGTCTTCCACCGACATACCGCCCATCATCAAGACAGTTATCTCTTTGTCATTCTGCCTTCCAGGCTTTTCGCCGGTTACCAGTTGTCCTAAACTGACTACATCGGAATCTTTCATTTTACCTTCGTCGATGAACTTAAATAGATACTTGGTCGATAAACCAGCGTTTTCTATAGCACCGCCAGGTAGATTCTTTTAGTTGTCTCAAACAAATAATGAGCCAAGATACCAACACTACCCCAGGACACACCTGCCAGCAAAATCCAGCCGTAACCACTGTTCAAAAATCTCACCCTTTAACCTTAAGTAAGAACGACTTTTATTGACTGCTTTTAATATGTTGCAATATCTGTACCACCCTGTTGGTAAGAAGAAACATCAGTACCTCGGTACCAACAATAACCATATTACCCCCTATCGTCGCAGTTTTTAGAGATAGGGGGTATTGGTGACTAACCATAACATTTTATATTGTTTTTCCACAGTAAAGCTATTAATAACGATGACTCACGTGTGAGTTTTAATATAATTGCTGGCAATTCTGTATATAGCATAGATATAGCGATGCGCAAATTGTGTGCGACAGTCGTGACACTGTGTCCCAACTTTGGTACAAAAGATGGACTGTCTTTTAAACACATTATGGCGCCTTTTACGAACATTAGCCGTTAAAACTTGCCCAACATTCGTTTTAGCCTTGACACCACCCCCATGAGCTTGGTAAAATGATGGCAAGCAAATATGGTGCCTTTATGCAGGCTTAATAATAAGGTTCCGTAGTTTCTATCAGGTGGCCACAAATCATCTGACTATGAGAGAAAGTGTACCTAGGGTTCCGATCCAAGTGGTACAGCCTTGTTTAGGAGTCAAGATCTTTACTAAGGACCCCAGTAGGATTTGGTAGGTACTTACAAGGCACACCGAAGGGATAAAAGCCCAGGCGGGGAGGTTTCGCTCACAGTTCTTGTTAAAGCGACCCCGCCTGGGCAAAATGTGTTTTAAGGGGGTAATATAGAAAAGATAAACCAACCTATTTTGCCAAGAATTAAGTTTAGCGAACAGGAGGAAGAGACTTGGAAAGTTTTTTTCGTTTGAAGGAAAAAAACACTGATGTTAAAACAGAAATAACAGCCGGAATTACAACCTTTATGACTATGGCCTATATTCTTTTTGTTAATCCTGATATCTTAAGTGCCACTGGAATGCCTTTTGGTGCTGTCATGACAGCCACAGCCGTATCAGCTGGTATTACCACTATTTTGATGGGTTTGGTCACCAACTATCCCTTTGCCTTAGCCAGCGGTATGGGGCTAAACGCTATGTTTGCCTTTGCCGTCGCCCCGGTTGCCGGCTGGGAAGCAGCCTTAGGAGTAGTATTTATTTCTGGAATTCTATTCTTCGTATTATCCATCATGGGAATTATCGATTATATTGATGCGGCTATTCCCGCTAGCTTAAAGAGAGCCACCGCAGCCGGCATTGGTCTTTTTATCGCTTTTATCGGCCTCAAAAATGCCGGGATCATTGTGGGCGACGAAGCTACAATAGTAGCCTTGGGTGATTTGAGCCAGCCGGAGACTTTTTTAGCCATTATTGGTCTCTTAATCATGGCTGTTCTCATGGCTAAAAAGGTTAGAGGAGCTATCCTCCTTGGAATCCTCCTTACTACTGTAGTAAGTTTCTTCATGGGAATCACTGCATTTCCAACTAGTCTAAGTGACATCTTCGGTGCCCCTGCCAGCTTAGCTCCCATCGCTTTTCATATGGATCTCCCCGGTGCATTGCGCATGGGCTTTATGACTGTTTTTGCCTTCGCTTTTGTTGACATCTTCGACACACTAGGCACTTTAATGGGAACTGGTGCCCGGGCAGACTTTCTGGACAAAGAGGGGCGTCTGCCCAAAATCAAGGAAGCCATGATCGTTGATGCTGTTGGTACTGTCTTAGGAGCTGTCCTAGGTACCAGTACTGTTACCACCTATGTGGAAAGTACCGCCGGCGTCTCCGAAGGAGGACGCAGTGGTCTGACGGCAGTTGTAGCCGGTGTGCTGTTCTTGGCCTCTCTTTTCCTGGCACCTCTAGCCGGGCTTGTACCCTCCGGAGCTACAGCTCCTGCTCTGGTTATTGTGGGAGTTCTAATGATGGGGGCAGTAATGGACATTGACTTTACCGACTTCACTGAAGCCTTCCCAGCTTTTGTCACCATGCTGTTTATGCCCTTTGCCTTTAGTATTGCCGATGGAATCGCAGCCGGTTTTCTGGCCTATCCAATAGTCAAAGTTGTTGCTGGGAGAAACAAGGAAGTACATTGGTTTACCTACATCCTAGCCTTAGTAGCTTTGGTTCACTTTGTTTTCAAGTAATCAACCAAGCAATGGTTATCCCAGGAGAACCGTCTTGACTATGGCTAAAGTAGCCAAGTACTAAAGTGGAAGAAGCCGGGCACGTGTGCCCGGCTTCTTCCACTTTAATCTTCCCACAAAATAATAACTGGAACCCTTGTCACAAATTTAGTACGTACCAGCCTATCTAAGTTAACCATTAGACTGTTTAGTTATTTTTGATAGTTTCCGATAAAAAGTCGAGCGACTTATACCTAACAGGTCAGCCGCTTCCTTTTTCGTTAGTTCTCCTGTTTTCGTCTTCTCATAGTATTTTCTAAGTAAATCCTCTTCCACGTTGTCCAATTGGCTGCGCAAATCGTCCTCTTTTGGTTTGTTACCATCCCTTACTGCATTCCTCACCCGCCGCGGAATACTATCCAAGGTAATTGTCTTAGTAAGTTCCATGTTGACCGCATACTCAATTACATTCTCTAGTTCCCGCACATTGCCAGGCCAATCATATTCCCGCAGCAATTGCATAACTTCATCTGCTATACCGGTAATATTCCTATTCAACAAACGGCTATACTTGTGTAAAAAATGAAATGTTAGCAGCTCCATATCATCTTTGCGCTCTCTAAGTGGTGGAATGTGTAGGGGAATGACATTTAGGCGATAGTATAGATCCTCTCTAAATTCTCCGTTTGAACACATTTCCTCAAGATTCCTATTGGTAGCAGCTATAATTCTACTATTGATATCAATAACTTTGTTGCCACCTATGCGCTCGATTTGTCTTCGTTCGAGAGCATGTAATAGCTTCGGTTGCAAATGAAGTGGCATATCGCCTATCTCATCTAGGAACAATGTGCCACCGTTGGCAACCTCGAACTTACCGGCTCGCCCACCTTTGCGGGCACCTGTAAAAGCCCCTTCTTCATAACCAAACAGTTCGCTTTCTAGTAATGTTTCCGGAATGGCTGCACAATTAACCGTTACCAAAGGCTCGTCCCGCCGTGGACTGGCATAGTGAATAGCACGAGCAAACAGTTCCTTACCGGTACCCGTCTCACCAGTAATAAGAACAGTAGAGTTACCTCTGGCCACGCGCAGAGCCACCTTCTTAATATTTGCCATGCTTTTACTTTGACCTTTAATCAAATCAAACCTAGTCACTCTATCAGTGTTGATAAGGTCATAAGCCAGTGTACGGGCTTCAGCTAAGCTACTAAAGGAAAGAAGACCACCTTGTATTTGGTCCCTGAGGAAAAAAGCCTTGGTAGTAGCTAACAAATGCCTGCTCTGCTTCTTGTTTGTAAAAGTAACTTCCTTGTTAGAACATTCTTGTCCGTTCTTGAGAAGCGCAACTAGCGGTGACCCCGGCCAAAGTAAGTCCAAGTTGTTGCCTATCCAGTTTTCGCTACTTATTCCAAGCAACCTTTCTGCCGCTTTATTCAGGTGGGTTATTACTCCCTTTCCATCTACAGCAATAATCCCTAAATCGACCGTCTCTAAAACATTGTCTACAATGTTCTTTCCCAACATAATTTGATTATGGGCCTCTTCAGCTACAATGGAGGACGTAATTAAAGTAGCCATTTGCTTAAGAAAGGTTAACAGGTCTTTTTGCTTACTTAACAGCCAATTTCTTTGCTCCTTATCAAAAGTCGCCAGAGCCATGATACCTATTACCTTGTTCCTAAACTTTATCGGAACACAAATTTCGGCTGTTTCACCTTGAGTCGTAGGTCCATAAATAGGCGTTTCCATTGGTGCTTCAACAATATAGGATTTTGCATTCTGAAGGATTTGTGTGTAAATATAGGGTGAATCCTCGCAAAATGCTTCCGCGTCTTTTGTTCCTAGTAATTGCTTGTAGATTCCTGTTCCGGCAATAATAGTATAGTCTTCATCAATTATCTGAACCTCGGTGTCTAATACTGAAGATATGATTTCTGCCACTTGCTGGCACAAGGAACTGACTAAGCGCAAACTTCCCAAAAACAATCTCCTTCCATGAGTCTGTTAATAATATTATAATGGAATGCCTATATTATATCAATCTATTAACAATTTGTATTTAAACCAACCCTTCCGTTAAGCTGTTTACACACAATTGCAATTGTTCCTTAGTCCTACCGGTGCAACTTAGAAGCTACAAATACAACATTCTAAAATCACATATACTATTTTGCAAGCTGCCAATTGGCCATGGATATTGTAACAGCAAGGAATTGGTGACATGAGCGAAACTTCTAGACAATTCCAGCTGGCTCTTTTCTTAAATTTAGGGATACTAAGACCAAAGCAATGCAGAAGGTGATGTTATGAAAGACACCCCAATAGCCAAAGACTGGCTACTCCTTGGTTTTATCACTGGCGTCGCTGCGTCTGTAGCAAAGAGTGCGGTAAACATAGCCTTGAACAATGCCAGCATTCCAACCACACCTTATAGTTCAATGGCAGCAGGTGTTGTCTTAGGAAAAAGATCGAAAGGCCAAATACCCAAAGCCGAGTCCAGTCAAAAATCTGGCTCCTACAAAGAAAAGGCCATCGGTCACCTCGGTGATATTATCCTTGGCGGATTGTTCGGCTCCGCTCTGTCCTTTGTATACTCCCAGACTCCGCCTCGGCGCATGATGTGGAAAGGAGCCATTGGCGGCACTGCCCTGTGGATTACTACCCTAGCTGCCGGCCAACTGCTCCGGCTAGAAGGTGCTAACAAAACTTCTCCAGGGGAAATGGCCTCTCTACTTGGCACCCACATAATCTACGGTATGCTTCAAGGAGCCTTAATCGAACAGTTGCGGAAAGCGACGGCCATCGCAACTAGAGAAAGCAGTTAAATCTCCACAATTAAGAGGCTGCGTTTTTCTTCACGCAGCCCCTTTATTATTCGTTATCTACAATTCAAGAATTCCCAAGCAAACTGGGCATAAATAGCAGCTCCTTTTTGCAACACATCTTCATCGATATCATAGCACGGGTGATGCTGGGGCCAAATAGTACCTTTTCCGGGATTGCTAACCCCAAGGAAGGCTAAAGCTCCGGGAACCTTTTCCAGATAATAAGCGAAGTCTTCACCGGCGGTACGCGGTGCCATAGGTGAAAGACAATCCTCTCCATACAGTTTGACTGCTGCCTGTTGAACGATGTTTGCTATCCGTTTGTCGTTAATGGTAGGCGGACAACCAAACCTATATTCCACATCGGCCTGAGCTCTAAAAGTTGCAGCTGTATTTTCGGCAATGCGTTTCATAGCTTCCGGGAGCTTATTGCTAATTTCGGGGTTAAAATATCGATTCGTTCCTCTAAGAGTAGCTTTGCTGCCAATGATATTGAATCGATCCCCAGCTAACATTTCCCCTACATGCACTACTACCGGTTCCAGCGGATTAAATTCTCGACTCACAATAGTTTGGAGGTTCATTGTAACCGCTGCAGCCACTAAAACAGCATCCACTCCTTGGTGAGGTGCCGAACCGTGGCCTCCCTTACCTTCCACCTCAATTGTAAACAAGTCCGTTGCCGCCATACGAGGTCCTGCCGCTATATTAACTTTGCCGGCGGGTACATCGCTCCAAACATGGATACCAAAGATGCCGTCCACTCCATCTAAAACACCGGCTTCAATCATTTGCTGAGCTCCTTGACATATTTCCTCTGCCGGTTGGAAGATAAATTTAACTGTGCCCTGTAATTTATCTTTAATCAGTGTTAAGATCTTAGCTGCACCCAGCAAACAAGTAATATGGGCATCATGACCACAGGCATGCATAAGCCCCGGATTCTTTGAAGCATAACTCTTTCCGGTTTTTTCTTCAATTGAAAGAGCATCAATATCGGCCCTTAAAGCTACGGTTGGTCCCGGTTGGGATCCTGTTAGCGTACCTACAACTCCGGTTCCGGCTTTTCGTTCTACCGATATTTTGTGCTTGGTAAGTTCTTCGGCGATCCTAGCAGCCGTGCGCTTTTCCTTTCCGCTAGGTTCCGGGTATTGATGAAAATCACGTCTAAGTTCCACTAATTCAGGTTGAAGCTGAGCTGCAATTTCTGCGATCTTCATTACGTTACTCCTTCCTAATTTAGGAACATACAAGCGGCTTCACCTTGCTTATATCTTTGTCAACTGTTTGATAAAAGCAAGGTGAAGCCCTTTCATTGTTACCCAAAGCTGTTGCTGCTACCCCGCAGGAGCTCGAAATATCATCCTTATATTGTTAAATAGCGTTTGCTAAGCCTGCTGAGTAACATTCTTTATTTGCGCGAACAGTTCTTCTACGTATCCATCCGGTTCTGTTGTCAAAGATACTACTACATATACAAAAAGGTTTACCACAAAACCGATAATTCCCGGTGTCCATGAACCAAATACCGTAGTTGCTACAGCCTCATTTAGAGTTAGGTAAGCTGTAATAGGGAGACCAACAGCCAGTCCGGCCCAGGCTGCCTTGGCAGTACCCCGTTTCCATAGGATTCCTATAATGGCCGTAGGGAAAATATGAACAATATGCTGGAAAGTAAAGATAGCTATCTCCATCAGCATGGGGAGATCCATCATGGCTATGGCTAAGGCCAGGATACAAGATACAACTACAGTAATCTGCCCGATTCTTACTACTTCTTTTTCTGTAAGATCCGGCTTGAACCTTTTTACAATATTATTGGCCATAACCACTGAGTTTGTAGCTAATTGGGAGTCGATAGAAGTCATTTCCGCTGCCATCACAATGATTCCAGCAAAGCCCACCATGAGCGGCCCTCCAGCCATACGTGCCATCGTCAAAAAACCGCTTTCAGGATCGGCCAACACTTCCGGAATCAAAGATCCGCCAATACCGACAAGCAGGAGTGTTACATACATTCCAGCTGCTAGCAGCGGAGCACCGGCAGTACAAATCTTTATCTCTCTTACGGATCCGGCCACAAACATTCTGTTAAAGGTCTCTAGCCAGCAGTAAGAACCTAATATGCCAGCGATAATTACCGATGCCCAATATGGTGAATCAGCTACGGTCAAAAGCTCCGGTGTCTTTTCAGCAACCTGCCGCAGCATAGGACCAAAACCGCCGAAGAATTTTTGGCCCATAATGGCCAATAAGATCATGCTGCCAAAGATCATCACTTGGCCTTGAATAAAGGCACTGTAAACAACACTTTTTTGGCCACCATACATAACATAAGACATTATAAATAGTCCGGCTACAATCATTCCTATATTAAAGGGAATAGCTCCATAAGTTAGGGCACTGACTACATAGCCAAAGGTCTTAAAGGCCATCACGTGCCAAGGTAAGTTCAGGATTAAACCAAAAAGAGCTACGAAAAAAGCCAGTTTATCGCTTCTATACCTTAGTTCTACAAATTCAGGTAGGTTGTACAACTGATGCGCTTTTCCCCAGGCCCAAACCCTGGGTCCAATAACATAAAGCAATACCAATCCAGCCAAGACTTGAGTGGTATCGTATAGTGCCATTGCTCCATATGTGGTGGCAAAACCAAACGCGCCGGTAAAACAGGTACCGGTAAACCATGTACCTAAAACAGTAAAGAGTACCATGTACCATTTAAAATTTCTACCACCGACAGCGAATTCTTCCAGGTTACCTTCTTCCATTTTACTCTTGACCCGGATCCATGCATTTAAGCCTAGCATGTATAAAACTACTACGCCAATTGCTATTATTGAATCTCTGTTCATAACACTAAGCCTCCTGATTTCTATCCATCAACCATAGTACGAAAAGAATGACTGCAACCATGATATTTACTGCCACTAACCAGAAAATAAGAAATGGCATTCCACACACCCAAGGTTCGATCCGGTTAAAGACCCCATCAAACAGCGGGGGAATCACCAGGGTTGCAATAAGCAACAACGCTAGGATCACTAAAGACAGTTTTTGCTTCTTCACTACTTTTACCTCCTGTGCTAGAGACAGTTGGCGAGCCACTATCTCAGTCCGTCACTTTAGTCCGCAATAACATGTTGAGTTACTTTTTACCAAGGCATAGCCGGATCTTTCCAGACAAAATTACCCTTATAAATAGTCCCAACCACTGTTAAGTCTTTTATCTTGTCAGCGGGGGTATTATAAAGATCCCCAGAGATTATTGCTAAGTCGGCTCTTTTTCCAGGTCTTATACTGCCTTTGGTCTCTTCTTCAAAGCCAAGATAAGCAGAATTTATGGTGAACATAGCTAGCGCCTCACTGAGACCAATCCTGGATTCGGAAACACTGTGGTTTAGGCAAGCATGGATTCCTAGAAGTGGGTCAAAGGGCGTAACAAAACTATCGGATCCACCGCCCACGATTAGTCCTCTATCAAGAACAGCCCTAAAACAGTTCTTCCTCCGTGCTCTTTCCGGCCCCAAAAAAGTAACATAATCGTCATAATCCCAGTATTGGTCAAATGCCGGCTGCATAGCCAGTACTATTCCTAAGTCAACCATCCTATCCATCAAGTCTTTATAGGGAATTTCAAAATGCTCGATGCGGTGGCGGTGATCTGTTCTGGGAGTGTCTTTAAGAGCCACTTCGTATGCCCTTAGAGCTTGATCCACCGCTCTATCACCAATGGCATGCATGGCAATTTGCAGCCCTTTTCTGTTAGCTTCGATAAAGAAAGACTGCAATTCCTCATCGGTAAAATACAATTTCCCATAATTGGTTGGATCATTATAGTACGGTTCACGCAACGCTGCTGTCCCCGGGCTAAAATCTCCATCCAGTAAACAAAGGATGCAGCCGCCTATTCTGGTCAGCCCTTTCTTTACTGCTTCGTCAACGTTTGTCGTCTGATAATATATTAGGGTATCAAATGGTAGGGAATCCTGTACTTTAAGAAGGTGCTCCACATCAGGGTCATTTTCCAATTGACGGCCTTCTAAGGTGTGAATCGTAGTCACTCCAGCTTGGGTACACTGTTCCACAACTTTCTCCTTAGCTATTTCCCTTTGTTCGTCAGACATCAAAGTTGCTGTTAAAGCATAAGCAATGAGATTGCCCCGGTCTTTTAAGAGACCCGTTTTAATGTCTTCCGGGTTTAATTTTGCCCCTAGCCTCTTAGCCTCTTTTTGGACCAAGCTAAGGGCTTTGCTATTGGCCAAGGTAGCGTGACTGGCAGCAGTTCTGCACAGAAAAGGCCGGTCAGGAAGCACCTTGTCCAGCTCTTCTAAACTTGGAATCCGATTCAAGCGATCCACGTCTAATCCGCAGACCAAAAGCGCTTGCCCTTTATCTAACTTGAGTGCCTCACTTCTAAAACCATCAAGACATTCGTCCACAGACCTATAATCACAAGCACTGGGCAAAGACATAACTTCCCCAGTTAAACTCAAGTGGCAGTGGGAATCTATGAACCCTGGAACCAGGGTTTTGCCTCCCAAGTCAATCTTTTTTGAATTAGGAAATTGATTAAAAGCATCTTCATTAGAACCGACGAAATTAATTTTGTCGTCAATCACAACTACCGCTTCGGCAAAAGGTAATTCCGGGTCCATGGTAACAACTTTACCGTTACATAAAATCATACAATTGCTCAAAACATCCACTCCTTCGCCTTGAAACTAACCAACACCTAAGAACCACCTGGTTCTGGTTAATAATAAAAATCCACCTGTAATTAGCCCCGTTCCGGGAGATAGTTGCCAGGTGGCTTAGATTGACAATTACAGTTGCATGAATCGTGCCAAGTACATACCCACAGCTCACACAGCACCGTTGGCCGTGTTTATCGCATTTTCCTCAATCTCCATGTTTTGGATCCCGTGTGTCATAACTGGGGCAGCCGTGTCATAAATAGGACACTAGCGTTCCTAGGCAGACCCTGTTCTCCCCAAAAATCGGAGACTAAACATTTGTTACCCTTGCCTTTGGCTAATAGTTCTAACTGCCAAGCCCATAACGGAATTTCATCGCCAAACTATCACACCTATGTACACTAGCAAAAAGGGACTGCGTGCATGCACGCAGTCCCTTTTGAACCTATCCTTATGCCAGCAATTTCCCTTTACTAAGAATCATCTTACCATCTAGGTATAACTTGGGAGCCATGATTACTCCGTCCAAGTGAATCCCAGCAGCTACATTACCGCCAAAAGTATCGTTACTACCAAGAGCTATGTGAGCAGTCCCATAGACTTTTTCGTCCTCTAAAATGACTCCCGTAACACGTGCTTTATCGTTAGTACCGACACCTAGTTCAGCCAAGTTGCGGGCTAGCAGATTGTCTCCGAGAAGAGCAGCCAACCTATCTTTGTCCGGTCCTGCTGCATTCACCAAAGTCCCTTGACTAAAAGTTAGTTTTAGCGGTGCTTGTAGCGTCCCTAGGCCAGAAAAAGAACCGTCGATTATAATTTCCCCTTCAGCACTGCCTTCCACTGGAGCGATAAAAGCCTCACCGGACGGTAAGTTACCTCCCTGCCCCTTTTCTCTGTATATACCGGTGCTAGCCACAGCGTGCCTTCCAGACAGAGACATCGTTAGCCGAGAACCGTCTTTTATCAGCACTGCTTCTTTAGCATTAGTAAGAAGGTCTGCCAATTTCAAAGTACAACGCGCTATTTCATCATAGTTGGCAGCTAAGGCTCCACCAACGAACATCTCCATAGTTATGCCAGGCATAGTTGCCATTCGGGCCCCAGCCGCACAGGCCTTTTTGCGGGCCTGGGTATGAGTAAGAGAGTGGGCCGTTGCTGCTACTATGACGTCGGCCGCCATCATAGCCTGGGCTACCATGGGTGTCGGCTCGGCGCCGCTTCTTTTTAGCGGCACTATTTCTATTAATGAGCTTTGAGCACCTAATTCTTTACCAGCGCCAAATAATGCCTTCCCTATATCTAAGGTTGTTTCGTCTACGATAATTAGCAGTTGCTCCCCGCTTTTCAAGGCCAGGTTTTGCTGTAAGAGGTGCTCTGCTATCTTTACCATGCTTTCACTCATAATACTTCTTCCTTTCAGCCGACAAGCTCCTTTAAGACCCGAGCAAAAATTCCTCTGGCTAGAATCACCGGGGCACCTGTTATTGTGCGCACCCTTTCTTGCATATCCAAGGTATATCCCATACAATCAAGGACTACTAGCTCTACACTTTGCTCTTTGAGAGTTTGGGCTACCTGTTCCAATTCCGCTGGATCGTCATAGGGAGAAGCAGCTACCATAACCTGCTCTGTTCCCACTTGGCGCCACCGTCTTTGTGATTGAGGAATTTGATCAACTGCTGGGGATACTACACCCAGTTTTAGTCCTGGTGCTACAGCTTCAGTAACATTGTACAGTATCGGTTGGGGGCGTACCAAGAGTCCCTGACCGACCATTTCCGGAAACTCGCCGGTACAAAGAAGTGCTACCACTTCAATGCCCTGCTCGAATAACTCCTGTATTTTGTCCTTAAGGCGAGGAGTAATATACTGTTCCGCCACCTTAACCGATGACCCGTCAGCTAACCGCGTGACTAGTACATAATCTTCATCCTTGGGAGC
>DUNI01000148.1 GCA_012839445.1 Bacillota bacterium
CATATGGGCAGACATTGGGTAAAACAGGATAGAGCGCCCCCATGTGGGCGCTTTTCTATTGTCTATCTCTCGGCGAAATGCTAGAATGAGAGGACGGGCTTATAACTATTGGCTGCTGCCTTGTGGGAGAAGGTGTGTTTATGTTTTCCTTTCTAAAGAAAATATTTGATGATAATGAACGCGAACTTAAGCGTCTGTCTCAACAGGTGGCCAAGGTTAATTCTTGGGAAAAAACCATGCAGGCTTTGTCAGATGATGAGCTAAGAGCAAAGACAGCTGAATTTAAAGTTCGGCTCAACACCGGTGAGACATTGGAAGATCTTCTTCCTGAAGCTTTTGCGGTGGTACGGGAAGCTTCCTGGCGCGTTTTAGGACTACGCCATTTTGATGAGCAGATTTTGGGCGGCATTGTTCTTCACCAGGGACGCATTGCCGAGATGAAAACAGGCGAGGGCAAGACTCTGGTGGCGACATTGCCGGCTTATTTAAATGCTTTGACCGGCCAAGGCGTGCATATTGTTACGGTGAACGATTACTTGGCCAAACGTGACAGCGAGTGGATGGGTGCTGTTTATAAGTTTTTGGGTCTATCGGTGGGACTAATAGGCCATGGCTTGGATTTTGGTGACCGCAAGAAGGCTTATGCAGCGGATATCACCTATGGAACCAACAACGAGTTTGGTTTTGACTATTTACGTGATAACATGGTTCTATATGAAGAGCAAATGGTACAGCGTCCCTTTAACTATGCCATTATTGATGAGGTAGACAGTATTCTTATTGATGAGGCCCGCACACCGCTGATTATTTCCGGCCAGGGCCAGCAGTCCACTGATTTGTATTATAAGTTTGCTCAAGTGGTGCCGCGCCTAAGGGCGGGAGAAGACTATGAAGTGGATGAGAAAGCCCGCACGGTAGCTCCGACTGAACAAGGTGTGACTAAGGTAGAGCGTATGTTAGGGGTGGAGAACCTATATGCTGATACTGAGGGCGATGATTTATCCCATTTCTTAATGCAGGCTTTACGGGCCCATGCATTGATGCAGCGTGACCGGGACTACGTGGTAAAGGACGGACAAGTGCTCATTGTGGATGAGTTTACCGGTCGGCTGATGTTCGGTCGCCGTTACAGTGACGGTTTGCACCAAGCGATTGAAGCCAAAGAGGGCGTCAAGATCGAGACCGAGAGCCAAACATTGGCACGGATTACGTTTCAGAACTTCTTCCGCATGTATAAAAAGCTGGCCGGCATGACCGGAACAGCTGAAACGGAAGAAGAGGAGTTTCGTAATATATACGGTTTGGATGTATTGGTTATTCCTACCCACGAGCCTATGATTAGGGTGGATCATCCTGATGTGGTGTATAAGACCGAAGAGGCCAAATTTAAGGCTGTGCTGGAGGAGATAGCCCAGTGCTATCGGCGTGGACAGCCAGTGTTAGTGGGGACGGTATCCATTGAGACATCGGAGCGTTTAAGTGCGTTGCTTAAGCGGCAGGGCATACCCCATCAGGTGCTCAATGCTAAATACCATGAAAAAGAAGCTGAAATTGTGGCCCAGGCCGGGCGGCTAAGCAGTGTTACCATTGCTACCAACATGGCCGGTCGCGGTACAGACATTCTCTTGGGTGGCAATCCTGAGTTTCTGGCTAAGGAAAAGCTGCTACGGCAAGGAAAAGACTTGGCCCAGGTGGATGAAGAAACGTACGAATCTGTTTTGAAAGAAATGAAGGAGCAGTGCGCGGCTGAACACGATCAGGTGGTGGCTAAAGGCGGGCTTCATATTATCGGCACCGAGCGCCATGAAGCCCGGCGAATCGACAACCAGCTACGTGGCCGCAGTGGACGGCAGGGGGACCCGGGATCGTCGCGCTTTTATCTGTCCTTGGAAGATGATCTGCTGCGTTTATTTGGCGGGGAAAGCATCTCCGGGGTGATGGAGCGGCTGGGTTTGGAAGAAGATCAGCCTATTGAGCACGGTTTGCTTTCCAGGGCAGTGGAAAATGCCCAACGAAAAGTGGAAGCGCGAAACTACGATATCCGTAAGCAACTGTTGGAATATGACAATGTGATGAATATGCAGCGCGAGGTTATTTATGATCAGCGCCGGGAGGTGCTGGTTAAGGCCGATCATAAAGAGACGGTTTTGGGCATGGCTGAGCTGGTGCTGGCAGACTACTTGGACACCTACTGTAGTGAAAACGTGCTCCCGGAAGAATGGGATCTGAAAGCGTTGCAGATGGTTCTGGAGCAAACTTTCTTTCCTCCGCGCATGATAACGCAACAGGACCTGGCTCGAGAGAGCAGAGAAGAACTGGAGCAGTTTCTGAAGGAGAAAGTGCATACTCTCTACGAAGAGCGGGAGGGCCAAACTGAGCCCGAACACATGCGCGAATTGGAACGGGTGGTTTTGCTGCGGGTGGTAGACAGTAAATGGATGGAGCATTTGGATGCCATGGATGAGTTGCGGGAAGGCATCGGGCTTAGAGCCTATGGTCAGCATGATCCGCTGATTGAATATCAACGGGAAGCCTATGAAATGTTCCAGGGTATGGTGGCTCGTATTCAGGAGGATACGGTACACTATCTGTTTAAGATTCAGTTAAGCCCCAAGAAGCCCCAGCGTAAGAGTGCTTTTCGTAATGTTATCGCCGGTGGCGACGGTGCCGACGACGGACCGCGGCAACCCTATCGGCGCAAAGGTAAGAAAATAGGGCGCAACGATCCCTGCCCTTGCGGCAGCGGTAAGAAATATAAGAAGTGCTGCGGCCGCTAGATCCGGACGCAGGAACCAGGAAAGGTTAAATGAGGTGATGCGAGTGCTACTATATGATGATCTGTGTCGGGAGACAACAGAACTTACAGAGCAAATAAGCGAAATGGGGACTTCTCTTTGACATTGCCGGTAAGAAGGCCCGGGTAGATGAAATAGAAGCCCAAATTGCCCAACCGGATTTTTGGGACGATCCTTCTCAAGCTGAAAAGATAATGCCTGAGCTTACGGCGTTGAAAGATGAAGTGCAATTGTTTACGGAGTTGTATCAAGAAGCTGAGGACTTAAAGGTTTTATGCCAGCTGGGGGCTGAAGCAGGCGATGCCGAGATAGCACAAGAAGTGGCCGCTACTTTGGCCGGGCTGCGCCAACGCTACGATAATTTGGAGTTGGCGGCTATGTTATCGGGGCCGTACGATGGCAAAAGCGCCATTGTTTCGTTACACGCCGGCGCTGGTGGCACCGAAGCTCAGGATTGGGTAAGCATGCTCCTGAGGATGTATACCCGTTGGGCCGAGAAAAGTGGTTACAAGGTGGAAATGTGGGATTTGCTTCCTGGTGACGAAGCAGGAGTTAAGAGCGCTACCTTTTTGGTGAGTGGTCCTAACGCTTATGGTTATCTTAAAGGTGAGAGGGGGGTGCACCGGCTGGTGCGTCATTCCCCCTTTGATACTGCTGGGCGGCGTCACACTTCCTTTTCATCGGTGGATGTGATTCCGGAAGTGGATCATGATATCGAAGTTGAAATCAAGCCGGAAGATATTAGGTTGGACACTTATCGAGCCGGCGGTGCCGGCGGCCAGCATGTAAACAAAACAGACTCGGCTGTGCGTATAACCCATTTGCCCACTGGGGTTGTGGTGACGTGTCAGAACGAACGATCCCAGCATTCTAATCGTGTAACAGCCATGCGTATTCTTAAAGCTAGGCTGTTTGACTTAAAGTGCCAAGAAGAAGAGAAAAAACTAGCGGCTTTGCGCGGTGAACAACGAGAGATTGCCTGGGGCAGTCAGATTCGTTCCTATGTGTTTGAGCCCTATACATTGGTAAAGGATCACCGTACAGGAGAGCAGTCCGGTAATGTACAAGCCGTGATGGACGGAGACATCGACAACTTCATATCAGCCTATTTGAAGTTAAAGCTATAGCAATGGGAGGGGATGGAGCATGAACCGTAACCGTTGGTTTCAGCTGGGATTGGTGCTGTTGGTGGGTATTGCTTTGATGCTGGTGCCTACCCATGGTGTAGCCTCGAACGTTGATCCCGGCTCTGCCGAAGATCCGCTGGTGGCTAAGAGCTATTTGGACCAGCTGGTCCGCCTGCAGGTATTGGAGCTAGAGGCGGGAGAGGTGCTCAGAGGCGAGGCTGGAACCGAGCTAATTTTGCGTGCCGGCCAAGCTATTGCTATCACTGCTCCTCAAGGCGGCATTTCTGATCTTACGGCAGGAAGGGACATTCAAAGTCAGGAGGCCATACCGGCCAATCATTTATTGTTGATACCGCGGAGCGATGGACGGGGGCTCAAAACCATAACAAATGTAGTGGTATTGGTGCGTGGTGGCGTTACTTTGGACTAATAGATTTAGCAGCGAGGAAAGGGGAACGAAAATGCCCAGCCTAAATGTGCTGCTAGCCCTCATGGCCCTGGAAACCGGGGGCGCTGAGACCCATGTGGTGGGCTTAGCTCACGAATTAAAAAAACGCGGGCACCAAGTGGTAGTGGCTTCGCAGGGCGGTTGCCTGGAAGAAGAGCTTCTGGCAGCCGGGATTAAGCACTTCCAGGTGCCCCTGCATAGCCGTGCTCCTTGGGATATGCTGCGCGGCATGCGGCTTATGACCCGAATAGTAAAGGAACAGAATATCGACTTGATTCATGCCCATGCGCGCATTCCTGCTTGGGTGGGGCATTTTGTTTCTCTGTGGACACGGCGACCGATGGTTACTACGGCCCATGGGATCTACAGTACAAACTTGGGGCTGCGTACCTTAACTGCTTGGGGCGACCAAGCTGTTGCTGTCAGTCAGGATGTAAAAGCCCACTTAGTGCAAAATTTTGGCGTGCCTGAGGATAATGTCACTGTGATCCCTAACGGAGTGGATACAGTCCGGTTTGCGCCTGATGTTGATCCACAGCCTACACTGAGTGAGTTTGGTCTCTCCCATGACGACCCTAAGGTAGTCTACATAAGTCGTCTAAGTGGGGCTCGGGGCGAGGTGGCTCTTAGGGTAATTGAGGCAATACCGGAGTTACTGCGGCGCTATCCTACGCTTACTGCTTTTGTAGTAGGCGAGGGCGATAAATTGCCTGAGGTACAGCGTTGGGCAGAAAAGGTAAACGATGACTTTTCTCGACCGGCCATCATGGTCACCGGTGCCCGCACCGATACGGCTGCAATTATTGCTCCGGCAACAGTGGTAATAGGTGTGGGACGGGTTATTTTAGAGGGAATGGCTTCGGCCAAGCCGGTGGTGATTGCCGGAGAAGCAGGGTTTATGGGGCTGCTAACCCCAGAGCGGTTGGCAGAGGCCAGAAGACATAACTTTAGCGGTCGGAAGAGCAACCAGGCAACCGCAGCCCAGGCTATTGTTTCCGCTGTGGACAAGGTGTTGGGCAATGCGGAGCTGGCCCGTGAGCTAGGCGACTTTGGCCGTCAGGTAGTTTTAGAGGAGTTCTCGCTGGCCCAAATGTCGCGCGAAGTGGAGAAGGTATATTTAAAGGCCTTGAGGAGGAGCGATAATGCGGCTAATTGATGACAAGGGACGTCTGTTTGGGCTAGTAAATATTGTGGATTTAGCTGTGGTGCTATTGGTTGTTGCTGTGGCAGCCCGTATTGGCTTGAAATCCAGGCTGCTTAGAGCTGTAAACCCGAGCACGTTGAAACCGGTGGAGGTAGTGCTGCTGATAGAAGACGTTCGTCCGGCCACAGCTGATGCTGTTTCCGAAGGAGACACCATTGTTAATGCTAAGTCCAACGCTGTACTGGGTGAATTGATAGCGAAAGAAGTTGTTCCGGCGCTTAAAGAAGTGGAGACGGCTGATGGGCGGCTGGTGGAAGCAGAAGCACCTTATCGAAAGGACGTATATATAACCGTCCGGGGACAGGGGCAAGTGACAGAAAATGTTATTATTCTGGGCGGCTATGAGATGAGAGTTGGTGCTAATGCTCAGGTGAAGGGCCTAAAGTTTGCAGTAAACAGTACGGTATTTAGCGTGAAGGTGGACGAGTGACGTGAACGAGCAAGGACGCTATTGGCAAAAGAGCTTAGTTGGACGGGCACTAACGGCTTTAGCAGTTGCGGCTAAGAACAGTGTGGTGTCACGGATGGTTACCGGTTTAGGCGCCGGCTTGGCTATGTTGGGTCGAGGCAGTCTAGCAGCGGGCCTAATGCAGCTTAACTGGGGAGGCCAAGGATGTCTGACCGGCAGTCGGCTGGTTCCAAATGTAGCCAGGCTGGGACGCAGGTTAGAGACTGTGAGTATTACCGGAGCCAAGCGTTTGCAAACAGCATGGACCGCCAGCCAGGTTGGCGGTAAAGTCAGCCGGTTGGTTCAAGACAAGATAAATGGGGCCCGGTTTTGGTCGGGGATATTGCTGGGCTTGGCTGTAGGGACGGTGGCTTTTGGGAAAATAGCAGGTGTCCTGACGGGACGACGGTTGCTAGCTGCAGCTACAATGGCTTTTGTAGGCGGCCTGCTGATGGTTCCGTCGGTGGATATACAAGTTTGGATAGGAAACAGTAAGTTGTTGCAATGGATTCAAAGTCTGTCTAATTTAGGGGCTCGGCAAAATCCGTGACTGAGGCCCAAGGAGGCCGGTATTATGCAGGTAGACATCTTGCCAACTCAAGCTAAGCGCATAGATAGATCCTTTTTTGGCTGGGGATTTGCCGGCGGACTGCTGGGTGCCTTGATTCTGACCTTATTACCGGCCAAAGAGGCAGCTAAATATGTGGCTGCAGCAGTGGCTGTTTATTTCATTTGGCAGCGGCCACAGCGAGGTCTTTATTTGCTGTTGTTGGGCTTGGCATTTTTGCCTACGGCCTTGTTGGGTAAGTTACTGTTGGCCACAGCGATATTGGCTGCCGGCAAGAATTTGATTGAAGGTAAGGGCGTTCTTACATCCACCGGTGTGGACTTACCTTGTATAGCGTTTTTTGTACTGGTGGGATTGGCGGCCTTTTTCTCGGTGGCGCCAGGTGGCAGTTTAACTGTATTGCCCTTATATGTTTTATACTTAGTTGCTTTTTATTTGGCAGCCACCTTACCATCGACTCGAGAAGTCTCTTGGCTTCTCGGTGCCTTACTTTTGGCCGGAGCGCTGGCGGGATTGTTGGGCTTGTGGCAATACAAGAGCGGTATTCAAACGTCTTTGTCTTGGATCGACGTCAAACAAGCAGAAGAAATTAAAACCCGTGTCTTTGGTCCGTTTGACAATCCTAATATTTTTGCCGAGTACCTTACCTTTGTTTTACCGATAGCATTGGTGTTTGTTTTTACCGAGCGCCGGTTTTGGGGCAAAACAGTTTGGGCGGTGGTGGTAGCGGTGGCGGGAGCAGCTCTGGTAGCCACTTTTTCGCGCGGAGGCTGGCTGGCTGCCGTAATTGGGGTGTTGGTGTTAGGTATTTTATGGGAGCCGCGACTACTGGCTGTTACCGCCTTGCTGGCAGCAGCTTTACCGGCTATGGCTCCGGAGCAGGTGATCAATCGGGCAGCCAGTATTGGCAGCTTAGAAGACAGTTCCAACACATTTCGGTTGTCTATTTGGTTGGCAGTTTTCAGGATGATTAGAGCCTATTGGCTCACTGGCATTGGCTTGGGAACAGCGGCCTTTAATCAGGTATATCCTCAGTTTATGGTGGCAGGCACCCCAGCCATCCATACTCACAACCTTTATTTGCAGTTGGCTCTGGAGTTAGGGGTACCAGGGTTATTGGTATTCTTGTGGTTGTTGATGGCGGTATTGGCACAGGCCTATCGGGCGCTGCCGCAGCTTTCACATGGGGATAAGGGTGTGTTAGTTGCACTCATGGCCGCCCTAACAGGTTTTTTGCTTCACGGAGCAGTGGACAATGTTTGGTATAGTCCTAAATTGACTTTGCTCTTTTGGGTAGTGTTGGGGTTGACGGTGGCTATGGGAAAGGGGGCGGGCGGCTCTGCGAGTGCTCCATGTGATAAGTGATCTTAATGTTGGCGGTGCCGGTCGCTATCTCCTTAATTTGTTGCCTAACCTAATCCGGGAAGGGTGGGATGTGAGTGTAGCTTGTCCTGGTGGCGGTGAGTTGGAAAAGGAACTTAGGCGTCACGGTTTTGATCCCCATTTGTTAAGTGGAAGCGATACTTCGTTTAGCTTTAAAGCAGTTGGGGAGATATATGGCTTGCTGGCTCGTGAGGACTACGGGCTGGTTCATACCCATGCTAGCTTGTCAGGACGGATAGCGGCTCGACTGGCAGGCCGTCCGAAAGTGGTGCTAACCCGACACGGATTGGGATCCGGCAGGAAAATACCTCAGTGGCGCCGGCAGCTAAACGGCTGGGCCGGGAGGCTTCTTACCGACAAGATTATCGCCATATCCCAGGCGGTAGCTGAAAGCTTGGTTAGGGAGGGAGTACCGCCGACAAAAATACGGGTTATTCCTAATGGTATTGCAGTGGAGGAGTTTTCCCGAGCTAGCGGAGCAGCGGTTCGGGTAGAGCTGGGGGTAGGAAACCGTCCACTGGTGGGAATGGTGGCCCGGTTGGTTGCGGAGAAATCACCCCAGGATTTTGTGAAGGCAGCGGCCTTGATAAAAGAAAAGCATCCTGATGCCATGTTTGTTTTGGTTGGTGCCGGTCCACTGCAGGAAGAGTTAATGGATCTGGTGCAGACATTGAATTTGCACCGAGAATTTAGGTTCCTTGGTTATCGGCGGGATATAGCTGCAGTAACGGCAGCGCTGGATGTGGTGGTTCTTACTTCATGCCAGGAGGGCTTAGGGCTGGTGTTATTAGAGGCCATGGCGGCCGGTAAGCCAGTGGTGGCCACAGCTGTAGGCGGGATTACAGAAGTGGTACAGCCGGAGCAAACAGGTCTGCTGGTATCGGTCGGGAATCCGCCGGCGGTGGCAGATGCAGTTCTACGGCTATTGGATAACCGGAAGCAGGCTCAACAAATGGGCCGGGCCGGCCAGAAATTGGTGCAGCAGGAGTTTTCACAGGCGGCCATGGCTCGACGTACAGCAGAATTGTATTGCGAATTAGTGGATAGCTAGAGAGGAGGCAAGACGGTTGCGCACAGGACACCAGGGCCAAACAGTAGCATGGGCAGTACTGGCCATATTAGCACTGATAATTGTAATACCGAACAATGCCCTCATTAGCAGTAATGATCGAGTGGGGCTGGCTTTGGATTGGCAAGAGATCCAGGGCGTGGCCCAAGCGGCTGGAGTATCGGCTGAACAACTGGCTGAAACGCTACAGCCGGAAGGGGCGAAGTACCTGGTAGTGCGCGAGGATACACTTGGTCGGCTAAAACAAACTGGGCGCATCCAAGTTCTGAACGGCTGGGAATTGTATCAGCTTAACCAGATGATGTCTTCAGAACTGGGGCAACAGACTCTAGCTGATCCGGATTTTAGATTTCAGGATACTCATATCCTGGTAGGGAGCAGGGAACTATTTCAACGACTGAATGAACGCTTAGCAATGCGTTTTCCTGATAAGGTGCGGGTGTTGGCCACCCAAGGGGACAATACTTATGGTCTGGCAATACAGGTGCCCTGGGATCAACTGACTTCGGTAGGAATAGGTGTTTCTCTTCAGGAAATAGATACTGTTCGGGCTTTAGGCTATGAACCGGTGCTGGAGTGGCTGGATAGCCTGAAAACGGAAGAGGAAATGGCCCTGGATCAAAATGATTTAGTTCAGGTACGACCGGCGGTATTGATGCCGGGACCTGTTCCTTTTAGCAACAGTGGGAGAGTGGGAACAATTTTGGCCCAACTGGGTATTCTTCAGGGGGTGCCTGAGTTTGAGTTGCCAACAGGAGCGGCACAGGTAGCTGCCGCCAGCGGCTACAAAACCGTGCGTGTCTACGAACGGCCGGTACATACTATTTACCAAGAGTATCTGCTGGCAGCTCGAGACCGCAATGTTCGCTTGGTGATTTTGCACTTACTATGGCAGGTGCCGGCTGGGCAAGAAGGGGTTCAGTCGTTGGTGAATGCTAACAGAATGCATCTGAGTCGTACAGCGGCAGCTCTTGAGGCTGCTGGCATGACTCTGGGAGCACCGATGGCTTTTTTGCCCCGTGAGACCAGCAGGTGGTTATTAGCGGGACTGCTGGGTTTGTTGCCGATTGCGTTTCTGGATCTGCGTCGGTGGCCCAAGACAGCCCAGATAATACTTTGCCTGGGCTTGGCTATGGCTGCTATTGTTGTGTCAACGGAAGCGCTGACTTGGTTGCGCAAAGGAGCAGCCTTGGCAGTGGCCGGTTTAGTACCGGTGAAAGCCATCAGGACAGCTGTGAAAACAAGGGACCAAGAGCACGTCCTGGGTCCGGGGTTAAAGCAGGGACTGTTAGCCTTGTTCCAAGCTGGCGCTGTCACTTTGTTAGGCGGAGTTGTGGTGCAAGGGTTGTTGGGGGATATTGTCTTTTTGCTGAAGCTGGATGCGTTTTCTGGCATAAAGGCAGCTTATATGATAACATTTGTCTTGGTTTTGGCTCATGCATATTGGGAGCAATGGTCCGGTCCCTACTGGTGGCGACAAAAACAGATTGCCCCCATTGAACTGATGGCGCTGTTTTTGCTGGCAGTAGCTGTGTTGGTTCTTTTTAACCGCAGTGGCAATACCTCCGTTATACCGATACCGGAATGGGAACTGGCAGCACGGAACTTTTTGGAAACAGTACTTTTTGTGCGACCGCGCACAAAAGAATTTTTAGTGGGACACCCGGCCCTAATGCTAGTTGCCGCCGGTTGTGGTAAAGATAAGTTCTACCGTCCGTATCTATTGGTTCTGGCGGCGGTGGGGCAAGCTTCATTGATGAACACCTTTGTTCATCTGCACACGCCGTTTGTTATTTCCCTGGCCCGATCGCTGTTGGGTCTTGCAGGCGGTGCTCTGGTCGGGGCTTTCCTTCTTGGGATTCGTCACTTTATGATAGGAAGGGGAAAGCAAAATGCCTAAAGTGGTGCTCTCCGGTTACTTTGGTTTTGGTAATGCCGGCGATGAGGCCATCTTGGCGGCCGAAGTGGCTGCTTTAAGGCAGCTTATTCCCCAAGTGGAGATTACGGTATTGTCCGGCAACCCGCGTAAGACAGCGGCTACATATAACGTAGAAGCAGAGCCCCGAGGCAACTTGTGGGCGCTTTGTCGAGCCTTGCGCAGGGCTGATCTTTTGATCAGCGGCGGTGGGAGTCTGCTACAGGATATTACCAGTAACCGCTCAATCCCTTATTATTTGGGCGTAATGGCCTTGGCCAAGTTGATGGGCAAAAAAGTAATGCTTTACGGTAACGGCGTTGGGCCCATCAGGAATCCATTTAACCGGCTGCTGGTTCGCTGGTTAGGAAATTGGGTGGATTTGATCACTGTGCGCGACGAAGGCTCTAAGAGAGTGCTGCAAAAGCTGGGGGTATCGCGTCCTCCAATAGTGCTAACTGCAGATGCTGTGTTTTCTTTGAA
>DUNI01000149.1 GCA_012839445.1 Bacillota bacterium
CGGGAACGTGGCGTGAACATAGGGTTTGACTGTCTATGTCTCGTACATCAAGTCCACCGGCAGTGACTTGGGCGGCTGTCCACCCGTTAGTACCGGTGACGACAAACTGCCAGCCGGTGAGAAGTTGAGCCAAGGATGCCATTTGAACAGCGTTGATTTCGGCTGCTTTCGTCCTTAAATTAATCTTTGCTTCCTTTAGCAACACAGGTATAAGCCTCTTATTAATAAAACCCACTAAGCTAAACTCGGCCGTCTTTTGTCCTTGCTCTTTGAAACGACGTTTTAGATAGTTTTCCACTTCTATTGGTTCTTGTTCAGGTAACATATTAACTGTGAGTAGCGGTTTTTGGTTTCGGCCAAGGATTTCCCCGGCTGTGCGACTCAAGGCGAGAATGGGAGGGCCGGAGATACCGTAATTAGTAAACAGAATTTCGCCCTCTGTTTGGTTAAGCAGTGTATTACCCTGGTAGATGCACGCTTGGCCGATAAACTTGACCCCCGAAATGGCTTTGAGAAAAGGAGCACTAAGACGTAGCTGAACCAAAGCAGGAAAAGGTTCGACCAATTGGTGGCCAAAAGAAGTAGCTAAAGAATATCCGTCGCCAGAGCAGCCAAACTGAGGTCCGGCTTTCCCACCGGTGGCCAACACTACGGCATCAGTTTCAAAAGATCCAACTTCCGTATAAACGGTAAACAGGGGCCCGTTTTTAACCAATGATTTCACATTGGCGTCACAAATCATAGCTACTCCCTCTTGCTTTACTTGGTAACGGAGCACATCCAGTATACTGGATGCTTGTCCGGATGCTGGGAATACTTTCCCAGCATCTTCCTCTTTCGGTTCTACACCTAGTTGTCGGAAAAACTCCAGTGTTTGCAGTCCTGTAAACCGGCCAAAAGTTCCATAAACAAAGCGTGGATTAGTACCGTGATAATGATCCAGGTCTAAATTCATGTTGGTAAAGTTGCAACGACCGTTACCGGTGGCTAGTAGCTTTTTGCCTACCCGCGGGTTTTTTTCCAGTAAGGTTACCTGAGCTCCTTGACGACAGGCAGCTAAAGCAGCCATTAGCCCAGCGGCACCGCCACCGATGACAATCACACGTTTTTCTATCATGGCTTTCACCCGATTTTACTCTATAACGCCGGAGGGCACTTTGCAAGTCGAGCCACTCATATTTACGGCAGCCGGTTACTTTAAATTAGACTGACAAACTGTTTTCCGAATTCCTTACACTGGGCCAGAGCCTCTTCATCTGGGTTCCAGACTGCTCTAATGCCGTCACTGACTACCTCGAAACCGGCGTCTTTTAGGTGTGCTGTCAAAAGTTTCACCGATTCGCCGCTCCAACCGTATGTTCCGAAAGCGGCAGCTTTCTTTTGCTTAAAGGCCAGACCCTTTGCCATATCGATCAATGCAGCCATGGATGATAATATGCTACGATTGATGGTAGGTGAGCCCAGCAAAACTGCTTTAGACTTAAATATTTCAGTGAGTATGTCATTCTTGTCTGTCTTGGCGGCATTGTATAGCTTAAGGTTATTCTTGTCATCGGCTTCTTTTATGCCGCTGGCGATGGCCTCGGCCATGCGCCTGGTGCCGTTCCACATGGTATCATAGATGATGGTAATTTGATCTTCTTGGTAGGCTTGAGACCATTC
>DUNI01000150.1 GCA_012839445.1 Bacillota bacterium
AGGACAGGAACCTGGGCGACCGCAGAGGGTCATCCTTCGGATGCAAGCTGCCCCTACGCCAAACCCGTAGCAACATGAACAGGCCGACAACGGACGGATACAAAAGCCTGCCTAGACACCACACCTGGCGCTGTGCACACAAATAAGCAAGGTTGGCGGGCCCAATCCTCAAAGCGAAGCTTAGCCCGAATTCAAAAGAGCGAGGCAAACGAGGGAAAACCGCCGATGCATGTCTGAGCCCCAAAGGGGCGAGTTCAGAGGCGGCCCGAGTAAGCCGAGCTCGTTCGTTCTAAGGGGCGCCGCGAAGCGTGAGGATAGGCCCGGCAACAGTCGAGCCTGGCTGAAGCAGCTACAAGCTACAGGCCGACACAGGAGCTGCCATCTACAGACGTACCTAACGAGGTTGTTCAGTATGTGTACTAAATAGGCCCTTCACCTGATAATCAGATGAAAGGCCCATTTTATTCCCGTTCCTTTCCATGTGCCTATCATCTGGAGGAAATTACCTGTTCTTGATCTGATTGTACTTTCTCAATGCTATCATAGCGTTGACCGATTGTTCGGCCGTGGGGTAAGTGGGAATCCCGTGCGCCCGAAGTTTCATAATAGCCTCGTGGCATTCAGCTCCACCTTGGCATTCCATTACAAACGGCTTGCCCAGATACTTATAAGCTTCATACATCTCTATTGCTATATTCACCACCGCCGGTACGTCCGTCACCGCTGTGGGACAGATAGAGCATAAAACCCCGTCCACATTAGGATCGCGCATGGCCTGTCTAAGAGCACCCTTGTATTGTACCGGTGAAGCCGTTCCTGATATATCCACCGGGTTCAGCGGCGAGCCAAACATCGGCATATATGCTCTTATTTTTAAACCCAGGCCAAGAGAAATTTCCTTCAGTTCCCGCATGGGGTAACCCTCTCGTTCAAAGTGATCGCACGATAACAGTCCTGAACCACCGCCGTTGGTTATCATCACCACGTTATCACCTTTTAGCTCCGGTTGCTGACCTAAAGCCAAAGATACATCCAGGAATTCTTGCCAAGTGGTAGCTCGAATCACCCCGGCCTGATCGAAGATCTCATCATAGTAGGCATCATCGGTACCTTCGTTTTCCGACGCCGTATGGGCAAAAGCCGCTTTCACACCGATTTCTGATCCACCTACTTTTAGCGCCACCACCGGTTTGGTCGGTACCACCTGCTGACAAGCCTTAATGTAGGCCTCCGGTGAATCCAACCCTTCAATGTAAGTAGCAATACACTTCGTATGAGAATCCTGTCCGCCATAAACGATAAACTCAGAAAAATCTACATCCGCTTTATTTCCTAACCCCACAAAAAAGCTCATGCCAAAGTTAGTGGTCTTAGATGCTCCTAAAGCTGCCAACAAGTTAGCGCCGGACTGGGAAATTACTGCCACTGGGCCCTTTATCGGAAGATAAGGGATAAATCCGCAGTTAAAGTTAAGATAGGGACTTCCCATGCCCACCAAATTGGGCCCGATCAGGGGCAGCTTATGTTCCCGGCAGTAAAGAGTAAGCGAATCCTGCAAATCACCACGGCCAATCTCCTTAAAAGCACTGGTAGCTATAACTACCATCTTCGCTTTCTTAGCTACAGTGTGTTCCAGTACCATTTTTACCAAAAAAGCCGGCACAGCAATAAAGACCAAATCCACCGGTTCGGGAATATCGGCCACCGTCTTGTAGGCTTTGAGACCGTGTACTTTATCCGCCCGCGGGTTAACCGGAAAGATCTTTCCTTTGTATCCCCATTTGTTTAGTCCCTCAATGACTTTGTATCCCACCTTGGCCTTATAACGAGAGGCGCCGACCACGGCAATAGAAGCAGGGTTTAAGGCATATTTTAGGCTATCAACAACATATTGCCTGGGAGCATCAATTCTCATCCTTGTCACCCTCCTCTCTGCCGCAAGGGCAACTTCTGCCTTCGGTCCAATCCTGGAGAAAATCATCGGTCATAACAGTCTCTTCCCAAAACCCATTTTCATCATCGAGCCGACATGCCCAGCGGCGAAATTGTTTATAAATATCGGCTTCTTTTACCAGTTCTACCTCACTATAAGCCTCCAAACGTTCCCTAAGAACCTTAATATCAGAGATCTCGTTGTAGGCCCAAACCATAATGTCATAAAATGAATCAGTAAATTCGTAAACAGTATTGAATTCAGGGATCCGCGACAGTTCATCAGCAATCTGCGCTTTCCGATAGCTGGGTGTAATCTGGAACAGCCTAATCACAAACATATGGTTGCTAAGACCTAGTTTGGGATAATTAAGAAAGAATATCGGTGCCAGCGTCTGGGTAGTATCTACCCGCTGAATAATCCCAGCGCGCATTTGTTTTGGATCGAGCCCCGATAACTCAGCCATGCGCTCAAAGTTGTATACTTCCTCTATTGGTCGCTTGGTGTTCAACGCTTCTACAATCTTAAGATCGGTCAGATCCATTTTGTTTTGCCTACGAGCCAAGGCTTCCAGTTGACCTTTGCCCCAGAATACCTCACGGAAACTGTTGTCGGGCGCATCAAACATGTTAACGTGCGACTCGCGGATATTGCGTCTGATGGGACAAAGATGCACAAACTCAACTTCTGGGTTAAACTTCCACGGTTCAATAACTTCGGCCAATAAATTGTCTAGCACCCTCATATGGTTGCCGTTGTAAAAATCGAAGTCACCTTGGCATTCATAACCGGTACAGATATCATCCTTGTTTTGAAACCAGTCAGCTAGTTTCTCTTTTGCTTTCGGGGCCGTGCCTTCCTTAAGTTTTACAAACCAGTAGTAGAGACCAAAACCGGCAACCTGCACATTAGAAGTAGCCACGTACATAATTAAGCGTTCATCATAAAGTCGGCGCAAGCGTTCACAGACTTCTGACGTGCTCACGCCTAAAGCCTTGCTAACATAATCCAGATTAAACACTTCCGGATAAATCTGATACGTGGACTTGGCTATATTGTAGGCATCTAATGTCGGGTCATCCAAGGCTACAATTCCCGGTTCGGTAAACCCAATCCCCCGCGGGGCAAAAGCATATTCCTGCATCCACTTTTGGTGCTCAGACGTCCCCAGCACATAAGTCGGCTCTGGTTTTGCCTTATCCGCCAAAATAAGTCCTCCTTCTTCTTAGTATTCGCTCCCATTTCCCTTGACTATCCTGCAGTCAATCCCCCCTAAATTCGTCATTATTTAACTGAAACCAACAGAACTTATCTCCTCACTATAAGTATGTTGCAAATATTATGCCAAGGGAAGATTTAATCTCCCCTTGGCAGTTAAAATAACGTATAAGCCTTAACCTTACTGGCCTTCTCACTATCCAAATTAGCCTTCTCGTTACCTTTCTTTTTAAATCCTAACTGTTAGATAATCTAACGCAGCGTTAGAATTACGAACACTGGATCTCGTACTTATCTAACTTACTGTACAGGGTATTACGAGCAATTCCAAGTAGCTTGGCTGCTTCAGTTAAATTACCGTCGCTTTCACTGATGGCATTAACTATCGCTTCCCGCTCAGCGTATTCCAAAGAGAATAAATTGTTTTCCTCTGTCTTATCAACCGATGATAATAGGTACTCAGGTAAGTGTTCCAGCCTAATCAAACCCTCATCAGCAAAAATAACAGCTCGTTCTAATACATTTCTCAGCTCACGCACATTTCCCGGCCAACCATAGCTCATAAATAAATTCATTGCTTCATCACTTAAAGTATAGGACATCTTTCGATTCTGTGAATATCGCTCCAAAAAATAGTCTGCCAGAAGCATAATGTCATCCGGGCGTTCGACCAACGGCGGGATCAAAGCCGTAACCACATTAAGCCGCCAATACAAATCCGGGCGGAAATTCCCTTGGCGCACTTCCTCGCTCAGGTTTTTATTGGTAGCAGCAATAATCCGTACATCAATGGGAATGCTTTCGGTACCGCCTATTCTCACTATCTTTTTTGCCTCCAACACCCGCAGCAATCTAACCTGTAAATCACACGGCATTTCCCCGATTTCATCCAGAAAAATTGTGCCTCCGTGAGCCTGTTCAAACTTACCTCGGTGCCCACCTTTACGAGCCCCGGTAAAGGCACCTTCCTCGTAGCCAAAAAACTCGCTTTCGATCAGTTCTCGTGGCACTGCCCCACAATTAACAACCACAAACGGCTCATTAGCCCGGGAGCTGGCATTATGGATCGCTTGGGCAAATAGCTCTTTCCCTGTTCCACTGGCACCTACCAACAATACCGGCACCGATTCTTGAGCGGCAACATACAAGGTTCGCTTTAAAGCCTTAAATTCTCGGTTATTACCAATAATATCCTTGAATGTAAAACCGTTCTTCGCTGTTGCCATCTTAATTTGGTCTTGTACTCCACCGCGTGCTATAGCTACCAAGCCACCCGTACTACCGTCAGTGTGGCAAACAGGAATCGCATCCCAAACTATTTTTCTTGCTCGTCCCGATCTTACCGCTGATTCACCTTGTTTTGAAAGCCAGTTCAAAACAGCTTTGTTTAGCTGTACTGGCTCAAAATTCAAGATATCGCTTGCCGGTGACCCTGCCACTTTATTAGGATCAACAGACAATAGCTCCGCTGCCTGGCTATTTATCTTTTCAATGAAACCGGCACTGTCCACAGTAACAATGGCATCAGACACCTCATTAAAAACTGTTTGATAGTAACTGCTAATAATACTAAGACTTTCTTCGGTCCGTAAAAGCTGTAACTTATTTTCAATTGCCATCTGGGCAGCAATTAGCAATCCGAAAACGTGACCGTCTATCCGTTTCACCTTAGCCAAATTCGTCGCCAGACCCAGCACCGCTACAAGCCGCCCATCAGCCTCTTTGATGGGAACAGCGGCGCAAGCTCGTTCCTTTAAGACCAAGCAAAATTTCTCCTCGGCGATGAACGGCACCGGTTTTTGTTCAGCCAAAGCTACCCCAACAGCCGTTGTGCCTACAACACCTTCGCTCCAACTCACACCTAATTGAAAATCCAAATTTTCCTGGAAATCCCGTATAATCTCTTTGTCCCCTACCACGTACAACACCCAGGCTTCATTGTCAGTGACAAATACCATATAGCCTAAACCTTCAACTGCTTGGTGGATCTTGTTCATATAAGGCCGGATCACATCAAGCACCGATCTATTATCTTTAAGTCTGGTTGATAGCTCAGATTGATACAATATTCGACAATTTTTCTCCAAAAAAGGGTTAACATTATATTTACGGCTCCGTTCCCAAGAAGCTAAGATCTCCGGCCTCACATGGGACGGCACTTTACCGTACTTGATATAGTCTTCCCACTCAGCCCGAAGTACCAACTTGTTACTACTGTTAACATAAGTTGATAGCACCTAAGCGCCCCCTTCCGGTGAGACGTGTAGTATGGTGATGTCTTCGTCACGATAACCTAAAATTCCTCTTATTCAGGTTTCTTCTTTTCCGGTGCCGGACACCTAGAAGACACATAGTCGCTCACCCTCCCCAGAGGGAACACGGGCCGGCAAGGAGACCATCCTTCGGATGCAGGCCGCCCCTACGCCTAGGCTACGTGCTGCAGGCGCATCGTAGGGGCGACCCTCTGCGGTCG
>DUNI01000151.1 GCA_012839445.1 Bacillota bacterium
CTGATCTTAAGGCCCAAGAGGTAGCAGGCTCAAGGACTCGTATCAGTTGGGTTAAGGCGGCCCAACGAGCAGAGCAACTTACAGCTCGTCTTAAGATACGCATGAAGGAGCTGGAGCAGAAACGGTGTTTGACGGCTCTAGCGCCTAAACTGGTAGGCAAAGCTGTGGTAGTTCCGGCAGGTCTTTTGAGTCAGCTGCAAGGGGAGAAGGAAACCCCAGGGACTTTTGCCCGCGATACCAAGCAGGTGGAACAGCTGGCTATGCAGGCGGTGCTGGCAGCCGAGCGCGCCGCTGGGTATGTAACCCGGGATGTGAGTGCCGACAAGTGCGGTTACGATATAGAGTCGAGACATCCAAGAACAGGCCGCCTGCGTTTTATCGAAGTCAAGGGGCGGAGCAAAGGAGCCACCACTGTCACCGTAACCAAAAACGAAATCCTCACCGGCTTAAACAAGCCCCAGGATTACTTTTTAGCATTGGTGGAGGTGGATGGAACCGACACCGAAATTACTTACTTGCCTTCGCCTTTTACCCAGGAGCCGGACTTTGCCGCCACCAGCGTAAACTACAGTATAAAAGAGCTTATGTCCCGCTGTGAGACAGCTTTCGAGACTGCCGATTAGATCAATAGACTGTTATCAGAAAATATTGGTTCAGCCAATGGTATTGAGGTTAGAATCCAAGCATAAAAGGAGGGTGTCCCGGTGGCAGTAAGAGAGATCTTGTTGCTAGGAGACGAGAGGCTTTACCAGGTTTCCCAAGCAGTGACAAAAGAGGAACTACCGGACTTGGCACAAACAGTAACCGATCTGCATGATACCCTAATGGATTTCAGGGCCAAATACGGTGCCGGGCGAGCCATCGCTGCTCCGCAAATAAATGTGCTCAAGCGTCTTATATATCTGAACATAGATAAACCTTTGGTTTTTATCAATCCTGAGCTGAAGTTTATGGGTGACGAAAAGCAAGAGCTGTGGGACGATTGCATGAGTTTTCCTGGGTTAATTGTGAAGGTGCTCCGTCACAAACGTTGTTGGCTGCGGTACAAAGACGTTAACTGGCAGGATCAGGAGCTGGAGCTGGCCGATGACTTGGCAGAATTACTGCAGCATGAGTACGATCACTTGGACGGCATTTTAGCTGTGCAAAGAGCCATCGACAATAGATCGCTAAAACTGGAATTACCGGACAGATATTAGTACTTTCGGCTGTAGATGGATCACCGCAAACAAAAGGAGTAGGATAATGTGACCGGAAAGAAAAAACTGATCGAAGTGGCCTTGCCGTTAGAAGCTATTAACAAAGCATCGGCCCGGGAAAAATCCATTCGCCACGGACATCCGTCTACGTTGCACTTGTGGTGGGCTCGTCGTCCGTTAGCCACTTGCCGGGCGGTGTTGTTTGCCGCTTTAGTGGACGATCCCTCCAGTCGACCGAAGGAATTCCCCACCGCCGAAGCCCAGCAGGCTGAGCGCCGGCGTCTGTTTAAGCTTATCGAAGAGTTGGTACAATGGGAAAGCTCTACTGACGAACGAGTTTTGACTGCAGCCAGGGCCGAGATCCAAAAATCCACCGGCGGCAATCCGCCACCAGTGCTGGATCCTTTTTGCGGCGGCGGCTCCATTCCTTTGGAAGCCCAGCGCCTAGGGCTCGAGGCTTACGGGAGCGATCTTAATCCGGTGGCTGTGCTTATCACCAAAGCCTTAATCGAGATTCCGCCTAAGTTTGCCGGTTTGTCGCCGGTGAATCCAGCCGGCAGAAAAGACATGGCCCCCGGCAGCTGGGAACGGGCAGTGGGCCTGGCCCAAGATGTGCGCTACTACGGCCAGTGGATGCGGGAGCGGGCCTGGGAACAAATCGGCCATATGTATCCTCAGGTGGAGCTGCCACCGGACCAAGGTGGCGGTAAGGTCAACGTTATTGCTTGGCTCTGGGCCCGAACGGTTAAGTGCCCTAACCCCGCCTGCGGTGCTGAGATGCCGTTGGTTCGTTCGTTTTGCTTATCTCGGAAAAAGGGGAACAGAACCTGGGTAGAGCCGGTAGTGGACAAATCTAGTAAGACAGTGCGATTTCAGGTGAACAATGAAGGCGAGGGTAATCCACCACCCTCACCCAAGGTAGGCCGAGGAGCTAAATTCCGTTGTCTTGTTTGCGACCAGGTTGCTAATGATGCCCATATCAAAGCGGAAGGCATGGCAAAGCGCATGGGTGCGCAGCTGATGGCGATAGTTGCAGAGGGGCCTCAAGGACGGGTATATTTACCACCAGAAGACAAGCAAATTGAAGTTGCAACAAAAATAGTGGCACCAAAAGGTTTGTACGAAGAGCTTCCATATGAACCGCGTGCTATTTGGTGTACTCTTTATGGAATTAAAAAATATAGAGATTTATTTACTGCTAGGCAGCTAGCAGCCCTCACTACTTTCAGCGATTTTATTGGCCAACTACACCAACAGGTGCAGCAGGACGCAATTGCTGCTGGTATGGCGGACGATGGTATGCGCTTAGATGATGGCGGCTGCGGCGCGGCAGCCTATGCCGATGCAGTGGCAACGTATTTAGCTTGTGCAGTGGATAGGGGAGCAGACTATTGGTCGACAATTTGTACTTGGAATCATGGGCGCGACAACATTCGGAACACTTTTGCCCGTCAAGCGATTCCTATGACCTGGGATTTTGCGGAAGCCAATCCATTTAGCGATTCCAGCGGCAATTTTCTCGGCGCAGTGGAATGGATAGCAAAGGTAGTGGAACGGCTGCCTTGCGGTAAGGAGGGGCGAACCCGGCAGCACGATGCCACCAGGACTACCGGTACCAAGCCGGTGGTTATTTCTACTGATCCGCCCTACTACGATAACATCGGCTATGCTGACTTGTCGGATTTCTTTTATGTTTGGCTACGCCGCTCACTACAGCCGGTGTACCCGTCGCTCTTTCGGACGGTGCTGGTGCCCAAAGGACCGGAGCTGGTGGCAACGCCGTACCGGTTTGACGGGGATAAAGAGCAGGCACAGGCGTTTTTTGAACAAGGGTTGAACCAAGCCTTTTTACAGATGAAAGCGAGCGCTCGCCCGGAGTATCCCCTTACAGTCTACTATGCTTTTAAACAAGCTGATGTAAAAAAAGTAAAAGACGAACTGGAAAACGGTCAGGTGTTGGTGGCTTCCACCGGCTGGGAAACCATGCTCACCGGGCTGATCAAAGCCGGCTTTGCCATTACCGGCACTTGGCCCATGCGCAGCGAACGCAGTGCTCGCAGTGTAGCTATCGGCAGCAATGCCTTGGTATCGTCTATTGTGCTGGTCTGTCGTTTACGGCCTCAGGAGGCGCCACTGGCCACCAGGCGGGAATTTGTGACGG
Source organism: Bacillota bacterium (assembly GCA_012839445.1). Classification (GTDB taxonomy): domain Bacteria; phylum Bacillota; class DTU030; order DUMP01; family DUMP01; genus DUNI01. The sequence continues at coordinate 3,361 of DUNI01000151.1, forward strand.
CGCTGCGGCGAGAGCTGCCGCCAGCTCTGACCAAATTGCAGGAAGGCAACATTGCCCCAGTGGACCTGGCCCAGGCCACCATTGGCCCTGGGATGGCTATTTTTTCCCGCTATCGCCAGGTACTGGAGGCAGACGGGACCCCCATGTCGGTACGCACAGCGCTGCAGATTATTAACCAAGAACTGGATGCTTACTTTGCCGCCCAGGAAGGCGAGCTGGATACCGCTACCCGCTTTTGCTTAGCCTGGTACGAACAGTTTGGTTTACAGAGCGGGGATTATGGCCAGGCTGATGTGTTGGCCCGAGCTAAGAATACCGACTTGGCCCGTCTTAACGACCAAGGGATTCTGACGGCAGCCAAGGGCCAGGTGCGGCTGCTGGATCGCAATCAGCTGGATAGCGACTGGCGGCCCCAGGTGGGAGAAACCAATCTCTGGCTGGCGACGCAGCACTTGACCCAGCGGCTTTACCAAGGGGGCGAAGAGGCAGCGGCTAAATTAGCTTATGATTTGGGCAGTGGTACAAGTAACAGCTGCAAAGACTTGGCTTATCGCCTTTATATCATCGCCGAGCGACACAGTTGGACCGAGGATGCCTTGGCCTACAACGCTTTGGTGGTTTCCTGGCCAGCTATTCAAAAGAAGGTGGCTGCGCTGGCAGCATCAGGCACCCAGGTGGAATTGGGGTTTTCTATAAGGGAGGGAGATAGATGACTGATAATTATCAGCTGATTACCCGTGGATTCCAGATTATGACGGAAATATTGGCGCCTTATGTTTGCCAGCAGCTGGAGGCTAATTTGGGCCGAAATTGGTGGCAGCAAGGAGTGCTGGGTACCTTGCTGGAGCACCAACGGCGCGATCTTCCTGACTGGGGGGATTGGGGGACGTTGGTGGATTCGTTAGATGTGGCCCGCTGCTTAATTTTAATGGATGTCCATTGGAACAAAATATTTAAGGTGGAGCTGAGTCGGGAACACCGGCACTGGATCAAAGAGTTGATCACCACCCGTAATAAATGGGCTCATAAGGGATCAAGCGAAGTTACTAACGAGGATGCTTGGCGGGCACTCGATACCATGGCTCGGTTAATGGAGAAAATAGATACCGAGTCCACTGAAGAAATTAGGGCTTTGGTTAGAAAAGTACGCTACGGTACCAGCGGTGTTTCCACCAGCTTAGTCCAGAATAAGGTAGCCACGGCAGTGGAGAAAGATGCCGATGGCGGGGTGCTAGCGGAGACGCCTAGAGCAGGGTTGCTTCCGTGGCGGCAGGTGGTGGAGCCTCATCCCGATGTAGCTGCCGGGCGCTATCGGCAGGCGGAGTTTGCAGCCGATTTGGCGCAAGTGGTGCGAGGGACAGCCGAGGTGGAATACCAAGACCCGGTGGAATTTTTTGGTCGCACTTATATTACCGAAGGCATGGAAGATCTGTTGGTGCAGGCCTTGAAGCGGGTAACTGGCCAGGGCGGCGAGCCAGTGGTGCAGCTAAAAACCGCCTTCGGTGGCGGCAAAACGCACAGCATGCTGGCCTTGTATCACCTACTTCGTGGCCAGTCCTATTTGGAACAGCTTCCTCATGTGCAGCAGCTGTTGGCCCAAGCAGGGTTGGACACCTGTCCTAAATCCAAAGTGGTGGCTCTGGTGGGAACTGATCTTAATCCATCTAAAGTTCGCCGGCCGCCAACCTTTCCTGGGATCACCATTCGCACCCTGTGGGGTGAGATCGCGGCTCAGCTGGCGGAGCAGGCCGGGAAGCCGGAACTGTACGACTTAGTGCGCAAGAGTGACCGGGCGGCAGTGCCGCCGGGATCAGGGACTTTGATGGAGCTACTGGATGCTTGTGGCCCCTGTGTGATTTTGATCGACGAACTGGTTGCCTATGCGCGCAAGCTCTATGGGGCTCAGGCACCTATGGCAGCCGGCACTTTTGATGCTGTGCTTACCTTTGTGCAAGAACTTACCGAAGCTGTTCGTGCCAGTAAAGACAGCATGCTGGTGGCGGCCATTCCCGAATCCGATATTGAGATCGGC
>DUNI01000152.1 GCA_012839445.1 Bacillota bacterium
GGCGTCCCAAGGATCCACCTCATCTCCACAAGTAAAGACGTCCACAGCAGCATAGCCGAGTTCGGGCGTGGAGATGAGGTGGATCCTTGGGACGCCTATAATTATATAGTTTCTGCTTTCGGTGCGGACAAGGTGACAGCAACAGAAGTTAAGCGTGGCATTTTCCAATTCATGCCGGCATATACTTGAGTGTTGGTACAGAGACCCCTCGTGTTGAGGGGTTTTTTATTTACTAATAGGGGCAGAGACAGTTATTCCCAGGCAGGTTTAAACCTAAAAGACATAGTCTTGTATTAGGTTGGCCATTTTCATCCTTTGGAATGGTAAGCTTTTGAGGAACTTTAACATAATAGTTGGGGAGGGCAGAAGGAGAAGTGAAGACTACTCCAGAATTCCTACTCTATGCGGACGTAGTAACTGTAAAAGAGGCACGAGACGACTGGCAGTTGGCACAGACATACTTTGCCTGGGTGTCGGATCCTGATTTGGTTGACTTCGCTATTTTTTGGGAGCGTGCTGCCCGTTTACGCTATGTTTACCTTCTTCAGTGCTTAAGAAAAGAGGGCTATTCTTTGAGCCCGACAGAGGTAATTCAGTTGGCAGTTCGGCAGATATCATAGGCATGTAAGTAAAAACAAAGAGGTGGTTAATATGCCTAAAACTAAAGTAGGAGTTATTTTTGGCGGTAGGTCAGGTGAACACGAGGTGTCCCTTATGTCCGCAGCCTCTGTAATTGAGTTTCTACCACCTGAAAAGTATGAACCGGTCTTAATAGGGATCACCAGAGAGGGAGGATGGATTACAGAAGGTAATCCTTGGGAAATACTAAGACAGGGGGAATCAGATAAACAGGGGGGACCTATTCCAGTAGACTTATTAGCGTCTCTAGATGTAGTTTTCCCCGTATTACATGGAACGTTTGGCGAGGATGGTACAATCCAAGGTTTATTTGAAATGTGTGATGTGCCATATGTAGGAGCCGGAGTCTTGGGTTCTAGTGTTGGTATGGATAAGGCTATTATGAGAAGTGTATTTCGAGACCAAGGATTGCCATTGGCCGATTATAAGGTGATAATGCGCCACGAATGGACGCAAAAATCTAATGAAGTGTGTCAGGATATTGTTGATGCTTTTGGGTTTCCTGTTTTTGTGAAACCGGCTAATATGGGGTCAAGTGTTGGATTGAGTAAAGCCAGAGATAAGAATGAACTAAAGCAGTCTCTCGACTTGGCTAGCCGTTATGATCGAAAAATTATTATCGAAGAGTTTGTGCCTGGCAGAGAAATAGAATGCTCTGTTTTGGGAAATGATGCTCCGCAGGCATCAGTGGTTGGGGAGATAGTCCCGCACCACGAGTACTATGATTATGAGGCGAAGTATACAGATGGTAGAGCTGATTTAATCATACCGGCTCCGCTGGAAGATGAAGTGGTTACGGAAGTACAATCTTTGGCTGTGGCAGCATTTAAAGCTGTTGATTGTTGTGGTATGGCCAGGGTGGATTTTTTCTTACACGAGATCACAGGTGAGGTTATAGTAAACGAAATCAATACTATACCTGGTTTTACTAATTTATCTATGTATCCACGTTTATGGCAGGCCAGTGGTATTAGTTATCCCGAATTGCTCGATAGGCTGATTGGGCTAGCTCTTGAACGATATTCCGAACGGAAAAAGTTCTGCACCCGCTATAATAAGTAGGAGAACTTACTAACAGCTTCTGTTAGAAGGAGAAACGCTGGTTGTTACCGAATTAATAAACAACTAAGGACGAGAAAACAGCTCGACCTGTACTAGCAAGGGGGAATGATATGATGAAAGACTATGCAGCGGACAAGTTACGCAACGTGGCACTCATATCTCATGGGAGCGCCGGCAAAACCTCCCTTACAGAAGCGCTTCTTTATACCACTGGTGAAACTGATCGTTTAGGAAAAGTGGAAGAGGGCAACACAGTTTCGGATTATGACCCGGACGAAATCAAACGCACGATAACCATCAATACTTCGGTGGTTCCTTGTGAGTGGTCAGATTGCAAGATTAACCTATTGGATACTCCAGGCTATGCTGATTTTATCGGTGAGGTATTAGGGGCCCTTTCAGTGGCGGATGCATCGTTAGTAGTAGTTTGTGCCGTTTCCGGTGTAGAGGTAAATACTGGCCGTATGTGGCATTTGGCTGAACAAAGGGGCCTGCCACGATTGATATTTATTAATAAGATTGATCGGGAAAACGCTCGTTTCGAGCGGGCCTTGGAACAAATTCAGGCAGAACTATCGCCTCATGCTGTGGCTACGACGCTTCCGATAGGGGCCGAAGATGATTTTCGGGGCTTGGTTGACTTAATTACC
>DUNI01000153.1 GCA_012839445.1 Bacillota bacterium
GTAACAATGAATTTATAGCGTAAAAACCACAGGCTTCTGCCGGGGCATCGCTCCACCACAGACGGATGGCCTCACCGTTTTCGGCGGATTTCTTCAGCCTATGTAAATCGGCCATCCGTCTGTGGTGGAGCGATGCCCCGGCAGAAGCCTGTGGTTTTTACGCTATAAATTCATTGTTACAAGACTGCCGCGGCAAGGTGAGCGGCATTAAACTACCTCGGTATGTAACCGATTCTGCCAACGCGGTCTGCCGTTATTCGGGTTGGGGCGAGGTTGTGCCCGGGGAGTTTTATTGCTTCCTGCCACTGGAAACGGAAATTACACCGGCTGAGCGACGGGCCATAGCTATGGACTGGCAAAAGCTTAAAAGACAAAATGCTCCTTTGCGAGCTGTGGTAAATGGCAAGCTTATGAGTGTTCCCGAAGATTTCTACGACCACTTAATCCGGGCCCATATTCCTCTGGGCGACTTCAAATTGGCAAAACTCATTGGAACCATAATGAATGAAAATCGGATCGGCGTCAGTGACTGGTGGTATGCCCAGCGAATTAACAAGATGATAAAAGCCAAGGAACTGGAGATTGTCAGCGATAACGAATTTGATTACGAAAAGATTCTAAAAAAGGTATAGGCAGGCCGGACAAAGCCCCAACGAGAAAGCTACGAAGGGGTATATAAACCGCCGGGTCAATGTTAGCTGTTGCACATAAGTTATGAACTGTGTACCAACGGTCATTCAGATAATTTTAACCGACAACAGGAATTGGAATCCGCCTGCAAATCCAATGTTGAAACCAAATGGTAAGGAGGAACGGTATGACGATAAAAGAAACTGAAAAGGTAAGTGATGAACTTCTGCAGGTATTTCGCCCTTGGCGTAGATTTTTTGCTAGAATGTTTGACATCTTTATGTACAATGCACTTTGGTCAGGCTTTCTTGCATTTACGTTTAACATAAATTTGGCGGCCAGAAGCCGTATGGGGAACTTATTTGATTCTTTCATAGCAATTGCTATGATGTTGGTTTTGGAGCCGCTCTGGCTCCATTTGTTCGGGACTACCTTGGGAAAGGGCATCCTGGGACTTAGAATACAAACTCCTAGTGGTAGGCACCTTTCCTACAGCGAAGGTTTAGAGCGAACATGGGGTGTTATAGGTGCCGGGATGGGATACAACATTCCAATCTATAAGCTTGTCCGTCTATGGAAGAGCTACAATCTGTGTAACCAGAATGAAACCCAGCCATGGGATGAATCAATATCTTACACCCTCCAGGACACGAAATGGTATCGAAGGGTCCATTATATCGGTGCATATGCACTCATATTCGCTGCTTTGTTGACGATAATATCTGCACAGCAACTTCCTCCCAACAGGGGTGATCTGACCGTAGCGGAATTTGCCGAGAACTACAATTATTATGCTAGGTTTTTCGATCTTGGCAATGAATACTTGGACGAAAACGGGAAATTGACGGAGAAGCAGACTAGCGGGACGGTAATATACATCGGCGGCCCTACCGAAAAGCCAGAGTATCATTTTACAGCGGAAAATGGATATATAACAGACGTTTCATTTGCAATTGAAATAAAGGATAATGAAAGCTGGATTGGTTCATATGATACACAAATGTTTTTGGCTTCCCTTGCTTTTGCCGGAGCACAGGAAAACATGGGGTTGTTTTCAAAAATCCCGAACCGACTAGCTGACCGAATCGACAATAATACTTTCAAGAGTTATCATTTTGTAGAGGCCGGTATCACGTTCAGTTGTGATATCGAGCATTCTGGCTATATAGATACGCAATCCCAATTACTGATACCGGCAGAAGATGCAGCGGAAACCTATTTTAACCTGAAGTTTTCCATGAGCAAGAATAGTGGATAGGCTTTTATAATCCATAGTAACCGGTACAATTCAATTTCCTGAAGGTAGTAGCCTAGCATTGGTGTGTTAATACCTAGGTGTTCAATTGAGTTATTTCACAGCAGCCCAGACCTCTCTATTGAAACGTAACGACAAAGACGTTACAATGTAATCAGAGGGGGATAATTGACATGAAAAAAACTAC
>DUNI01000154.1 GCA_012839445.1 Bacillota bacterium
ACTAAGTAAATCGAGTCCATCTGCACCTTTGTGTTTTCATCCTCCAACTTAAAATCAACTGCAAGGATAATTCTTTGCTCAGTAGTCGGTCTTACTTTTAGGGTGTAAAGTTTCCCCTGTTCATGCTCCGAAAAATTCTGTGCCTGATAGGGTTTGTCGGTAACGGTATCTAAAATATCGGCAAAGATCAAGCTGGCCTTGGTTTCTTGTTGTCCGGGATTGCCGTGAGTGTGACTGTTTATCGTATCCCCGATATATAGGGTGCAAGGCAGTGTGGTACCGTCTACGGATATGTCAATGTCTTCGGCGAAGAAATCTGCTAAAGATGAGACGAAGGGGAAAGCCATTTGTACGGACAAGTCCTTATTGCTGGGATTTACCATGTCATAAGAAGCTGTGACCTGCCCTTCTATGGTGTGAGAACGACTGCTGTCAGCGCCTAAGTCAAAAAGAAGTGTTTCAGCGGTTACTTCAACCGGGCAGTTTTCGTCAATCACAAGTGCCTCACAGGAGGGATATCCCTGCCAGAAGGTAGGCCCGGCGTTGGCAAGAACCGGTTGCGGGGCAATAAAAGACAACAGCAAGTATAGGATAACCAGACTTTTGGTAAAACCATTCATTTCTATTCCTCCTAAGATGGCACAAGATTTATCTTTCTTAGCCCGTCCTATCTGTACAAGGTTATTCAATAGAGGACACCTTACTTTTGGCAGAAGAAAGCTAATATGTATATTCCATAAAACTCCTATTATCCCTTTGTTCCCTGAAGGAGTCCTTCAGGCCGGATTGTACGCGCAGAATGTTTCCTTTCCTGCTGTATGCAAGAAGTATCCTCATTCTAGTAACGTATGTAGTCAACTGCCTGACATCGTCTACATAGAAGGGGAATAGATATCTCTCTTTAATTTGCGATATTTTCTGACGGCAACGGTTTGCTTTACTCTGCCTATAGGATGAGACTATTTTGTTCTAAAGTTACCTATATTGAGTATTTGTCACGGATGGTATCTGTCCCAGTTGTTAGTGTCCATCTGACAGGTCCAGTGACATAAAGTTTTACCGGCAGATTGGTTTTCCTAATGCAGGAGAAACAGAGTTAATTAGCGAACAAGTTTCATAAAGGAAAACACTGGCTATATTTAATTGCTAGACCAGTCAGAAAGGGGCTTAACCATGGACAATACTTGGCTACACAACTTTAGCGGAGCAGTGACGATCTGTGACACCGAAGGTATAATTATTTATATGAACAAAAAATCACAATCTACTTTTGCTCGTGATGGAGGGGCGGGCCTTATCGGTAAGAATGTTTTAGATTGCCATCCAGAGCCGGCTCGCTCCAAATTAGCTACCATGCTCAAAACAGAGGAGACAAATTGTTATACGATCGAAAAGAATGGAGTAAAAAAGCTGATTTACCAAGCACCATGGTATAAAGATACGTCAGAGTACGGCGGTTTAGTTGAATTGTCATTGGAAATTCCCATAAAGATGCCTAATTATGTTCGTCAGCCTAAAGAAGATTAGGACCTTCCGTATAGCGTGGCTGTCTACAATAGCAGATAACCCAAATGGTTAAAGTTGATAAAGCAGAAAAATAAACGGGTAAAAGACGCAAGGAGGGATAGAGAATATGAATTTCCATTCTCTGGGCTCAACCGGTATTAAAGTCACAGAACTTTGCTTTGGGGTCTTACCACTTGGTCCATTGCAGAAAAACCTAAAAAAGGAAGCGGCTGTGCAGCTGTTACAGGAAGCGCTGAACCTGGGCATAAACTTTTTTGATACTGCCGAAAGTTACAAGACACAACAGTATCTTGGTGAGGCTATTGCCGGTCATAATCGAGGAGAGTTAGTGTTAGCAACAAAATCGGCTGCCGCAACTTATGAAGAGATGCGAACCAGTGTGGAGAAGTCTTTGTCCGAGCTTAGAACAGATTATATCGATGTGTACCATCTCCATGCCGCCAGAGTGTCACCCGCGGTGTTCAGTCAGCGAGCAGGGGCGCTTCAATGCCTCCAAGATATGAAGAATGAAGGCAAGATAAGAGCGGTGGGGATTTCCACCCATTCAGTTCCGGTAGTGAAAGCAGCAGCTGAGAGAGATGATATAGATATTATTTTCCCACTCATTAACAAGCTGGGGCGTGGTATCCAAGGCGGAACGAAGGAGGACATGGCAGGTGCAATTGAGAGCGCTGCTGCTAGGGGCAAGGGGCTTTACGCCATGAAAGCGCTGGCAGGTGGGCACCTGGTAGATGAGGTGCCGACTGCTATCGAATATGTGCGAACAGTTGCTGGGATAAGCGCAGTGGCTGTAGGTATGGTAGACAAGGACGAATTAGCCTATAACGTAGAATTGTTTGAGCGGGGAGAAGTTTCGATGGAGACAGCGATGGCTGTTAAGGCAAAGTGTAAACGACTCATTGTGCTTGAATTTTGCCGTGGTTGTGGCACCTGTGTCCAGACGTGTCCAAACCAGGCTTTGACTTTGGTAGACAAAGTATACATTTGTCATTGTCCACTCGAGCCTTGCCGTCTGCCAAAGTCAAAGCCTGGTTTGGACACGTCTGGACACAGGTGCCACAACCACGGCAAAATTCAAGCACAATGAGTCGTTTACACTTTGCCTTA
>DUNI01000014.1 GCA_012839445.1 Bacillota bacterium
ATATCGTCATGGAATTCTACTACATCGGCTTGCCCAATAAGGCCTAATTGTTCACTCCAAAGTGGTAGCGAGTACTCTATCTGCCCACCTTCCATGAACACTGAATCAATCTCATGTACCCTCTTATGCACTGCATGACCACGAAGTGTATATACGTTATCATCGAAAACCTGTTCACAGTGTATTAGGGCACACTGCCGCGGGCAATAGCTGTAATGTTCCAAAGCTGATAGCATAACGGGTTCTAAACCCCCAGGATCCATTTACCCCACCAACCTTGTTAGGGTTACTCCTTTAGGCAGATTAGATTCATCCACCTTGACTTGATAGTCATTGAATTGGCGGGGCGGTGTATCCGATACACAATTAATATCTATCCGTTCAAACAATTCATGGGCTGGTGCATTTCCTACTGGCTTTTCATGAGTAAAAACGTAAAGACCACGGCAGGACATAAATCCACGACTAGCGGAACGATCTATCTCCCACATATGCTGTAATGCTTCCCAAAATACTGCCAAATCTTCTTTATTCATACCTGTATCTTTGGCGTAAAAGGGAGTAAAGAAACCATAACCTACATATAGTCCGTAAGGCACTATGGCCTTGCGTCCCATTTCTGTAACTTTTCCACCTTTTCCTTCTTCATCTACTTCTGTGTCTTCAGGACGGGTCACTGCCACCCTGGTGATAGAAAGGTCCAGTGGGATAATAGGATCCACCGAGCGAGCAAATGTTAGCTGTACAGGTCCTTGCACCTGTCCACAATTGACTCCCGTGGTCATCACGGCACCAAAGGTACGGACATCGAAAAAGTTTGCACACATCCAATCCCTTGCCTCGTTTATGGTCTCACGGTCTTGTTTACTCCCTGTCGACTTCTTACCTATCGCCGTGTAGGCCCGTTCGTGTTGCTGGTTTAAGATACCACGATGTTCAACATAAATTTTCATCCGTTCTTCAGTTCCACGTGATAAACTCACCCAATCACGCACTTTTCTCTTTAAGCACACATCCGTTACTAAGCCTTGCATAGTTTCAGGATCTACACGGGGTAAGTTACCCGCATCTGGATCACCATTGGGGTTACCGTCCTTTACGTCAAAAACCAGGACAAAATCATGACGGGCAGCCGGATTAAGACAAGCTTTCGTTGTCATCACTAACACCCTCCTCACTTTCTTTTATGTCAGAACTAGTGACTTGTAAACTCTGTTTCTTTCCCGAGCCCCAGCCAGCCACGCGCTGATGGTAATAACCAAGAGCAAACAGGGCTTGGTTCTGAAGGCTTAATGTGGTTGGGAAGTCTTTTAGCTTTGAAAGGACCTCTCCTAAATCCTTCTGCAGTACGTTATACGCTCCTATTTTTTCTTTTCTCAGCTTGGTTAGATGGGCCTGCGCTGTGCGAAGAAGCCGGCCATAAACCGAGGCCGGTGCTGACGAAGCTGTCCCGTAGTATCGATCTACGATAGTAGCTTTAATACCCGGCATCGCTGCTTTTTGAATGAACTCTAAAATAGCCAGTAGCCTCCCACATAAGTAGCCTGGGTTGCAATTGGCAGAATCGAGCTTTTCCATCAACTCTTCCTCCTTTTCCCGGTTTTGTCCCCAGATGAGGGCCATCTTAATGATAGCTGCCCGCGGTCTGGTAACTGTCTGTTCTACTGCACATCTTCTGATTGCCTGATATATGACCCAACGTGGAAGAGGTCTTCCTAGTAAAGCAGCGTTCATAAACGCTTGTACAACATGAGATTTGATCTCTTTACCGGAAGCAACAAGGGATACAGCCAACGTGAATAAACCATAGGGTTCCCCATACTCGCCTTTGTGGTTGATTAACCGTTGGGCCTTAAAGTAGTGAGCTAAATTCTTCTGCACCTCACCCACAGTAGTCGCTAGCCAATCCCGTACAGCTACTCTCCCACCACTGCTGGTAAGAGACAGAGCATAAAACTGATTGGGGTCTGGGAAAAAAGAGCTTTTGGCAGAGTACACAGATTCCATTAGTTTCTTTATATCGTTCGGTTCGGGGGTACTAAGAATCTGTGCAGGAGTAAAGCTGCTTTTTTCTCTGGTCCAAAATACATACACACTGGGGCCTACAGTAAGGTGGGAATCCTCACCCTTAATTAACGAATTCAGCGCTTGCCCATAGGCATAAGCACACTCTTGGCAAATAGGTGCAATTAGAGATGCTTCTAAACCATATGATTCAAAAGCCTTAGCGTTAGCGCTGACTAAGGCCATGCCGGAACTTTGTCCGCCGGGAATCCTTTTAATCTTAATTGGCTGACGTTTCATTGGTGGTTTAAGCTCACCGCACACCAAGCATTGAGCCTTTTCCTCAGTTGATGCCTGGCTGTCCGCCCACATCTCTTGAACAGGTACCAAACTAATAGGCATAGTGTTTTCTACCATAAAGGTTACATTGTCTCCTGGATCCATATCCTCCGGTAAATCTAAAGTCTTCAGATCCATATCGTTAAGAAACTCGGTAACGGCTTCTACTTCAGAAAGTTCTGTTTTGGCCGCGCATTCTTGTGCTAACTCCAAGAAAGCTTGGTGACATTTACTTGTCCGCTTTACTTGTTTGGGTTTAGCATCAGGAGCAATTAACCCAAGGACATAATCCGCTCGATCAGCTAAAAGTTTGGGCTTTATACCCGAAGAACGAACCACAGCCGGTGCTGGATAACGCTTGCCTCGGTCATTTTTCTTTTCTGGGTCGCCAGCTGTACAGATTATCCCTTGATATTTTCCTTTTGGGTCAAGTTGAATTAGCCACTTTATAGGTGTAAGTTCGTATAAAAATGGTAAATCCTCACTATCAGATTCCCTGCCTGCATACTCCGTCAGCTTTTGCAGTAGCATCTACTCACCCCCTTTTTGCTAGATTTCTTGTGGAATATTAAGAATTCCGTCCCTAAGTTGGGCTTCAAAGAACTGAGGTTGGCCTCGCCCCGACCCATTGGGCTCATAAATCAAGTCAAACAGCATTAACCCCAGATCTTCATTGATATTTAGGGGTATATCATCTTGTTCGGGATAACCAAAAAACGCTGCAAACTCCCGACAACCCAAATATGGTCGGTGATGGCATTGTCCCTTGGACACTCGTCGTCTGAACTGGTCGCGATATTTGGCGGAATCAATACCGTTCGCGTGCGGTTGTAAGACAATATCTGCCCAAACAATATAAGCAACATCTCGCAAGGCTAGAGTGTGTCTCTGGGCCCGATCCACATCAGCATAATAGCCGTCATAAGGGCCCCAGTTTCTAATTGATGAGACAGATGCTTTGTTAGTTACCTCATTTCTTAGCAGTGAAAAATAGCGAATGGGTCTTAATACCCCAATTTTCCGTATTTGCCAACTAAACTCTGGCTTCCAAAATATGGCCTCCAGAGCACCGCGAGCAGCCGAAGGAGTCATAACAGGATAACTTACCCTCTCAACTTTCATTTCTGGTCGAGTAAAACAGGCTAAATCTCCCCAAAGTTTTACTACTAGAGGAGCTTCATTGTACATGTGCGTTCACCTCCTCCCACTAACCAACAAGGTCGGCCGGATCATGTCGTATGCTAACAATCCCTCTAACAGAATCATAGCCCCCTAACCATTGCCAAACTCCAGGAACCAGATTTGTAATTGCCTTTTCTTCTTGCAACTTTGTTAACAGACACTTGTTAATACTAACTACATATGGCTGAAGTAATCGCATAAGCTGTCGCGAAGGGCCGGCATATCGCAGTTGGTTAATATACTTCTGAATTCTCTCTTTATGAGGCTGGTAGCATACTATAGCAAGTTCGGTATCTTGTTCAATTAGCCGAAAACGAGCTGCTACTTGCGGATAATCCAATCCCTGACGTAGTTTCTGTATATTCTTCTTGTCCAGTTCAGTTGTTCCGTAAAGTTTAGCAAAGTAAGTCTGGATAAGGCTAAGATCATTTAAGTTCGAATCGCTGTCCCGCATAAGAGTGGTAAAAATATCAGCTCCGGAGCGATAAGAGCCGGGGGGTATGCTCCCTTCTCGTGGAGCAAACACAACCACTCTTCCAGCACGCATTTTGCCTTCACGGTTACAACGCCCAGCCGCTTGGATAATACGATCCAACGGGCCTACAGCTCGATATACTATCGGAAAATCAAGATCTACGCCCGCTTCGATCACTTGTGTAGATACAACCCGACACGGCAATTCATTATCCAACCGATGGCGAATCTCTTTCAGTACCGCTCGGCGATGGGCTCCACATAATAGCGTAGATAAATGAAAAGTATCTTCATCAGGCCCAATGGTATCAAGAAGAGTTATTGCATCCTTTTTGGTATTAAGCACTACTAACGCTTGTTCTTCTTGTTTTAAGGCAGCGGCCACTTTTTCCCAAGACCATGCCTCTTCCCTGAAAGGAAACTCGTAATTAACACGTTTTAGCTCAGCGAAATATCGTTGCGGTTCTTGTACTATTTCCCGGACATTGCGTAACCTTTCTTTGATGGGTCCTTTTTCCAGCGCTGGTTGGGTAGCCGTACATAGAACTACTGAGACATCATAGCAATCAACCAACTGCTGCAGCACATCAAGAATGGGCCTTAGAAGGTGCGTGGGCAATGTCTGCACTTCATCTAAAATAAGCACACTGCCAGCAATATTGTGCAGTTTACGGCAACGACTGCTGCGATTAGCAAACAGGCTTTCAAATAATTGAACAGTGGTAGTAACAATGATAGGTGCATCCCAGTTTTCTGACATAAGTCTTCTTCTAGTTTCTTCTTCCGAGCTTTCATCCCCTTCTTCTATATTGACTGCACTATGGTGTTCTAAGACAGTCTCCGAGCCAAGAATTTCCCGGTAGGTATCTGCTGTCTGCTCAATAATGCTAGTATATGGTATAGCTGTAATCACTCGGCGCAAATTGTATTTTATCGCGTGCTTAAGGCCAAACGCCAAAGCCGATCTTGTCTTACCACCACCAGTTGGTACCGTTAAGGAAAATAGACCCGGCTTCCATTCAGCCGCCTGTAGGCAATGATTATAGATTTCGTGACGAGCTAGATTAAGAGCATCTCTTTTTTGCCCACTTAGTTTTTTCTGTTCTTCTGCAAATCGATACCACAACTTTGTCATTGATAACTCATACCCACGAACCAAAGCCTTGTCCGGTGAAAAATGTGCTTCCGTATCTAGAAAATCCGCATCGGTAAGACAACTAAATAGCATACGAATAAATAGCTCGAGTTTGGACCCAGAAGTCTGCAAATATGAAGGTACCAATTCGCTAAACTTTAGCTCCTTAAATAGGTCCGGTAAAACAGCTCTCGCACGTTCTAAAGCTATTGCACTGTTTCTTGATTCTCTAGGATCGCTCAAGCGCTGTCTTAGCTGTGTGGGGGACGGTAAACCACCATGGTGTCCGGCAATAGGAAAAGCTAAAAGATCGCATTTACCACTTACTAAAAAGGCCCCGGCTGCCGAATGATTCGGTCCACGCTGAATTTCATGTTTTAAATACCTTTGCATGTCCGGATGTGCCTTACCAACATCATGAACCAATCCACAAAAATAGGCTAATCGACCAGCATCAAACGCATTAGCAAAGTCACGCGCCATAGCCCCCACATTCAATAAGTGATCCTCCAGTCCATGTACAATCCCATCATCATTTTCCGAATGTGCCAGTAACAAGTACATCCTCCTCTCCAATCCTATTATCTTTGTTATCCTAGTAGTTATACATCATACCTTGAGGAGGATGTACTTGTTACTGGCACATTCGGAAAATGATGATGGGATTGTACATGGACTGGAGGATCACTTATTGAATGTG
>DUNI01000015.1 GCA_012839445.1 Bacillota bacterium
GTTACCAAACTTTGTTTTAAGATTAACGAGACAATAGCCATGTAGTTTTTATCTTTGTGTTAACAAGACATTTTATGCAGTATGCACGCAGCAACATTAAGGTGTCTGGACTTTGGTTACCTAAAGGTGACTAAGCACAAACACATTTGATCGAGTTGTTGTGTTCATAAAAACAAAACATAAGAAGAGAGGGAAGGGTTACTATGAAGAAATGGGTAGCATTGGTACTTGGAGTGTGCTTGATCTCCGCTATGTGCTTGACAGGTTGTTCAGATCCTGCAGCTCCTGAGGCATCGGAAACTGATAGTGATACTATCACATTTGGTCTTGCGGCTCCAATTACCGGAAACTTTGCCGAAAGTGGTGTCATGATGTCTGTTGGCGCCAAATTAGCAGTGGAGGATATTAATGCAGACGGTGGCATCAACGGCAAAAAGGTAGAATTGATGGTTATGGACAGCAAGAGCGATACGAAAGAGTCTCCTGAAGTTGCCAGGAAGTTTGTCCAAGAAGAGAAAGTTGTGGGCGTCGTCGGCGATTGCATGAGTTCACAGTCGATGGCAGCGGCACCTGTTTATGAGGATGGTGGACTAGTTCAGTTGTCCCCCTGTTCATCGGCAACGGGCTTCCCAGTAATGGGTGACTACCAATTTTCCGTCGCCGGTATTGCAACGGACGAGTCTCCTTTTTATGTTGACTCTGTTTTAGTCGATACATTTGAAGTAGAAAAGCTGGGTATTATCTATGCCAATACTGATTGGGGCACTGAAGTGGCTGAGACCATCCGGGATCTCGCAGTTGAGGCCGGCATTGAGGTAGTTGCTTACGAGCCCTATATGGAAGGCGATAAAGACTTCTCCGCTGCCTTATCCAAGATTCGTCAGGCAGATCCTGATCACCTCTTACTTGCTTGTCAGTATACTGAAGGTGCTCTAATTGTAAACCAGGTTGGGCAAATGGGCTGGGATATTATGATGAGCACGCAGGGTTCGCTCACACAGCCTTCTTTCTGTAAACTGGTCGGCGATGCAAATGTTGCTGGTATGGCATCGGCAGTATTTACGGAAGATGTTCCTGAAGCATATGCTTTTGCACAGCGGTTTAAGGAGCACCCTGAATCCGGCGGTATCGATCCTTCTATGCGCGCTTCCTTCTCCTACGACGCAGTTATGTTGCTGGCAGAAGCAGCAAAAATGTGCGGTGATGATCTTACCCGTGCAAATCTTCGCGACAATCTTATCACAATCCAAGATTTCCCCGCCGTTTCAGGTGGTACTATTTCCTTCCAGCCGGAGGGTTACGCACATCGCCAGTATACCGTTGTAAGTATTCAGGATGGTGTTTGGAGACCGTATAAGAAATAAACACCTATATAGGACTTAATTAGGGGAAAAAGCGGAAAGCCATGTTCAGACAGTAGAATCATTTTGAATATGGCTTTCCCGTTTTATGAAAGCGGGGCGACGTAATGAATTCCACATATCTCTTAGAGCAACTGATAAATGGCATCTGCCAAGGTGCCATTTATGCGCTTGTTGCAATTGGATATACGATGATAGTTGGGGTAGTGGGGCTCGTGAGCCTTTGCTATGGCGAAACGGTTATGGTGGGAGCTTTTGTATCATATTTGGCTTTTTCTTTACTTGGAACCAGCATACCCCTTGCGTTTGCCGTAAGTTTTATCGGTACGGCAGTGTTGGGTGCAGTGCTGCATAAGCTTTGCTACGAGCCGTTTTTAGAGTCACCACGGCACATTTGTGTGATGTGTACTATTGGTGCCAGCATTTTTCTCAAGAATGTGGTTCAGCTGATTACCAAATCAGAGACCAAGGCAGTGCCAAGGATTTTTGGTTCAGGCTATTTTACCATTAAAGACATTCGGGTAGCGTATGTTCAGGTAGCAATTCTTGCAATTGTAATTCTTCTTAGCCTTGCATTGTCGTTCTTCTTAAATAAAACCAAAACAGGTATTATGTTAAAAGCGGTCAGTCAGGATAGAAAAGCAGCATCATTAGTCGGTATAAATGTAAAGGCAGCAACACTACTTGGCAATATGTATGCCGGCAATACCACCCAAGCCA
>DUNI01000155.1 GCA_012839445.1 Bacillota bacterium
CCACGAGCTCTACGAGCTACGGCAGAACCAATGCGACCTAGGCCCACTAAACCTAAGGTAGCACCATAAATATCTTGTCCTAGTAAAAGTGTAGGATGCCAAGTTTTCCATTGGCCTGCACGTAAGAACTGTTCAGCCTCCGTGAGTCTTCGACCAGCTGCTAACATCAAGGCAAAAGCCAGGTCAGCTGTAGTTTCAGTTAGTACCCCCGGCGTATTGGTAACCAACACCCCACGATGAGTAGCAGCCGCTAGATCAATGTTATCGTAACCTACAGCATAATTGGCTACTACCTTCAATCTAGGAGCGTTATCAAGCAGTTCACCATCTATCTTATCGGTAAGCAAAGAGATCAAAGCATCGCAGTCCCGTGTCTCTTTTAGCAATACCTCTCGTGGCGGCGGCAATTTCTCAGGCCACACCTTTACTTCTGCTATCTTGCGCAGCATGGCTAAACCTGGTTCCGGAATACAACGAGTAACAAACACCTTCGGCACATCTCATCCTCCTTACTGTTGCAGGTTAACCTTCTTAACTTAGTCTACCACGGGCTCACCATGTTTTCCACTGTACAGAAACTAACCGGGCTGCAGCCCGGTTAGACTTTTTCTTATACTCATATAACACCACTACTATTTCGATTGGTACTTACGTTGATTGTCTATATGCTCTCCCAACGTACTGCTAAAAGCATGGCTACCATCAGGCTTGGCTACAAAATACAGTGCTTTAGAGTCAGCAGGCCTTAAAGCAGCATTAATGGCTGCCTGCCCTGGTGCAGCAATAGGACCCGGAGGTAAGCCCGTATGTAAGTAAGTATTATAGGGAGAAGGTATCCTGGTATCTGGAGTACTCAGCACTGGTTTTGGTTCTGGAAGTAGATACTGGACAGTGGCACAGGATTGAAGCGGCATATTTTTCTGCAGGCGATTGTAGAACACAGCAGCAACAATAGGGCGTTCGGCATCTACTTTGGCTTCCCGCTCTACCAATGAAGCCATAGTGATTATATCCCGTGGAGATAGATTAGCAGGCAATGCACCTAGTCCCTGGCTTTCTTTATCCCAGATTTCTTCCATGCGCTCAAGCATTCGTTGACCAATTTGTTCGGCCGGTGTATTGGGCAAAAAGGAGTATGTATCAGGGAAAAACAATCCTTCCCATTTGAACTCCACTTCCTTTGGGACTGGGTCTGTAAAATGTCTCGATCTTAGATTAGCATCCTTGGCTACCGCTATGAAATCTTCCTCCGCCGTAACACCACGTTCTGCCAGTAAGCGAGCCATTTGTCGTACCGTATATCCTTCAGGGATGGTAACCTTAACTTCCGTCTCAACAGTTTGGCCCTCAGCCAGGGTCTGCAAAATAGCATGGGGCTTCTGCCCTGGTGAAAACAAATATTGTCCGGCTTTGATCATCTTCTCCTGGCCGGTTAGTTTACCGAGCAAGCGAAAGATCAGGGAACTTTTTATAAGACCTTTCTCCTTCAGTAACTGACCAACACCGGCAGCAGTAGTTGCCGGGGGAATCTCAATAATAACCTTATCAGTCGCCTCGGGCTGTGGTGGCTGTAACAAATTAATGCCGGTTAATAAGAGAAACACCACGACAAGTGCTGTCAAACTTACTGCTCGCTTCCTTATGTTTCGTCTTGTTATCAAAGGTGGCATGTGTTTTACACCCTCCACTACTTTCTTCCCTCAGGTGTAATTATACGACCTTGTCCGTTTCAAAGCAACAAAAAGCGGGGTGATCATCTACCCCGCTTGAGAAAAAGCTCCCCCACAAGCAACTTTTCTCGTGTTACATCATGCCCTGTTTAGGGGAATTTATGCATCTGAACAAATAAACATCTGCTCCCCGGCTACTCTTCGTCCTCTTCGGCTAATCGTTCTTCCCATTCGGACGCTGCACGTTCCCACTCATCATCGTCCTCTATTTCCATTAGAATCTCGTTGCCGTCCTCATCGTCTTCCACTCGGAAAATAAGGGCTTCACCTTCCTCATCGTCATCGTCGAACTCATCAAGCGGCACCAAAACAGCATACTCTTTCTCTTCCACATTGAAAAAATCAATAACCTGAAATTCGTGTTCTGTCCCTTCTTCATCAGTTAACACGATAACGTCATCACGTTCTTCGGTCATTCCAATCACCTCGGTTTCTCAAATTAAGCTCATTGTACCCGGGGAGGCAATCTCTGTCAATCTTTATTTGCTCGGCGAAAGAGAAAATTTTCCAATATCAAACTTGCGGCCACTTTATCGACCACTTGGCGTCGACGACGGCGACTCAAGTCAGCTTCCAGTAGAACTCTCTCCGCAGCCACAGTAGTCAGCCTTTCATCCTCTTCATGAACGGGAATTTGTAACCGATCTCTAAGCATTTGGCAAAAACTACGGACTTCCTCAGCAGCGGGACCGTAAGTACCGTTCATATTCCTAGGCATACCAACCACCAAGCACTCCACTTCATAATCGTCCATAAGCTCTTTAAGACGAGCCAAGTCTTGCTCAAGATCGTGTCGCCGTATCACCTCCACTCCTTGGGCAGTAAGTCCTAATGCATCACTTACTGCTACTCCAATAGTACGTGTGCCCACATCTAAACCCATCGCTCTCATAACCTGACCCCTTTACACAACTTTTATACAAAACTCTGGACAAACCGTAGCACAATAACCGCAAAGTAAGCAACGTTCATGACGCACATGACTTTTCCCGTCTTTCATAAAAAGAGCATCTTGGTGGCAACGCTCAACACAACGGCCACATCCTTGACACCAATCGGAAATGTATAGCTGTTTTTTTTCGGCCGCTATGGCAGCAGCAACATCTTCTGGCACCGGTTCACCACTAACAATTCTTACGTTAGCCTTTACCTCTGCTGGCGTCTTCATGCCTACAGCAATAGCATCAAGACAATCCACATTTAAGATGAAATCCCATGCCTGATCAAAACGCCTAAGCAGGTTACCACCACCTAACGGCTTCATGGCATAGACGCCCCGCCCAGCTCGGCGCAAAACACTCATGGCAGCTAACATCTCCTCTAATGTACCGCCCTCGATTCCTAAACCCGCAACATTCACTATTGGTTGTACCACATCGATCAATGGATGTTTCGAGCACGCTTCCACCACTTCTACTACATGAGTGGACACACCAATAGCCCTTATCAAACCTTTTTCTTTAGCAGCAGCCAAGTACTCTAGGGCCGGGGCATGGCCCTGTAAAGTTAACCGACTCTCTTGTTCATGTAGCATAAATAAATCAATATAATCTCTTTTTAGTTGTCTTAAAGCTTTTTCCACCCGAGACTGCATGCCCTCATAGGTATAGTCATAGGAACGACTGGCGATCACTACCGGTTCGGTCCAACCAACTAGCGC
>DUNI01000156.1 GCA_012839445.1 Bacillota bacterium
CAAGGAACTGGACAAATTACGTGAGCTACGGGATATTTCGCTTAGTGAACCTTTGTCTGAACGTACCCGGCCCAGTACCTTTGCCGAAATAATCGGACAGGCACAGGGGCTGAAAGCTCTTAGAGCTGCTCTTTGTGGACCTAATCCTCAGCATGTGCTGGTTTATGGTCCACCGGGAGTAGGTAAGACAGCTGCTGCCAGGATAGTACTAGAAGAGGCTAAGCAGAATCCCCTTTCTCCTTTTCAGATCAATGCGAAATTTATCGAGGTGGATGCCACCACGGCTCGCTTTGACGAGCGAGGTATTGCTGATCCGTTACTTGGCTCTGTCCACGATCCCATCTATCAGGGCGCTGGGCCATTGGGTATTGCTGGCATTCCACAACCTAAACCTGGGGCAGTTACTAAAGCCCACGGGGGAGTTTTATTTTTGGACGAAATTGGAGAGCTGCATTCCACGCAGATGAACAAATTACTGAAGGTACTGGAAGATCGTAAGGTATACCTGGAAAGTTCCTATTACAACTCTGAAGATGCTAATATCCCGAATCACATCCACGATATTTTTCAAAACGGACTACCGGCCGACTTTCGCTTAGTGGGTGCCACTACCCGTTCTCCGGAAGAACTGCCACCGGCGCTTAGATCTCGCTGTGTGGAAGTGTTCTTTAGAGCTTTGCTGCCGGAAGAAGTACGTGTGATTGCCATGAACGCAGCCCAAAAAATTGGTTTTGCTTTGCAAGAAGGAGTCACGGACGTGGTGGCGCGTTATGCCAGCAACGGACGTGATGCCGTTAACATAATTCAGATTGCTGCCGGAATTGCCCTTGGAGAAGGCAAGCAGGAAATTGAAACCAAGACAGTGGAGTGGGTAGTAAACAGCGGCCAGTATTCTCCTAGGCCTGAAAAACGTGTGCCGGCCACACCTCAAGTTGGCTATGCCAATGGTTTGGCTGTTTATGGCACTAACTTGGGTATGCTACTGGAGATAGAAGTGACGGTGTTTCCGGTAGTCAAGGGAACAGGACGAATCACTGTTACTGGCGTAATTGAAGAGGAGGAAATGGGGCGTCTTGGCCATGTGGTCCGTCGCAAGAGTATGGCTAAAGAATCAGTAGCCAATGTGCTAACGGTGTTGCGTCGTTACGAGAATTTTGACCCGACTGACTTTGATATCCATGTGAACTTTCCCGGTGGAATGCCGGTAGATGGTCCTTCCGCAGGAGTGAGTATGGCTGTGGCTATTTACTCGGCACTAACAGGTATTCCTGTAGACAACAATGTGGCCATGACGGGTGAAATATCTATTCGAGGGCAGATCAAGCCTGTAGGCGGTGTTGCGGCAAAAATAGAAGCAGCTCAGGCTGCCGGTGCTAAAAAAGTTATTATTCCAGCTGACAACTGGCAGGAAATTTGGGCCCAGCGCTCAGGGATTCAGGTTCTACCGGCGGAGACGTTAGAACAAGTATTTGATCATGTGCTTGTGAGCAACGGTTGCCTGCTGTCGGAAAAAGAAATAGCAAATCTTCGGCCGGCAGCTATGAACTAAGGCGATACTTCTTTTTGGGTGGTCTTATGGTACAATGTAAAAGGATAAAAACAACAATTTGGGAGCCAGAGGGTGTGACAATATGAAAGCAACAAAACGCGCTTTACCCCTTTTACCGCTAAGAGGGATACAGGTGTTTCCATATATGGTGATTCATCTGGATGTGGGGAGGCCCAAATCAATTGCGGCTATGGAAGAAGCCATGGTACAAGATAAGCAGCTTCTTCTAGTTACGCAAAAAGACCCGCGTATAGACGAACCTGAATCCGGCGAGATTTATCAAGTAGGTACTGTAGCTGAAATTAAGCAGCTCCTAAAGATCCCCGGGGGTACCATGAGAGTGTTGGTGGAAGGATTAGCCCGGGGACGCATTATTTCCATTGAAAAGACCGATCCATTTTACTTAGTGGACTGCGAAGAGTACGAAGAAGGTAAAGCTGAAGAAAATGCCGAAATTGAGGCTCTCATGCGGGGTGTAATTTCTCAATTTGAGCAGTATGTTAAGCTGTCCAAGAAGATACCTGCAGAGACGGTGGTATCTATTGTTACCGTGGAGGATCCGGGACGCTTGGCTGATTTGATCGGTGCTCATCTTAACCTTAAACAAGAGGACAAACAAAGATTGCTGGAAGCCGTGGCTTTACCTCAGCGGCTGGAAACCTTGTACGTCTTTTTGAGTCGGGAATTGGAGATTCTGGAAGTGGAACGCAAGATCAGTATCCGCGTTCGCAAACAAATGGAGAAAACGCAGAAGGAATATTATCTACGTGAGCAGTTGAAAGCGATCCAAAAGGAGCTAGGTGAGCGGGGGGAAGAGGAAGACGAAGCGCGCGCCTTCAGGGAGCGCATCGCCAAAGCTAAGTTGCCGGATGAAGTGCGCCAAAAAGCCGAACGTGAAGCCGAACGCCTGGGGAAGATGCCACCCATGGCTGCCGAAGCCGTGGTAGTGCGTACTTATTTGGAGTGGCTGTTGGCTTTGCCTTGGAATAAGGTCACAGAAGATAGATTGGATTTGGACAGAGCTGAACAGATTCTAAATGAAGATCACTATGGTTTGAAAAAGGTTAAAGAACGAATCCTAGAATATTTAGCCGTTCGCAAACTGGCCAATAAGATGAAGGGCCCGATTCTTTGTTTGGTAGGACCGCCAGGAGTGGGCAAGACTTCGCTAGCTAAGTCTGTGGCCCGGGCTATCGACCGTCGCTTCGTTCGCATTTCTTTGGGGGGCGTACGTGATGAGGCCGAAATTAGAGGCCATCGCCGTACTTATGTGGGAGCCTTACCAGGCAGAATTATTCAGGGAATGCGTCAAGCTAATTCTAAGAATCCGGTATTTTTGCTTGATGAAATCGACAAAATGAGCATGGATTTTCGGGGAGACCCGTCGGCAGCGTTGCTGGAAGTGCTGGATCCCGAACAGAACAATTCCTTTAGCGACCATTATATTGAGTTGCCTTTTGATTTGTCTCATACGATGTTTATTACTACGGCCAATACTACCCATACTATTCCTCGAGCGTTGCTGGATCGTATGGAGCTAATCAGTCTACCGGGCTATACCGAGGAGGAAAAACTCCATATCGGCCGCAAGTTTCTGCTGCCAAAGCAGCTGAAAGAACATGGGCTTAAGCCAGAGCAGTTGACCCTTTCGGACAACACTATCAAAGGAATTATTCGCGAATACACACGCGAAGCTGGGGTACGTAATCTGGAGCGTTCCATTGCCAGCTTGTGTCGCAAAGCTGCGCGAGAAATCGTTCAAGGCAAAAAAGAGAAGATACATATAACCTCGCGCAACTTAAATGTTTACCTAGGTCCTCCTCGTTTCCGCTTCGGGGTGGCTCAAAAGAAAGACGAAGTAGGAGTGGCCACGGGTTTAGCTTGGACAGAAGCTGGCGGGGATGTTCTCAGCATTGAAGTTAGCCTTATGAGCGGTAAAGGCAATCTCACTCTTACGGGCCAGCTCGGCGGTGTTATGCGCGAATCAGCCCAAGCAGGATACACGTATATCCGTTCGCAAGCGGAGAAGCTTGGTATTGTGGAGAACTTTCACGAGAAACAGGACGTGCATATCCATGTACCCGAAGGCGCCATTCCCAAAGACGGCCCTTCGGCCGGTATTACCATGGCTACGGCTTTAGCTTCGGCCTTGTCTGGCCGGCCGGTACGATCCGATGTGGCTATGAGTGGAGAAATCACCCTTAGGGGCCGGGTGTTGCCGGTGGGAGGTATAAAGGAAAAAGTATTGGCAGCTCACCGAGCCGGAATCAAGACATTGATTTTACCGGAAGAAAGCCGCCAGGATTTAGATGAGATACCTCGTCATGTACGACGTAAGCTAAACTTTGTTTTTGTGGACAATATGGATCAAGTGTTAAAGCATGCCTTGGTTGGGTAGGGGCTGGCCTCCGTCCCTGCCCGGTCGCACTGGGCCAAAGGAAAGAAACCTGGGATTAATGCCCAGGTTTCTTTTGTCTGCCTTTATAGATATCGTCGCTGGTAAGACCTCGGATTTTAGCTATGGTAAGGACTAATAGGGGCCCCAGTACTTGAAAAGGAAAGGCATAAAAAGGATAGGTGGCAAGATAAAAGTCCTTCATTTGGGCATAGCTTTCATAGAGTAGGATGGATATGCTTACCATTAATATACTTACAGGAAAAACTAACGGCCGATAATCGGCCATGGCAAAAAGCGAAGCCCAGCCGACACAAATTACGTATACCAGAAAAGATAATTTGACAAAAGTTCCTAAGGTCCAAATAAAGATAGCTATGGGATCTAACCGTTGTAAGAACTCCCCGATATCAATAAGCCGTACTGTGGCCAGAAAAGGGAAGTTTACCCGACTGATACCTTGAGGACCTAGAACCATGATGTTTCTTACGTTGGTTATTACTAATATTATGGTTACAAAACTTACTGCCATTAAAATAGTTCGTCTGCATTTGTTGGTATTATTCAGAAAAGGAAGGGCAAAAACCAAGACATTGGCTTCCATAAAAGGAAAGGTAAAGTGGATCAGTGTGCTGCGAAAAATATTTATCCAGCCGCTGCCAAAAATGGGGAGCAGATACTCTGGATGAGGCAGGCTTGGCGTGCCCAATATGAGAGTAGTGAGAATGAGCATCCCAATTATTAACCAAGGTAGGACTAGTTCGGCTAAGCGGGCAATATTCTCCAAACCGGCTCTGGCTGCCAA
>DUNI01000157.1 GCA_012839445.1 Bacillota bacterium
AGAATACTTACTTTACCGTAGTGGATTATAAAAGTCGATCGCAGCGTTTAGCGCTTTACGAAGTATATTTCGGGTTGTCACTGCAGCTTTTGGTGTACTTACTGGTGGCAACTGCTGGGCTACAAGAGCTGGGGGAGGAACTGGCATTGCCGGCCGGTATTTTCTACTTTGCAGTTCAGGAAGGTTTTTTGCGTTGCCAAGGACCGCTTTCACCTAAGACGGCAGTAGCTGAGCGGCTGAAGAAGTTTCGACTGGAAGGTTTGGTTCGGGGAGAAGCAGAGGTGGTACAGTTGTTGGATCAACAGGGTGGAGGCACTGTAACAACACAAATCTTAAACAAGGACGGAAGCTTAAGAAAGGGCAGCCCAGCTGTAAGTGAGGAGCAGTTTGAACTGTTGCTAAACTTTGCCGCCGAAAAGGTGAGAGAAATCGGTTCCAGGGCTTTAACCGGAGAAGTACAGATAGCACCCTATAAGCTAGCCGGTAACACAGCTTGTGACTACTGCGATTTTGCACCTGTGTGCCAATTTGATCCTGTGTTGGTGGGCAATGCCTACCGGGTATTGCCAAAACTTACGGTCCAAGAAGCCTGGCAGGCATTTAAGACTGCCTGTAAGGGGGATAAGAAACATGAGTAATCCCAAATGGACAAATGAACAGCTGGCAGCTATTATTGCACCCCAAGGCAATTTACTGGTGTCAGCAGCGGCTGGGGCCGGTAAGACGGCTGTGTTAGTGGAGCGTGTTATCAGAAAGGTGTTAGACGGGCCTTCACCGGTGGATATAGATCGCCTTCTCATAGTTACCTTTACCGAAGCAGCGGCTACGGAAATGCGCCAGCGCATCGGGGCGGCTTTGGGCCGGGCTTTAAGTGAGAGGCCGGGTGATCAACGCCTCCAGCGCCAGCTGGCACTTCTTAACCGGGCCGATATTAGCACTTTGCATTCTTTTTGCCTTAAAATTATCCGGCGCTATTTCTATCTGTTAGACTTGGATCCAGGTTTTAAAGTAGCCGATGAAGCAGAAGCCGCTCTCATTCAGCGGGAAGTTTTGGAGGAACTGTGGGAAGAAAAGTATGCTCAGGAAGCCAGTCAGGGTGGCCCCTTTACACATCTACTAGATTGTTACGGTGCCACGCGCAGTGACGATAATCTTAAGGAGTTGGTCCTTGAGATTTACGATTTCAGTCGCAGCCAACCTTGGCCTAAGAACTGGTTGCAGCAAGCTCACCAATGTTTTGTTGTTCCAAAGGGCGCTGCTTTGACTGATTTCCCCTGGGGACAGCTGCTGATGAACTACGCGGCCCAAACTTTAGATACTGCTGGCAGTGTGTTGAAACAAGCGGTCTATTATGCTTCGTTGCCTGCCGGGCCGGCAAAGTATCTACCAAACCTACAAGTTGAAATCAGCGCTATAGAAAACTTGGCTGAGATGGCGCGCTCGGGTTCTTGGGATGATTTGCGTATTGCCCTGGATTTTTCTTTTGAGCGTCTGAGTTCAATTCGTAAAAAAGATAATGTGGACCCTGACTTAAAAGCCAACTGCACGTCTTTACGAAATAACGCTAAAAAAATGATTAACGATTTAAAAGGCGACGTTTTCGGTCGACCGGAACAAGATTTGATTGAAGAACTGGATCAGATTGCGCCGGCTATGGCAATTCTTACTGACTTAGTGCTGGAATTTGGTCACCGGTTTGAGTTAGCCAAGCGTAAACAGGGACGAGTGGATTTTGCCGATTTAGAACATTACGCCTTAAGGATTTTGCGGGCAGAAGCATCCACACCTAAGAAGGCGCTACCATCAGAGGCTGCCCGTCAACTGGAGGAAGAGTATGCGGAAGTGCTGGTGGATGAGTATCAAGATATCAATCCGGTACAAGATGCCATCTTGAATCTAATTTCCCGGCAAGACAGGGATCAGCCCAGTCTGTTTTTGGTGGGAGATGTAAAGCAGAGCATTTACCGTTTTCGCCTGGCTGAGCCGCGCTTATTTTTGCACAAGTACTTAACCTATCCAGCAGCCGAAGGCAGCAGGGAGCGGAGGATCTCTTTAACTGCTAATTTTCGCAGTCGTCCGGGGGTACTTAGCGGAGTGAACTTCTTATTTCGCCAGCTTCTTACCGAGGACTTAGGTGGGTTAACCTACGATCAAAAAGCGGAACTCGTTCCTGGGGCCCAGTACGCTGATCCGCCGGCGGAAGTTGTCTGCACTGACGGATCGGTGGAAGTGCACTTAGTGGAGCGCCGTGATGAGCCTATGGAGGAGCGGAACCGGGAAGATGCTGACAACCATAAGCAACAAGCGGCCTTGTCATCAATAGGTTTGGCTGATCTTAGCGCCTTGGAGAAGGAAGCTTTAGTTATTGGACATCGTATCCAAGCCCTGGTACAAGGAACGGCTAAGCAGCCTGGCCCCGAATTTTCGGTCTGGGATAAAGAAGCCGAGTGCTACCGACCAGTGATGTATCGCGACATTGTCATTTTGCTGCGTACCATGCGGGGACGAGCCAATACAGTGCTGGAGGTTTTAAGGCAGTTAGAAATACCGGCCTATGCTGATCTTGGAACCGGATACTTTGTTGCTCCCGAGGTGCAGACCATGGTTTCGCTGTTACAAGTTATTGATAACCCGCGCCAAGACATACCCCTGGCAGCAGTGTTGCGATCGCCGTTGGTAGGGCTTACAGCTGCGGAATTAGCTGAAGTCCGGTTAGCTTGCTTGGACGGTGATTTTTATCGGGCGGTGCAGGTTGCTGCTACTGAGGGAGATGTCTCTGACTTGTGCCGGCAAAAATTGGTGTTGTTTTTGGAACAGCTAAACCAATGGCGTACCATCGCCCGCCGACGAAGTTTAGGTGAGCTTATTTGGCAAATTTATCGAGATACAGGGTATCTTACTTATGTAGCTGCCTTACCGGCTGGAGCACAGCGGCAGGCGAACCTTCGTGCTCTCTACGACCGGGCCTGCCAGTTTGAAAGCTATGGCCGGCCGGGGCTCTTTCGGTTTCTACGCTTTCTGGAGCGTTTTCAAGCCGAAGAAGGAGATTTGGGTACGGCGCGGGCCCTGGGAGAAAATGAAAATGTGGTTCGTGTAATGAGTATCCACAAGAGCAAGGGATTGGAATTCCCAGTTGTTTTTGTGGCTGATCTGGGGAAAAACTTCAATTTCCAGGACTTGCGTCAAGATATATTATTGCATCGCGATGTGGGGCTAGGTCCTATGATGGTGGATCTGGATCTTAAGCTTAAGTATCCCAGCGCAGCTCATCGGGCCGTCCAAGTTGTAAGTCGTAAAGACATATTAGCGGAAGAACTGCGTATCTTATACGTGGCTTTAACCAGGGCCAGAGAGAAGATTATTCTGGTAGGTTCAGCAGCGAATCTAACTGAGCAATGCCGAGTCTGGAGCAGTGCTGCTCGGCTGCAAGGCTGGGCTCTACCGCCAAGCATTTTGTTATCGGCCCAGACCTATTTGGATTGGCTGGGACCGGCGTTGACGCGCCACGAGAGCTGTGATGATTTGCGTTCGGACGGCGATCAAGTTATGGACCGAGAGGTAGCAGCAGATCCATCTTCCTGGCAGGTTTTCTTATATCAAGGTACTGATTTTAAAGCTATGGAGACGGAAGCAGCTTCTGCTTTGGAAACGTTTGAACCGTTGCTGGAGCCGGAAGAGCCTTTACCGGATGATCTTGTAGCCACGGTAAAAAGGGCATTGTCTTGGCATTATCAGTATAAGGACGCCGCCTTGTTGCCAGCCAAGGTGAGTGTTAGCGAACTCAAAGGTCGCCCAACTATGAGTTCAGCCACAGAACCGAAGATGGAAGAAGGCTTAAAACGGTTTTTTAGGCCCATGCCGGAACGCCCTCGCTTTGTTACCGGAAAAGCCGGGCTTACAGCGGTGGAACATGGCAGTGCTGTGCACCTAATACTGGAACATTTAGATTTAAGTCACTCTCTGACTCCTTCAGACATCAAAGAACAAATCCAAGAGCTGGTGGTGAACGAATTTATAACCCAGGAGCAGGCGGAAACAGTTGATATAGATGCCTTGGTTTCCTTTTTTACCGGGCCGTTAGGTCAGCGTCTTAGCGCTCGCCCGGAACTGGTTCGCCGGGAAGTGCCTTTTAGCCTGATGCTACCGGCGGCCGAAGCGTACCCCGAAAAAGAACTTTCTACGGCCACAGCAGCGGAGCCTATCTTAGTACAAGGGATCATAGATTGCCTGGTAAAAGAGGAAAAGGGCTGGCTATTGCTGGACTTTAAAACCGATCGGGCCGGCCGTGCAGCCTTGGCTAAGCGGATGGAAGGGTATTTTCGCCAGGTGCAGCTTTATGCCCATGCGCTTTCACTGTTAGGACCGCTGCCGGTAGCGGAAGCCTACTTGTATTTCTTAAGTACCGGCAAGGCAGTGCCGGTTCCGCTTACTCAACGGAGATAAAAAAGGCGGGGACCTAAAGTCCCTGCCTTTACTCAGCTAGAGAAAACTCTTCCAAGAACAGATTGTGCGTGTATTCATCGTACCCGAATACTTCGGCATAGCGTCCCCAGTCGATTAAGGTTTCCAGTTGTCGGGGAGCTTCTTGGGGCTCGAATTGACGTTCCAAAATGTTCAGAAGGAATTCGCTCGGAAGCTGTTTGTTAGATTTGGTTTTAATAACATAGATAATACGTTGCATGGTCGGCACGAATCCTCAAGCTCCGCGGCGTCCCTCAGAACGACCGAGCTCGGCTTACTCTGGCCGCCTTTGAACTCGCCCCTTTGGGGCTTAGACATGCATCGGCGGTTTTTCCTCGTTCACCTCGCTCTTTGAATGAGGGCTAAGCTTCGCTTTGAGGATGGGTTTCGCAACAGCCCGCCCCACACTCCATTCTCATTCGGTGCGGCACCAAGGCCGCCTCCTACTATTAATCCCAGGGGTTTGCTTACATAACAAAAGCCTTCACGTAGGGGCAACCCTCCGTGGTTGCCCGTGGCTCCTGAATCACCCTGGCATTTGCGGTTCCGGGGCCGCACATCATTGCAACAGGCAATATTTCTTAATGGCGCCTAGAGAGCAGTATTTGCTTCAGTGGGTGAGGTCGATACCGGTGAAAAAATTCCTGGTTGGCTTGATTTTCCAACCGATCGTCCAAGGGTGCCAACCGCACTTGGTCGTAGCGGCGACTAAGGGCTTGCTCTAGGATAAAATCAGCTAAATGGGGGTTTCTAGCCAGGGTTGGTCCTTGTATGTATGTGCCCACAGCATTTTTGTAGCGAGCGCCTTCAGTTTGATCCTGGCCATTGTTACCTTGCCCATAAATTACCCGCCCCAGGGGGGAGGCAACCTTTTCCTGGCCGGCTGCAATTGATATTACCCGAGTACGACCGTGGTGGTTTTCATATCCTACCACCGGCTGTTCCGACTGCAAACAGGGCATTCGAACGGCAATAGGGCCTTCAAGCCGGCGTGACCTCATCTCGGTAACCATGTTAAAGATACCGGCACCGGGAATCATTTCCTTCGTTACCGTGCTGATACCGGTGCCCAACAGCTGAAAACCGGCAGCAATGGCCAGTAGTGCTAGGCCGCTATCCACAGCTTCTTTGAGGGCCGTTATTTTATCCGGCCAATCCTGAGCCACAACTGATTGTGCTTCGATGGTACCGCTACCTAGGAAAGCAAGATCACAGTTTTTCAGTGGCCAGGGATCGGACCGCCTAGCTTCATTTAGCTTAACGTCAATACCCCGCCATCTAGCCCGCTGGGCTAAAACGAGAATACTGCCTTTTTCCTGATTTAGCAGATCGGGATAGAGGTGTAAGATTCTAAGCTGCATAGCTGTTCCCTCCCTGTTGAAGCAAAGCATGCCTAATAGGCTCCAAGATCGTATAGTTACAGAGAATGCCAAAGTTTTTCCCGGTAGCTGTCAAGGCCGCTTGGACAGCTTTTTCAGGTTCCGGCAGGATTGTCAGTTTGTCCGGCGGTAAACCGTGATACTTAAAACAAACAGCTACATCGGCAGCGCGGCGTCCGCTACAGATAATAGATATGTTGTCAGTGAGGGCATCGATATCTGTTTCCCACAGCCAGGATATGTCGCGCCCGTCAGCGGGCAGGTCATTAATAGCTACCAGCAATGTGGTTACTGCAGCTGATATGTTTGTGTTCACCAAAGTGGCCAGCGCCTGGTTAAACCCAGCCGGGTTTTTTACCAGTACTAATGTGCCTTTTTTGTCCCGGTCGGGCCAAGTGAAATGTTCAGTACGCCCGGCTGGGGCCTGAAAAGCGGTCACCACCGGTTGGAGGGACGAAAGTTCTGTTTCCGGTTGTAAAACCAGGGTTGTGGCCAGGGCTGAAATAACATTATAAATGCTGTAGAGAC
>DUNI01000248.1 GCA_012839445.1 Bacillota bacterium
CCCTTTAATAACGTCGTTACTAAGGGATTTGGATAGGATTGGGCTATTGGAGATTCTCCAGTAGCCTTTTCTTGTGTTTGCATATTCCCATGCTTTCTGTTTCTGGATTCCAAGTGACTTTAGCATCTTAAACCTAGTTCTCACCCGTTTCCATTGCTTCCAGAAAATCATGCGAATACGCCGCCTCATCCATCTATCCATATCAGCCAACATCCTTTTCATGTCGGCTATCTTGAAGTAATTAACCCACCCCATTACGTAGCGTCTTAGTTTAATGGCTCTTAGTTTGTTGCTCATACCGTTACTTCTAGAGGTGAGCTCTTTTATCTTACCCTTCAACTTTAGTACGGATTTAGGATGGACTCTGATTCTCGTTTTACCTTTGTTCCGGTAAAAGGAGAATCCAAGAAATTTCACCTTGCCTACATAATCGACCACTGTTTTCTCTCTATTCACCTTGAGAAATAGCTTCTTCTCGATAAAGGGCACTATGTTGTTCAATGTTCGCTCGGCGCTCCTTCTACTCTTACAGAAGACTAGAAGGTCATCCGCGTAGCGAACGAACCGATGTCCCCTTCTTTCGAGTTCTTTGTCCAGTTCGTTGAGCATAATGTTGCTCAAAATCGGACTGAGTGGTCCACCTTGCGGTACGCCGATATCTGTTTCTTTGAAGCTGTGTTGGACTATTACTCCGGCTCTCAGGTATTTATGGATGAGCGATATTACACGGCCATCCTTTATGGTTCCGGATAATACCTCTACCAGTTTGCTATGGTTGACTGTGTCGAAGTATTTCTCCAGATCCATGTCCACAACATATTTATAACCTTCGTCTATGTTGTTTTGGCTTTTCCTGATTGCAGCGTGAGCACTGCGTCCGGGCCGAAACCCGTAGCTGTTGTCTGAAAACTGCTTCTCGAATATCGGTGTTAGTACTTGGGCTATTGCCTGTTGTACTACGCGATCTACCGCTGTAGGTATCCCTAGTTTTCTTTTCTTCCCGTTCTCTTTGGGTATTTCTACCCTTCTGACGGGATTGGGACGGTATTTTCCGTCCAGGATTGACTGTCTAAGTTGACCTCCGGTTTCTTTGAGATGTTGTAGCAGTTCGTCTACATTTATCCCGTCGACACCGGGGGCCCCTCGGTTGGACCTGACTTTGATGAATGCTTTGTTCATGTTATGTCTGTCCACAATTTGTTCAAGCAGTCTTTCCTCCGACATATCGGCATTGATGATGTTGTTTTCAGTTATCCTCCCAGGATTGTGCGCTCCCGCATATCCTTTGTGCTCCACACTATTCTTTTGCGGTGAGCCCTCCAGACGGCTATTGCCTGCTGGGGGTTGGCTGCACTTCGCTCCTTCGTTGGTAACTTTCATTTACTATCATCTCCTGTGGTTCAGCCCTTCCCCGATGGTCGTTGACCAACTTCATCGGGTACTATGGCGTCTGCTGACTTCTCATGGCAAATCTTGTTTCAACCGTGATTCGAAATTATCTCCTCACGTCCATGAGACCTCCCCGGGTAAGAGCGATAGCTTTCATCCCATCTACCCGCTGCATCTACTGTATGAAGTTTGTGCAGTGTTGGACTTCGTTTTGTATGGCAAACTTGTCCACTC
The DNA here is from genome assembly GCA_012839445.1 of Bacillota bacterium. Lineage (GTDB taxonomy): Bacteria > Bacillota > DTU030 > DUMP01 > DUMP01 > DUNI01. The sequence goes on from DUNI01000248.1 coordinate 1,624, forward strand.
CAATTCAGCCTTATATGCAGTTCTTGTTCATCGGGCCGGGACTTTGCCTCTGGCTTCCTTCAGATTCCACCTCACGATGGACACCCTTGCCTTTGGCTAATGGTTCCCACTGCCAAGCCATAGCGGACTTTCACCGCCAAGCTATCGCCCATGCCGGGCGCACCACCAAAAGTGGGACCGACGATATAAACATCGTCGGTCCCACCTGGAACGTATCCCGCCAGATGTGGTTACCGAGCATGAAGATCGCTAGAGCTCATGTGTCCCCCATCTTTAACAAACACTACGTTAATAGCTTTGATAAGAGCAGTAACAGGATCACCTTGTTTGAAGTTGGCCTCGTCCACAGATTCCCGCGTCATCACGGACGCGATTTCGGTGTCGCCCATTCACATGGTAACTTGGGCCATGACACCGTCAGCTTTGATTTTTCAAATGTTTCCCTGCATCCTATTTCGTACTCCGGCTTCTATTTGTATCACCTCCTAACTCCTATTCTTAAGTTGCCTAAATCAAATACATATTATGCCTGCCAAATATCTAAATCCAAAACTCGGGCTGCAATAGAGTTGGTTCCGATTTGTAAAATAATGTAATACATGTAAAGGGGAGGAAAAAATGATATAATTATTGCGATTCACCTGGATTCGGCAGAGGAGACCGGTAAAAATGAATATAAGACCGGTGTTTAATGAAAGCGATCAAAGAAAGCTTTCTATTATAAGTTTCTCTTTGTTCTCAGCTTGGCTGTTGTCCTTTCCGTTCGAGGGCCAAGTTTTATATGCTTTGGTGAAAAAAACAAACATTGATGAAGCAGCTCTGGTTCTCACAGCTATCTGTCTTCATTTTGTAGGACTGATTATCACCGGTTTTTGTGTAAAAAGACAGGACGCCGCCAAGGTGACGATGATTGCCTCATCTGTTGCCTGCCTGGCGGGAAGCCTTGTTTTCTTTCTCCCCTATTCTTCTCTGTGGTATATCGCCATTGCCGCCATGGCTTTGTTTGCCGGTTTATTCATAGCCAGTTGGGGCTATTACTTCAAAATGTATTCCGAGCCGGAGCAACGTCTGCAAACCGCAGCCGATGTCCTTATTTGTTCTAACATTGCCATGATAGTCATTAACATTATCACTGTTAACATATCGGCCTTTTGGGGCCTTAGCCTGTCCATACTTTCCCTGGTGGCATCACTGCTTCTTACCTTCCGGTTGGAATCTCGTTCCGACGAGCCCCTGACCAATCTGGGCCTATTCCCCCAAGAACTGCCTCTAATCCTTAAACCCCTTATTTTACTGTGTTTATTTATTTTTATTA
>DUNI01000158.1 GCA_012839445.1 Bacillota bacterium
CATGGCTTTAAGACGCGATGCCTTGGCAGCCGCAGCCGAACTGGTGCTGGCTGTAGAACGCCGGGGCTGGGAAGAATCACCCTATCAAAGCGTAGCTACTCTACAGCCAGCACCAGTTCGGCTGCGGCTGCCAAGGCATCGCGTCTTAAAGCCATGGGAGTGGCCCCGGAATGATCAGCCCGTCCCTCGAGGGTAACCTGCCAGCGAGTAGGTGCGGCAATAGCGGTGACCACACCGATTTTGTTTTCCGATTCTTCCAGTACCCTTCCTTGTTCGATATGTAGTTCTAGAAAAGCTTTGAACTCTTGTGGCCGGCGCCGGGCAAAGTCCAGCTTTGTCAGCTGTGCGCCGTTTTTCGTAGCAGCTTCTCTTAGGGAAACACCTTTAGAGTCGGTCAAATCAAGCCAGTGGTCCCCATTATCCAATCCGGCCATGATCGAACTGCCTAAGGTGGCCATTTTGAACCGGCTGGACTCTTCGCTTACAAACACAATTACTTCCAGTGGATGCCGGGTGAGTAAACCATGATCACGGATGGCCCGTATAGCTGCCACGGCTGCTAATACACCGGCAACGCCATCATAATTGCCACCTTGGGGTACCGAGTCTAAATGAGAACCGCAGGCCACAGCCGGAAGGGAATTATCTTGGCCCGGCCAGCGGGCGATAAGATTACCGATGGCGTCTTTCTTGACCTTGGCACCTAGATCTGTCAACCAATGGGAAACACGTTGGTGCAGCTCAGCTTCTTCCGGGCTAAAGGCTAAACGTGTTACCCCGCCTTTCGGCAGGGCACCCACAGGGGCCAAACTGTACAGATCTTGGGCTAAGGCCTGTTTATCAATCATATGGTTAGTAATCAATATACCTACCCCCTGAACCGATGGCCAAAGGCTCATCACCTATAAGGTCTTGGTATAACTTCGACCTCATCCGGGTACAAACATTTGTTAACACTAACAAAACAACGTACACATGTTTAGCTGAAGATATAAAGAGGCTACCTAATTATTTGGTACAGACAGTGTGGGCAAAGGGATAGAGACTAGCTATTTTCAGTGCTAAATAGATCTGAAATCGATGCTCGCTGGTATTAAGATTGAGTCCTGTTAGTTTGGCAGCCCGCTCTAGCCGGTAGCGGATGGTATTTGGGTGTACATAGAGTGCCTGGGCGGTGTCGTTAATATCTTCATTATGAGATAAATAGGCATCTAAAGTCTCCAAAAGGTTAGTGTTTTGTTTTTGGTCGTACATGACTAAAGGAGCCAGAATTTCGTCCCGCAAGGCAATCAATTCATCCTGATCCGGATGTGAGCACAACAAGCGATAAACCCCCAGTTGGTTGTAACAAAAAACTTGTCCCCGGCCATAGGCTTTACGTCCAAGAATAATGGCTTTGCTGGCCTGCATAAAACTCTGGCTTATATTTCTTACTCCAATGTAGGGTTGTCCAATACCACAGGTGAAACCTAGGGACGGAAAGGATTGTTTCAAATGCAGCAAAATATCTTGGGCCATTTTCGAGGCAGCGGCGATAATTTCATCGGCCGGTTGTTTTGATGGCCAGGTGGTTAAGATAACTAAACTGTCGCTTCGTTGTGCCACCACAAACGGTACCTGGCATTTGTATTTTAGGTAGGCATTTAGATCCCGTTGCAAACGGGATTTTAAGACTTGAATTTTTTCCTCGGTCAGACGTTTTTGCTCAATATTTTGCCAGAATTTATCCAGATCAAATACCAAAGGTAGACATGGCTTAGATAGGTTAAGTCCCAGATAGCGGGACCGTTCCAGCATGGCTTTGTCGGATTTAAAATCTTGAGCTATAAGCTCTTCGACAAAGCTATTGACGTGCTGGCGCTCCAACTCAGCTCGGCTGTGAAGTTTCATAATCTCAGTAGCCATAAGCGCCGTACCATGATCAAGAATTGCTTGGCTGGTGGGTGATAAGCCTTGATGCTGCTGGTAGTTTTCCACCGTTAAGAAGGCAAAAGCAGTAGAACGGCACATGATGGGGATAACCAGTGAGGGGATTTCCATAGAGTTTCGCTTGCGGATGATGCTCACCGGATGGCAAGTATTATGAAGGCAACTTATTGTATCTGCCGATAATGGTTCAGGTGTCTCCCTATCTGAAGGTGCACTAATAGAAAGATCAAGTTCAGGACATTCAAGTAATAAATTATATCCTACCAAACGATGCAACGTCATAAGAGCTACTTCGAGTCCTTGATTGCCGAGAATTACTTCCTGCAGCCATCGAAAAGCTATGTCAGCCTGACGTAAAGCGCTGGCGGTGTGGTCTAGGAGTTGCTCCATTAAGGGATTAATGATGTCAATATAGGTAATATGAGATGGTATATCTAGCAAAGGAAAATCAAGATCATTGGCGATGGCTTTCATTTCCGAAGGTAAGGTTTGTACATAGCGGTTGGTCTTAATTGCCAAGGCAGCACAACCGAGCTTAGCGATATCCTGAATAAGTTTTATTTGGGCCTGAAGGTCGTCTTTGATGCAGTATAGACTGGTAATAATAAAATCGTTACCTTTTAGCCATTGTGTTAGATCGGGTACTTCCATTACGGTAACATGTTTTATTTGACGATCAAGACCTGATGCCCCTGCTACCACTTTTGCTTGTGTAAGGGGTTGTATGGAGAGGGCTCGCTGTACCGTAAGCATGAACAATACCTCCCATATGATTGGCTACTATGATTGTACACCACTTAATATCAGTCATGCACCAATATTTTTGCTCCGCCCGGACCTTATTCGAGGATGAATAAAGAGTACTACAATTACCAATGATAGGGTGGAAAAGGTAAGTAGGTAGGAGCGGAAGAGGGTATGGGGGAGAAAACAAGGGGAAGATTGCTCATTATTGGCGGGGCCGAAGACAAAACAGGCCCCTGCCTGATCTTGCGGTTCTTTATAGAATTAGCCGGAGGTGACAAGGCGGTAGTGGCGCTGATTACTACTGCCACCGAAAGCCCCCGACAGGTGGCCGGAGAATACCGGGAACTTTTTTTACAGCTAGGAGCTGCTGAAGTTATTCATCTTGATGTGAGTGACCGGGTGGCAGCTAGGAGTTTGCGACTTACAGATAGGTTGACTGATGTGACGGGGATATTTCTTACTGGAGGCGACCAACTGCGATTAACCAGTATCTTAGGGGGAACATCAGTTAGTAAGTGGCTTCATGCTGCTGTAAGGCGAGGGGCGGTGCTGGCCGGAACCAGTGCTGGGGCTGCAGCCATGACCCACATCATGATTGTTTCCGGCCGGGAAGAGAGTGCGCCCAAGCGGTCAAGCGTACGTCTGGCTCCGGGTTTAGGTTTTTTGGAAGAGGTAGTAGTGGATCAACATTTTGCCGAGCGGGGTCGCATTGGCCGGTTGCTGGCTGTAGTCGCCCAAAACCCTCATATTCTTGGCCTGGGATTGGACGAAGACACAGCCGTAAAATGCGATCCGACCGGCTTTTTTACTGTTATTGGCTCGGGAGCTTGTACGGTGGTGGATGGTCTAACCATTGGGCATAGTAATGTCTCTGACAGTGGCGTTGGGGAACCTTTGGCTTTGACCCAAGTGACGGTACATGTGCTTCCGGCAGGCTATTCATTTAATCTTGACGGTCGAAAGCCAGGGTTAGCCGATAGTACGATGGACTGACTTTGACAGGACTCACCAGGCCAGCGGTAGGGGCCGGGCTCTGTCCCGGCCC
>DUNI01000159.1 GCA_012839445.1 Bacillota bacterium
CTTGATCCAAGGTTAAAAGAATAGCGGTTCCAGTTGATGGAGGTGATAATTTGCAAACCATATTGAAAATCCAAGACCTATCTGTGGAATATCATACCTTTGAAGGCAAATCACGAGCTGTTAACAACTTAAATCTGGAATTAGGCGAAGGTGAAAGCTTAGGCCTGGTCGGGGAAACAGGAGCGGGCAAAACTACTACTGCTCTATCGATCCTGCGCTTGCTACCTCAACCAGTAGCTCATATTGCCAGCGGGGAAATTGAATTTAAGGGAAAATCTATTTTTGAAGCCACCAAATCTGAACTGCAACAAATACGCGGCAACAAAATATCTATGATATTTCAAAACCCTATGACTTCACTAAACCCCGTTTTTACCATTGGTGAACAAATTGCTGGGATTTTTATGCAACATCAAGGTGCCAGCCCCACAGAAGCTCGGAAAAAAGCCGGTGAAATGTTAGAGGTCGTCGGCATACCGGCCTACCGAGCCAAAGAATATCCGCATCAGTTTAGCGGTGGCATGCGCCAACGGGTTGGTATTGCCATGGCTCTAGCCTGCAGACCGGAACTTCTTATTGCTGACGAACCGACTACAGCATTAGATGTAACCATTCAGGCCCAAGTGCTGGCACTTATGAATGATCTCAAGCAGCAATTTAAAATGTCTCTTATCATGATCACACACAATTTAGGTATTGTAGCTGAAATGTGCGACCGAGTAGCTGTAATATACGCCGGTAGCATACTGGAAAGCGGTCCGGTAGAAAGCGTGTTCACCAGACCCTCTCACCCCTATACTCAAGGTCTCTTTGGTTCGTTGCCAGACATCAATAGTAAAGTTGACCGTTTGCAACCCATTGAGGGCATGATGCCTAATCCGTTGAACCTTCCTTCAGGATGTTCCTTTTCCCCCCGTTGCCCCCATGCTTCCCCCATATGTAATAAACAACGCCCCACTTTTACCGAATTAGAAAAGAACCATTTTGTCTCATGCTTTCTGGCCAAAAGGGGGGAAAGTTAACCATGAATAAGAGGCTTATTGATGTTAAGAATCTGAAGAAATACTTTGACGTAGGTGATGGGGCCAAACTCCATGCTATCGATGACGTTTCCTTTAGCATAAACAAGGGGGAAACCTTAGGTCTCGTTGGCGAAAGTGGCTGCGGTAAATCTACAACCGGTCGCGTAATGTTGCGCCTTCTTCCTCCTACCGGTGGCCAAGTTATATTTGAAGGTCAAGATGTCTTAAAGGCAAATGCACAGCAAATGAAACGGTTGCGCCAAAAGATGCAAATGATTTTTCAAGATCCGTACTCATGCTTGAACCCACGTAAAACTGTACGCCAAATTATTGCTGAGCCGCTACTGGTGCAGCGTGTTCTAAAAGGACGAGCCCTGTGGGCAAAAGTAGATGATCTTATGGCCGAAACCGGTATCACTCCTGAGATAGCAGACAAATACCCACATGAGCTCGATGGCGGCCGGCGGCAACGAGTAGGGATAACGCGAGCACTAGCTCTCGAACCCAACTTCATTGTTTGTGACGAACCTGTTTCTGCTTTAGACGTGTCAATCCAGGCTCAGATTATTAACTTGCTAAAAGAGCTGCAAGAAAAGATGGGACTAACTTATCTATTCATTTCCCATGATCTTAGTGTGGTAAAACACATTTCTGACCGCATCCTGGTAATGTATTTGGGATGCATAGTTGAAGAAGCCGATTCCGAAGAGCTCTTTAGAAATCCACAACATCCTTATACCCAAGCCCTACTTTCTGCTATCCCCCAAACTAAGATCGAACAAAGACGCAAACGTATCATCCTTACAGGAGACGTTCCGAGTCCCGTCAATCCGGCCCCGGGATGTCGTTTTGCCAAGCGCTGTTGGCTAACTGAAAAACGCTGTGAGCAAGAAATGCCCGAACTAACAGAATGCGCACCTGGCCATCGGGTTGCTTGCCACTTAATCAATCCACACCAATAATAAAAGAAAGGGTGTTTATATATGCCTGATAGCAACGATATTTATCTGCTTCCGGAAATGACTTGGGTAGAAGCTGAAGAAGCATACAAGCAAGCTAAGCTAGCCATTATACCTGTCGGTTCCCATGAGCAGCACGGTCCTGGAATAAAACTTAAGGTAGACGGTGCTCAGGCCTACGAATTTGCCAAGCTACTGGCCAAAGAGATACATCCTTTAGCCGTAGTTACTCCTCCGGTCAATATAGGGGTTTCCCACCATCATATGGGGTTTCCAGGTACTATAACCTTACGCAATTCTACCTTCATAGCTATTATCGAGGATATTGTAAGCAGCTTGAAACGCCACGGCTTTAAAAAGTTCCTTATTGTCAATACCCATGGCGGTAATGAACCAGCCTGTCTTGTAGCCATAAATGATCTTAGAGAGAAGCTAGATGTAGAGATAGCGTACACTTTGTATGCTGTTCTGGCACCAGAGGTAATGGCTAAAGTTCCAGCTGACAAACGTGGCCATGGAGCTGATCCCGGTTTAGCCGTAGCTTTGTATCTAGATGAAGACCTAGTACACATGGATCGGCTGGAAAAAGGTGTGGAGCATTGGCCGTACACCATGATCGGACCTAGAGACAAGTATCAAGTAAGCTTCCCCTACTATACCCACGAAGTCACCGATAACGGTGCTTTTGGTGACCCATCCACTACTAGTAAAGAATTGGGTAAGGAGATTTGTGATAAGGCCATCGAACGTTTGATTGTGTTTATCCACGATTTTGTGAAGAATGTCTGACCAAACCTTCTTTTCACCCTTTGTTAGTAAGAAAAGAAACGTGAAAGGAAGAAAGCTGTGAGTCTTACAGATATATATAGATACGTTGATAACAATCAGGATAAGCTGCTAGAA
>DUNI01000160.1 GCA_012839445.1 Bacillota bacterium
CCAATCTCTTACCAAAAAAACAAACGAAAAAGGCGCGTCGCGCCACGTTTATAAAAAACGTTTTGCGACACGCCCTTCAACTACCACTGCTCTACCGAAGTTATCCCTACCGAAAGCAACCGCAGCAGCAGGCAATAAGGAGCAGGAACAGAATTACAAAGAATATGATTAGGATCCACCAGCAATTATTGCCGCCAAAGCCTAGGCTGTCTGCCATAACGGTTTATCCCCCTTTGACTTTATTATGGAGGGATTCGAATCCTTCTCCTCCACTATCAGAAGTATGCTTTAAGGGGGCGTTTTGCTACTTCGTAGGCGTTAAAACTGTGTCTACCAGCCTAAAATTTACTGTGTCCACTAAGCCGCGGTTGGTAATTCTAAGCTCCGGTAACACCGCTAAAGGCAGCAAGGCCATGGTCATGAAAGGAGAAATTAGCTTACAGCCTAGCTCCTTAAAAGCAGCTTCTAAGGCCCGTACTTGCTGATCCACTTTTTCCACCGGTTCAGGTGACATCAGTCCGGCAATGGGAAGGGGCAAAAGTGCCAGCACCGTACCATTTTTCACCGCTGCCATACCACCGCCACAAGCGACCAAGGCATTGCCGGCAACAGCCATATCAGCTTCGTTGGTACCCACAACAAGAAGGTTATGGCTATCATGGCCAACAGTAGACGCCACCGCCCCACTCTCGAAACCAAAACCCTGTACATAGCCCAAACCCATGGTACCCGCTCCGCCATGACGTTCAATGGACGCTACCTTAGCCAAATCCTGGTCCGGGTCGGCATAAAGGTTGCCTTCTCGGGCCTTAACTTGAGCTGTGCGACTTAACGTACCCACCTTGGCTTCAATAATCTCGATAACGCGAACAGTGACCGGCCCAGAGGTTTCTGGAGCCGGAATAAGAAAATCGCTTTCTGCTAGGTTATTCTTGATATGAACCGAGTCTTGCACCCACTTTGGATAGGGGTAAGGAGGTAAGTCTACTAATAACTGTCCCTGTTCAGCTACTATTTCCCCATCCACCATCACTTTCTCCGGTTCGAATTGAGCCAAATCCCGCACCAACAAAATATCGGCGCAGCGACCGGGAGCAATACTGCCTAGATCATGGCTCACACCAAAGCATTCGGCCGCATTTAATGTTGCCATCTGAATAGCTTGGACAGGGTTTACTCCTTCTTCGATAGCCCGGCGAACCACATGGTTTAGATGTCCCACAGTAAGCAGTGTGTTGGGATGAGTGTCATCAGTAACCAACATTGCCCGGCGGGCATCGATATTATGTTCGGTGATACTCTTCACAGTAGCTTTAACATCATGCCAGGCGGAACCTTCGCGCAGCTTGGCGTACATACCGAGTCGCAGACGGGCCAGAGCATCTTCAGCCCGGGTGCCTTCGTGGCAGGAAGCAATACCGGCGGCAGCATAAGCCTGTAATCCCACTTCTGTTTCCGGAATGGAATAGTGCCCGGTAATTACCTTCCCGGCTTCTAATGTAGCTTTAAGCTCATCGTGCACATTGGGATCCCCGTTTAAGACACCGGGGAAATTCATCATCTCACCTAAACCGATAATCCCGTCCCAGGTCATAGCCTCAGCCACTTCTTTCGGTCCGATAACGGCTCCGGCATCTTCAAATCCGGGTGCCGCCGGCACACAGGAAGGCATGGTGCTGAAAACCTTAAGCGGCAGGTTCTGTCCTTCTTCCACCATAAGTTTAATGCCTTTCATTCCCAACACATTGGCAATTTCATGCGGATCCATGAAAATAGTTGTGGTACCGCTGGGCACCACCGCCCGCGCAAACTGGGTAACACTCACCATACTTGATTCCACATGGATATGACCGTCCACCAGGCCCGGAACCAGGTAGTAACCGCCGGCATCAATAACTGTTGTCTTAGGACCAATAGTGTGATCAGCCTGTCCTACCAGCACAATCCGGCCCGAACGTATGGCTACGTCCGCTGTCATGATTTCAGCTGTAAACACGTTAACGACTTTACCGCCGGTTAAAACTGTATCCGCCTTGATTTTGCCCTGGGCAGCAGCGGCCAGTTCAGCAGTCAGTTCAGCTAACGGACGGCGTCTTGCTTGATACAATGTTTGGCCTCCTTTTCTTATGCCACTGTATCCCGCTCTCGCGGAAAGGCCTCGTATTCCTTGTTATCTATAATTCCCTTTAAGTGCTGAACTAACAACCATACATCATGAAATGTTACATATAAGGGAACGGGGGCCAACCGAATAACATTGGGTGGACGAAAATCCGGAATCACGCCTCGTTGCTTGAGAGCTGCATTGATACGCACAGCTTCTTCGTGTTCTAAGGCCACGTGCCCGCCACGGCGTTCAGATTCCCGCGGCGTGCCTACTCGGTAATTATACGGTGCCTGGCTAAGCTCAGTATCTATCAGATCAATTAAGTAAGAAGTCAGCGCCAGTGATTTAGCTCGTAGCCTCTTGATCCCTGCCTCCTCGAAAATGTTGAGCGATCCCATGAGAGGAGCTACACTCAAAAGATGAGGTGAACCAATTTGCCATGCTCCGGCACCGGCAGCAGGAACAAATTCTAATGCCAGGTCAAATTGTTTATCTTTATGGTAGCCCCACCAACCGGCCAACCCCGGCAGGCACTCAAAATGTCGGCGGTGGACAAAGAGTCCCGCTACCGACCCCGGACCGCCGTTCAAATACTTGTAAGTACACCAAAAGGCAAAGTCTACGTTCCAATCATGCAGCTTGTGAGGCACCGCCCCAGCTGAATGACTAAGGTCAAATCCTATTAAGATACCACGTTCATGGGCGGCTTTAGTTAGACGTTTCAGGTCTAATAACTGCCCGCTCCGGTATAGAACTGACGGCAATACCGCCACTGCCACTTCGTCTATCATGGCAGCAATGATATCATCCTCGGAAATAGTACGGCCGTCGCCTGAAGACACTAATACCAAGCCCTGCTCCGAGTCCAGACCCCGTAACCTAAGTTGGCTTTCCAGAGCATACTTATCGGACGGAAAGTTCAGCTCGTCGGCTAAAATCTTGAAACGTTCCCTTGTAGGCCGGTAAAAACCGGCCATAAGATTATGCAAATTACTAGTGGTGGATCCGGTAATAATAACTTCCTCCGGCTCTGCTCCCACTAACGGTGCTAAGTTGTTACTTAGCTCTTCTGACAGAGAAAACCAGGGAGGCGTTCCCTTGGTCCAGCCGTCAATCCCAAGTTGTTTCCATTCCGCCAACATCTTAAGCAAAGTCTCTTCGGCATCGCGTGACAGTAATCCCAATGAGTTACCATCCATGTAAATATTACCGGGCGGGATAAAGAATCGCTCCCTAAAATTAGCCAACTCATCCGCCTTATCTAATTGCCGAGCATAAACTTCGCTGCTTAACTTTTCCACTTCACCGGTTGACATTAGGTTCACTCCTTTCTCAATATCCGACAATTATTCGTCTCCTGCTCTCTTTTCGCCTTGAAAAGCCAGGTTTCCTGCTAAGGTTGATAATATGAAGCATCACCTGTTACAAAACCGCTTTAATCCCCAATAGACACCACTATGTCACTTCTTGTAGCTGTAAAGCTAAGACAGGTTGTATTTGCACCAGAAACAAATCTCTGCTAACTATCTCCTTCTAGGGCAAAGACTTCATCTTACGCCTATTTACCGTGTCCTATGTCAGATAGCACAAATTGTCCGGATTTGAAACCTACTGTCAATTCATCTACAATACGTCTGTTATGGGTAAACTAGTGCGTGCAAATTACATACAGAGGAATGATGTACATGGCAGACAATCAGGTTGCAGCCTTGAAAAAACAGGTAGCAGACGCCATCTCCGCTGCCAGCGATGAGATCATAGAATTGGGAGAAGATATTTTCGCCCATCCCGAGCTCGGTTACAAAGAACAGCGTACGTCCGATGTTATAGCAGCCAAGTTCA
>DUNI01000161.1 GCA_012839445.1 Bacillota bacterium
ATGGTTCAAGCGGTCATCCAGCCGAGGTTTACGGTCATGCCGTGTACGAGGGGCCACATACACTTCGCAACCAAGTAGAGGTTTAATATCGTAAGCACGCGCTGCTTTGTAAAACTCGACGCAACCATACATAACTCCATGGTCAGTAAGAGCCAGCGCCGGCATATCTAACTCTTTCGCTGTACGAACTAAGTCCTCAATCCGACCAGCCCCGTCGAGTAAACTATAGGCACTATGTACGTGAAGATGAACGAAGCCTGCCATAAAAAAATACCTCCTGCTTCCTTGAGGAGGTATTCAACATTGACAGTTCTTTTCCCTCTTAGAGACTTTTCCATGGAAAAGTCTCTCGGCTCAACACTAAGCAATGCTCTCTACTTTTCGTCAAAACCAAAGAGATCCCGCGCATGGACGTCCACATCCATAGGAGTAAACAGGAAAATAGAAGTTCCGACCTTTTCCATGTTGCCGTTTAAAACATACGTAGCTCCACAAAGATAATCCACCAATCGCTGGGCTATTTCTACAGGTACCCCTTCGAAATTTACCACCACCGCTTGGCCGGCTTTTACTAAAGCAGCAATAGACTCCCCCTCAGCAAATGAGCGCGGATGCCGTACCGCCACCCGTACCTCCGTAGGCAAAGAAGGTCCATTGAATTCCACATTTTCCTCATCAAGAGCTCTCTTATCATCTTTGTTAATAAATTTATAGATCTTGCTCCAGAGGTCGGGCATCTCTTTCATCCTTCCCAATTAATGCACTAGACAAGCAGCGACGGCGTCAGGCTTGAGCCAACACATCCTTAACCCGTGCCATACCCTTCTCAATGGCATCTAATGAAGTAGCATATGAGAAGCGAACGTAATTGTCATCTCCAAAGGCAGCCCCTGGCACCAATGCCACGTGGCCTTCAGTGAGAAGTACTTCTGCTAGGTCCACAGAGCCATTTATCTTACGCCCGCAAATGGTCTTACCAAAGAAGCTGGCTACATGGGCAAAAATATAGAAAGCCCCTTCCGGTTTGCGACAACTCAATCCAGGTATCGCATTGATTTCTGCTATCATCTGTTCACGACGACGGGTAAACTCCGCCAGCATTTTCTTTACCGGTGTCTGATCTCCGGTAAGAGCTACCACTGCGGCCTTTTGAGCAATGGCGTTAGGGTTGGAAGTAGCATGGCTCTGAATATTAGCCATAGCCTTAGCCAATGCTCTTGGTGCAGCTGCATAGCCAATACGCCAACCGGTCATGGCATAGGTCTTGGACACTCCGTTTATGGTAACAGTATGTTCTTTTACTTCTGGCCCCAAAGCAGCCACACTGGTAAACTTGGCCCCATCATAGAGTAGCTTCTCATATACTTCGTCCGATATGATTACTATTCCTCGTGGTACAAGGATTTCGGCCAAGTCTTCCAGTTCTGTTTGGGAGTAAACAGCCCCAGTGGGATTGTTGGGTGAATTAATAAATATTGCTTTGGTTCGATCATTAATATGTGCCTTTAACTGCTCTGGCCTTAGTTTAAAGTCATCTCCTGCCTTGGTGGAGACAATTACAGGGGATCCTCCATTTAATTTCACCATTTCGGTATAGCTTACCCAGTACGGTGCCGGTACAATGACTTCGTCTCCCTCGTCTATCAAAGCCTGCAGTACATTATAAATAGAATGTTTAGCTCCGTTGGAAACCACTACATCCGCCGGATCATACTGAAGCCCGTTATCCCTTTTTAGCTTCAGGCAAATAGCCTCTTTAAGTTCCGGTATCCCTGCTGCCGGTGTATAACGGGTAAATCCTTCTCTGATAGCTTCAATCCCGGCTGCTGCAATATGCTCCGGTGTATTAAAGTCAGGTTCACCCACAGTAAAGGATACAACGTCAATACCTTGTTGTTTCATCTCTTTAGCCCGAGCATTCATGGCTAAGGTCGGAGATGCACCAATGGTTTGAACTCTCGTAGCTAGTCGCAATGAAAACCCCTCCTTGCTATCCTTCTTAACTACACTTGGAATAACCACAGGCAGGACAAGTAACGCATCCACTGGAATGCTCTAAAACGCTACCACAATCAGGGCATTTTGCCTCCGGATCCGGCTCAAAGCCTGTATCTTGGTTCAAAGTCAACACCGGATTACCGTTGTGCTTAAAGTTTTGCTCAATGGCTTTGCCAATAGCATCTGGACAAGACAGAACCTTGATTTCGCCCCCATTCTTACGTGACACCGTAGACAAGCAGCGAATGCCCTTCAGTTGATCAATGATAGCCTCGATATCCACGCCAGAACGCAATGCCAACGAAACCAACCGTGCCGTAGCTTCAGACTGAGATGGACAACCCCCTGCTTTACCGGTGCTGGTAAACACCTCACAAATCCCATGCTCATCACGATTGACAGTAATATATAAGTTGCCACAACCGGTCTTCACCTTTTCAGTGGTACCTGCCGTCACCCGTGGTCGCGGTCTGGGAGCAAGAGTTCCTTCCGGTAGTCTGCCCTCTGTCTCACTGAGGCTCAATACCTGCTTACTGCGACTACGGTCACGATAAATAGTAACACCTTTGCAACCTAAATCGAACGCCAACAAATACGCTTTTCTTATGTCCTCCACCGTAGCCTCGTGGCTAAAGTTTACCGTTTTTGACACAGCATTATCGGTGTTTTTCTGGAACGCCGCCTGCATTCTTATATGCCAGTCGGGGCTGATATCATGTGCTGTAGCAAACACAGCTTGCACGTCCTCTGGAACCCCGTCCAAACCTCTTGCACTACCTCGTTTCGCCAACTGCTGAATCAAATCCGGGCTGTAGAAACCACGTTCTTTAGCAATCTGCAAAAACAGTGGGTGCAACTCCGGTAGTTCATCATCGTTTAGGACATTGCGAACATAAGATAGGGCAAAAAGAGGCTCTATTCCACTGGATGTACCGGCTATAATGGAAATAGTCCCTGTAGGTGCGATAGTTGTTAAGGTAGCATTACGAAGCTCAATCTTGTTAGCATAAATACTCTGCTCCCAATTAGGGAAAGGACCTCGCTTTTTAGCCAGTGTAGCCGAAGCAGTGCGAGCCTCTCGCCGGATAAAACCCATAACCTTATCCGCCAACGCCACTGCCGGCTCACTGTCATAAGGAACACCGAGCTGGATCAAAAAATCGGCAAAACCCATTACCCCAAGTCCTATTTTTCGGTTCCCCTTAGTCATCTCTTCAATCTGGGGCAACGGGTAGCGGTTTACGTCGATTACATTATCTAAAAAATGTACAGCCCGAACCGTTACCTGTCCTAATCGTTCCCAATCAATTTCCAGGCCATCGGTACCGGGACGAACCATAAGGCTTAAGTTAATAGACCCCAAATTGCAGCTTTCGTACGGAAGCAGTGGCTGTTCACCGCATGGATTTGTACTCTCGATTGCGCCCAGAGCAGGTGTGGGGTTGTCCCGATTGAGCCGATCCAAGAAGATTATCCCCGGCTCACCGCTGGCCCAAGCCATGTTAACAATAAGATCAAATACTCTTCTCGCCGGTAACCGCTTAACTTCCTGCCCGGTACGGGGGTTCACCAGCGGATAATCGCGATCCTCTTTCACAGCCATCATAAATTCTTCTGTTAAGCCTACTGAAAGGTTAAAATTTGTAAGAACACCTTCTTTTTGTTTAGCTGTTATAAACTTGATAATATCTGGATGATCCACTCTTAAGATAGCCATATTGGCTCCTCGGCGAGTTCCACCTTGCTTTATGGTTTCAGTAGCCACATCAAAAACACGCATAAACGACAGTGGCCCACTTGAGATGCCTTTGGTAGACATGACAACATCGTTGTGAGGCCTAATGTGCGAAAACGAAAATCCTGTACCCCCGCCGCTCTTATGAATGAGCGCGGTGTTTTTTATAGCCTCGAATATACTCTCCATAGAATCTTCTACTGGCAATACAAAACAAGCAGATAGTTGTCCTAGTTCCCGTCCGGCGTTCATCAATGTAGGTGAATTGGGGATAAACTCTAGCCGAGCCATCAGCTCATAAAACTGGTCTGCCAGTTTTTCTACGTCAGCCTCTGGATCATACAGCCTGTCAGCACTAGCCACATGCTCGGCCACGCGTCGTAACATCTCTCGTGGTGTCTCCAATATTTCGCCCTCTCGGCCCCGTTTCAAATAGCGCCGCTGTAATACCGTCAAAGCATTAGCTGTAAATTCAGGTTCAATTTCTCTCAATATTGGCCCCTCCTCGTTCCCCATACGTTTCCCTAAGACAAGCCCGCTATGCGCACTAGCACCCGGCGTGTCCGTGGTCCGTCAAACTCACAAAAATAGACTCCCTGCCACTGGCCTAAGCATAGGGCTCCTTCATTGATTAGTAAAGTCACCGTTGAACCCACCAGGGTAGCCTTGACGTGGGCAGCACTGTTACCTTCCTCATGGAGATAATCACCCAAACGAGGGACCAATTTCGATAGTGTACATTCGATATCGCGGGCTACCATTGGATCATAACTCTCGTTTACCGTTACCCCGGCGGTGGTATGAGGAACATACACATAGCACACACCGTCTTTAATTCCTTTGTCCTTTACAAGCTGGGATAGTTCACTGGTAATATCTATAAACTCACTGGGAGACTCAGTGTGGACTATAAGCGTCTTAAACAGAGTCTATCGCCCCCTCCCAATATTCTTTGATGTTATTATTCCACGCTGTCAGATGGTATTCCTTCCCTACTGGGTCAAGCTCTTTACAAAGTCCGACAGGTCCTTCATGCGTCCCGACCGAGTCACAATATACTCCTTCGGGCCGAGCCTCTGTTCAATGCCAACTCTACTCTTCCCTAGCACTTTTGCTTTGCACTTCTTCCCCTGCTAAATGGGGAAATACCTCCAAGATGCGCACAGTGCTCACCTAGTAGTGCCATATCTAATTTAATAAGCATACCATCAAGGTCAAACAGCAGAACCTTATGCGATGTCCTCTAGCCACCGTTTCCCTAGGCCCCTTCCTTACCTGAGTCTTCTGTCAACAGCTTTAATTCTTTTACCACCTCACCAATTATCTTTTGTATATCAGCCAGCAACTGCGCAAACCGTTCTTCTGCCATCAAATAATCGCGAATTCCCTCGTCTATCAATAATGCTTCCACCATTTTACCAAGGGCATCGATTTTCTCCTTCTCCACCTGCTCGCCGGCCAACTGTTGAGCTGTAAGTTGCAGCTGTTTCTGTCGCACCTCCTGCAATCTCTTCCATTTCGTGGGATCCTGGGACAGAGCCTTTTGTGCTTTCAACAGGTGTCGGAAACTTTCTGAATTACGTAGGCTACGTGCCAAAGCATGAGCGTTATCATA
>DUNI01000016.1 GCA_012839445.1 Bacillota bacterium
AGCCACGGGCAGCCACAGAGGGCTGCCCCTACACTCGACCCGTGAGACAGGTGCCGGGCCGGCACAAAGACCATCCTTCGGATGCAGGCTGGTACAGGGACCGCCATCTACAGATGTGCCCAACAGGGTTGCTTATTATGTGTACTAAAAAAGGCCCTCCACCTGATTATCAGGCGAAAGGCCCATATTTACATTTCTTTCCATGTGCCTGGCACCTAGAAGATATTTACAATCCGCGCACCTTTTTGTACCGGGAAATAGTAGCGATAAGATCTTTTTTGTTAATACCGGCCACTTGGCCCTCATCGCTGCTAACCGGTTGAAAAAGTCGCTCCGGTAACAGTTGTTTTTCCTTTTCTCGGCGGCAGTTACCGTCAAATTCAAAGAAAGCCTTACGACAACGGGAAGCATAGCTCCACAGATCATCGCCGGTATACGTTTCTCCCACCGCTTCTGTAAGGAGCTCAGCCAAGGTATCTTCTTTAATTGGCGCTCCGTTTGTGGGGGTCATCCAGCGACAGACACCCAGCATGTCGGCAGTGGCCGCCATGTTTTCCATGTAGGTCTGTACATGTTCTTTATCGGTTAAGGTTTGGCGATCGGCGGCATTATTCGCTATTTGCCCGTCGCCAAAAGCATCTGCAGCCATGGCCCGCCCGGCCTCGCCGCCCACCATTTCAAAAATCGGGAACCCGGACAAATAATCGCCCCGTTCCGATACCGAATAAGCTAGGGCCAATCCAAGATGGGTTCTCGGCTCCGGTACTGCCAACTCCAAGCCGTCCCGGTGCATAGCCCGCTGTTCAAAGCTGGGACCGAGTTCCTTACCGGCTCGAGCAACTCCTTCAGCTAGCAAATCACCTATTCCCTTTCGTTCAGCAATAGCAGTGATTAGCGCCAGAAACAGCTCCGCCCTATCCTTACCGCTAACGTTTACATCTTTCGTAAGCTGTTCCCAGCTAAGATCGCCGGCCTTTAGCGCTTCGTTTACAAAGCCCAGAACATTGGCTATGGAAGTGGTATCTAAGCCAACTTCCTGGCAAATTACGTAGGCCCGCCAGGCAAAGGTCGGATCGTCCACCTGCGTCATATAATTGAACTCCACCCGGGGATCACACTGCATACCTAACCGGCCCGAACCGGGAACTTCAAACACATCTTGGCAGCGCAAGGGACAGCTAAAACAAGCCGCCTTTCCTACTCGATGCGCAGCCAAGAAATCCTCCGCCTTAGAGATCGTTTCTTCGATTGGAGTCACGATGCTTTCTTTGTTGCCGTAACTGAAGTAGCCGGTATGAGTGCTACCCCGCAGCATTTTCGGTACATTGAGCATATTTTCATAGCAAGGCGACTCTAGAATTTCTCGCCGGGCCCGCTGACAAACATCATAGAACCGTTCCGGCTGGGCCACAGAAATAGCCTTACTCCCTTGCACGGCAATCGCCTTCAAATTCTTCGACCCCATCACCGCTCCCATACCGGTACGGCTGGCAGAGTTAAAGGTACCGGAACGAATCCCGGCAAACCGCACCTGGTTCTCCCCGCCGGGACCGATAATAAAGAACCGAAAGTCGCTGCCGTAGTGCGCAGCCAGGGCTGCCTCGGTCTTACTTACGCCTAGGCCCCAAAGTTCTTGAGCCGGCTGTATTTTCACGCTATCATCATCGATAACCAGCACCACCGGTTCACTGGCTGCTCCCTTAATAACCAAGTGGTCGTAGCCGGCATATTTAAGCTCGGGCCCGAACTGACCGCCGATATTACTGGAGCCACAAAGCCCCGTAGCCGGAGAACGAGCCCCTACATGAACCCGGGAAGCAGCCGGGGCCAACGTTCCTGTAAGAGGACCGGTACCAAAAACCAGCCTGTTTTCCGGCGAAAAAGGATCCGCCTGCCAGCACTCGGCCGCCAACAAAAGCGCCAAATCAATGCCCTTGCCTCCCAGCCAAGTATTGCTATAGTCACCGGTAGGCACGCAGGTTGATTCCCTTGTGGTAAGATCTACTACTAATATTTTTCCAGCCCAAGCGTTCATACTTCTTTCACCACCACTGCTTTTTCACCGCAGGTCTCGGCACAAGCCGGTCCACCCGGCCGATCTGAGCACAGATCACAAATAAGAGGGGTATTGGTTAAAGACGAGAGTCGCAAATAGCCGAAGGGACAAGCCTCAACGCAACAGCCACATCCGCTGCATTTTTCCGGATCGAGCCTGGCGCCCCCTTCCGGTAAGGGAACCAAAGCACCGCTGGGACAAGCGGCTGCGCAGCGCGGTCGCCGGCATTGGCGGCAGATATGAGGCTTAAATGCCGTAGCATTTTCTTTGGGCTCAATCCAAAGCCGCCCCTCCTTAGGCAAACAACCGCCGCTGTGAACCAAAGAGCATGCCACTTCGCAGGAACGACAGCCCGTGCAACGGTCAGGTTTAACTTGTAGTTTTATCATGCTGGCACCTCTTTCAATAGCTAAGATGTAGGAACGAGCTTGCGGAGCGTGAGGATAGGCCTGCAACCACCGGGCTTGGCAAAATAGCACCAGGAGTCACGGGCGGGCACGGAGACCATCCTTCGGATGCAGGCTGCCCCTGCGCCAAACCCGTAGCAACATGAACAGGCCGACAACGGACAGATACAAAAGCCTGCCTAGACGCCACACCTGGCGCTGTGCACACAAGTAAGCAAGGTTGGCGGGCCCACTCCTCAGAGCGAAGCTTAGCCCTCATTCAAAAGAGCGAGGCGAACGAGGGAAAACCGCCGATGCATGTTTGAGCCCCGAAGGGGCGAGTTCAGAGGCGGCCCGAGAGA
>DUNI01000162.1 GCA_012839445.1 Bacillota bacterium
AACTCCGCATCCTCACCCGCCGGCTTGCCGTCCTTTCCTACATACCCTTTCTGATCCAGCACATAATTCTTGAAGGCATCCGTACCACCGCGGACAGAAAAGCTAAACACATACCCGTTCCAGTTCTTCCCACCAGTCAGATAATAGATATTGTCACCGGTGATAATCCCCATATCAGCCACAACTATGATTCTACCGGTATCGTAATTCTTCCGTACCTCGCCGATGACAGAACGAAAGGTTTCCTTGTCCAAAGTGTTTCCAGGAAAAAGTTCATAATGAAGCGGTATTCCATCCGCATCCATAGCCAGACCCATTTGGATAATGGGATTAGGCCTTCTTTCTTTAGAGGGGCCAAATTTACGTAGTTCATCGGCCTCATCAATTTCAAAATAAAAATTAGTAACATCATAATAGATAATGCTAGTATTATAACCATACCTTTTGGCAATCTGTTTATGCAGATATCGTTGGAAGTCCTTAGCGATCTTAGCATAATGCGAAAGGGCTCGATAGATATCGGCCAATGAAAAGTTGAAGCGCTCAAAATAGCGACCCTTTTCCTGGAAAGCCTTTTTCTTCGATCCGGGGGAGAGCAGCCTAGAGATAACAAGCAGTATCATAATGGAATTGGTATTGTACTTAAAGGGTTCATGTCTCGCTTTGTTGTTAAAGAAGTCATCCAGCCTAAGTTCATGGTAGATTTTCAAAATCGCGGCATAACCGAAGTTTTTTCTGTTATCGGTATTAGGAGAAAGCTTCTTGTCCATATTGATTGACAAGGTTAGCTTTCTCTTTTCTTTTTCTTCTTCGGTCATTTTGCGAGCAAGTTCTTTGAAATGAGAGATAGGATCATCATACTCTTTTTCTAGCTCATCCAAATAGCCCAGGGACTTAATGGTTTTAGCCCTAGGCTTACCGTCTTTATCCCGGTAAGCTTTTTCTATGGAAAGGTAAACCCTCCCGTTTTTTCTCCGTGATTGCTTCAGGTTCAAATGAGGCCACCTCCTAAAATATTGGTTGGCTATCCACATTATACCATAGTATCCTATACAATGCTATACATATTTAGGATAAGAAACAAAATAAAAAATGCCCTTGGAGCATTGTGCTACAAGGGTTTGTAAATCTTTGTTGTCGGTTGGGCTGTTAAACTCCCGAGTAAGGACAGAATCTTGACGGTAACTTTTGCCTATGATAGACTGGTGCCATAAATAGAATAGAGCCTTTAAACTAGTCCTGTGAGGCTAGTAAGGAACGGATAGAAAAAGCCTTTCCTACTAGCAGCAGGAAGGGCCTTTATTATAACAAAGGGGGGTAGTGGTATGGCGTTTAAGGAAAGGACACTGCTTATGGATGAAGATGGCCTGAGAAGGGCGCTTACTCGGATTGCCCATGAAATTCTGGAGCGAAACAAAGGCAGTGACAATTTGGTCCTCTTGGGCATCCAAACCCGTGGCTATCCGTTATCTCTACGCTTGGCGGACAAGATTAGACAAATTGAAGATGTAGCTGTCCCGGTGAGTCACTTGGACATTACGGCTTATCGGGATGATAGAGAGCAACTTGGTTCGCGGCCGTCGAATCTCACTGGTATCGATTTTAGTTTATCAGGTAAAAAAGTTGTTTTAGTGGATGATGTTCTTTATACAGGCCGTACTGCACGAGCAGCAATGGATGCGGTTATGGACTTGGGAAGAGCCGCCTGTATTCAGCTGGCAGTGCTTGTTGATCGCGGACACAGAGAGCTTCCTATTCGTCCGGATTTTGTTGGCAAGAATGTGCCCACCTCGCGACGAGAACAGATTGCGGTGTTGCTTAAAGAAACAGACGATGAGGACAAAGTTGTACTAATGGAAGAAGAATAGAGTACCTTTAAGTCGGTCCTGTGAGGCCGGTAAGGGAAAAGAACAAAACCTCCTTGCCGGTTTGGGACCGGCAAGGAGGTTTTGTATATATGAATGGGTATGATAGTAAAGAAAGGAAGGGTGCTATTTGCGGCAGATCATTGACGTTCATGAGAAGTTACCATTGTGGGAGACGATACCCCTTAGCATCCAGCATTTGTTTGCCATGTTCGGTGCCACTATTTTGGTGCCTATTCTAACGGGCATGGATCCCTCGTTAGCCTTGTTAGGAAGTGGGATCGGAACTTTTACCTACATTATTTGTACCAAAGGCCAGATTCCGGCCTATCTAGGCTCTTCTTTTGCATTTATTGTTCCTATTCAAGTAGCTATCAAAAACTGGGGTCTTCCGGCAGCTTTGTTTGGTTGTATGGTGGCCGGATTATTGTATGTTGTGGTTGCAGCTGTCATTTACCGGATTGGCACTGACTGGATAGACCGTTTACTGCCGCCGGTGGTGGTAGGGTCGGTGGTTATTGTGATTGGCTTAGGATTGGCTCGGACAGCAGTGGATATGGCCGGATTATTACCTCAACCAGGAGAGACAGTGCACCTTTTGAGTTCACCCGGTGTATGGACTGCCCTTTTTACTCTGGCTGTGGCCATTATCGCCAACGTTTATTTCAAAGGGATTCTAAGTGTAATCCCCATTTTGATCGGTATTGTTTCCGGCTATGTTTTTGCCTTGTCTCAGGGTTTGGTGGACTTGACTCCGATTAAAGAAGCAGCTTGGTTTGCTATCCCAAATTTTGTTACGCCGCGGTTCTCATTACCGGCGGCTTTACTGATTGCGCCGGTAGCAGTGGTTAGCATTACTGAGCATATAGGCCATCTGTTAGTTACCAATAATATTGTCGGTCGTGATCTGGGCCGCGATCCAGGGCTACATCGCTCGATCTTAGGTGATGGTTTAGCCACTTCTTTGGCAGCTCTTTTTGGTAGTCCACCTAATACTACCTATGGTGAAAATATCGGTGTAATGGCTATCACCAAAGTGTACAGTGTTTGGGTAATCGGCTGGGCAGCAGCTATAGCAATTGTTTTCGCCTTTGTACAAAAGCTGGGTGTGGCCATTCAAACCATTCCGCAATCGGTGCTAGGTGGCATTTCAATTTTGCTTTTCGGAACCATTGCTTCTGCCGGAGTGCGGATGTTAGTGGAAAGCCAAGTGGATTTTTCCAAGAATCGTAATCTTATTTTAGCTTCTGTTATTTTGGTTATTGGTATCGGTGGTGCAGAGCTTAGTGCAGGTAGCTTTACTGTTAGCGGTATGCCCCTGGCTACCATTGTAGGGATTGTTCTAAATCTGATTTTACCCCAAGAAGCGTAGATATGAATAGGAATTAAGCAGTGAAAAGCCCTCAAAGGCCAGCTTTGAGGGCTTTTACCATTTCTGTATCCGGTGTTACATAAATGGTACGTTGGTGATCATAGATGACGAAACCAGGACGGGCACCAGATGGCTTTCTTACATGACGACGACGAGTGTAATCCACCGGTACATTGGATGAGCCACGGGCACGACTGTAATGGGCGGCTAGGTGAGCTGCTGTAAGCAAGACGTTTTCAGGTGGCAACTGTCCATCTGGGCAACGAATAATGACATGGGAGCCTGGAATGTTCTTAGTATGAAGCCAGATATCATCATCTTGAGCTTGCCGCAAAGTTAGTCGATCGTTTTGCCGGTTATTGCGTCCA
>DUNI01000163.1 GCA_012839445.1 Bacillota bacterium
ACCCATCACATTCTTTTCTTAGGGGGGAGGCGGATGGACAAAAGGCTGCGAGAATGTGTGGGGGATGGGCCGGCGGTGACCACACGTACCAAGCCAAGGACAACATCAAGCAAGCTATGGATTTCTTACGCGAACATTCTAACCGAGAATTTTGCCTTGCCGACGTAGCCCAGGTAGCGAATTTGAGCCCTTATCATTTCATTAGGACTTTTAAGGCCTAGACCGGCAAAACACCATACCAATTTCTACTTCTTATCGCCGTTCCTTTCGCTAAAAATAGTAAAAATACGGAGTTGCCGGCGCTGGTTCCCTTCGGGCCACTAACCGGCAAGTGTAAAAGCAGTGAGGGGTATCGCATTAGCAATACCCCTCACTTATGTTATGGTCCTGTCACCTGGTATCTTATCGCTATATCCTATCTGCATATTTTATGAAAAGCTCCGGCCGGCTGTTTATGCCTAGTTTGCCATAGATATTCTTGTTATGTGCTTTGACAGTATTGAGTTTAATCTCCAGCATGTTAGCAATCTGGGGAGAAGAATAGCCCTCGAGAAGCAGTTTGGCAATTTCCTTCTCGCGCCTGGTGAGGTCATTCACCGGTGCTCTTACGGCTTTCCTGCTTGCTTTGGGAGACTCCGGCTCCGTGCCGCTCACTTGCTTTAATTCTTTGTCCGGTGCAGTGTCGAATGCAAGCTCAGTTTGCACCCGGTTAATAACCGGTAGAAAGGCAAGGAATCCGGAAATAAGGAGTAACGAGGACGTAGCTACGGATAGATAAAATAAAGTCGGGGTTTGTTTAACAAGAAACGACCCGGCCACGGTCACCGCCCCGGAAGCAACAGCGAATGCAACCAAGAATGCCCTAAGTACCCACATCTGTTTGTGCTTATTACAGACAGATGCTACCACCAGCCATTTTAAGATGGGGCCGATTTTTGCATAACCAAGAAAGATTGCCCCCAACTCAAAAGCATTTAAGCCGGCGCTCTTGCCTCCGACGCTAAGAACAAAGCCGGACAAAATAGCAAACAAATATATATACATTGCATCCATTATCTTTAGTCTCCATTTCACCAGTAACAAGTAGGCCGTGACAGCAGCTAAAAACTGACCGGCGTAAAAGAAAGAGTAGCTGCTGGTCTCTACCACCGATTTATATTGAAGCACGATGACGGCAATGCCATTGAAGAGCTGAACGCCGCCCACCACCAACAAGGCTCCTAAGATCCCAACACCGGGAAAACATCTTGGGCCGATTTCCGGGTTCAGTTCCACCGGCCGCCGCTCCAAGCCAGTGGTAACAAAACCGATCGCTGCCAGTAGCGAAATGGCAAAAACGTAATAAAGCAGTCCCCTTATGGCCGGCAGGCCCAATGTTGTAAAAAGAGACATGAGGGAACCGGCCGCAATCATGGAAATTACCGTACGCACTTTTTCCTGTGGCTCCAGGATATAGACAAAACTGTAGATAACACCTAATGAAAACAAAGCCGAGCACACCGCCATAACACCGGTGGCAACCATTTGTACTGCGGGCAGGGCACTACCGGCATATAGTATCGTCCCCACCATAGTTCCAATTACTCCGATCCGGCTGGCAACAGCAAAATTATCCGCCTGAAATAAATGCGTGAACACAATCAGACACGCCGAATATAACCATATGAACACATTCTGTAGCTTAAGTTCAAGTCCTTCACCGACAAACAACATCCCCATCTCCGGTCCATACCATACAAACAGCATCAACCACAACACACCAAGGAGAATAAAAAGCTGATATCTAGCGGAGCCATGCTTGAGCACAGATAGTCTCGTTTTTATCATGGTTTCTCTCCACCTAAAAAAGTTAATCTTAAAACAGCACCAGAAAACAAACTGCTGTTTCTTCTTTAATTTATCACTCAAGTACATAAGTTGCTTTGGAACAATTGCGGAAAACTTGCGAAATATTGCTCACATGAGAGAAAACAACTATCACAAGGAAAGAGGGGTCTGATGCTGATATTATCCGCTTTAAGGAGATATGCTAATTAGTACCGAATCGTGTTCCGGGGCTGATTTAGGTAAAGGCAGGTGGCCGTGAGATGATATACTCCAGTAAACCTGTTCCAACAAAGCCGGAACAACGTCCGCAGGCGGGGCGTTACTTCCTCCGGGCCTTTCCGGTGCTAATCTTTATTATGATTGCTCTTAGCGCCATGCTCAGCGGATGTAGGCCCCGAGCACAAACCGCAAGAGGCTCAATTACTGTTGCCGGCTCTACTTCGGTACAGCCTTTTGCGGAAATGCTGGCCGAGGAGTACGCCGGTCGGTTTCCGGAGCGCCCTCCCATTAATATTCAAGGCGGCGGGTCCAGTGCCGGCGGCAGAGCGGTTCTAACCGGAGCCGCCCAAATCGGTATGTTATCACGGCAACCGGCTGAGGCGGAGAAGGAACTCACTGTTATCACCATTGCCCACGACGCGCTGGCTGTGGTTGTTCACCCTCAAAACCCGGTCCATGGCCTCAGTTCAGACCAAATCCGTGCCATTTTCGCCGGCCGCTTTTCTAACTGGAGTACCGTCGGTGGGACAAGTGAACGCATACATGTTATTAGTCGTGAAGAAGGTTCCGGAACGCGTACTGCCTTCGACGAACTTATAATGGCCGGCAGCAATGTAGCAGCCCGAGCTATAGTCCAGGATTCAAACGGCGCTGTTCGTGAGGCCGTAGCTCAGGATAAGAACGCCATCGGCTACATTTCGTTGGGTTTGGTAGATAATAGGGTAAAGGCAATTGAGGTTGATAATGTAAAGCCCACACTGGCAAACTGTAGGGCAGGGACATATACCTTAATTAGGCCGTTTCTTTTTGTAACAAAAGAGAAGCTAAGCGCCTCCGGTCAAGCCTTTATTAATTTTGTTTTAAGTGACGACGGGCAAAACCTGCTGGCCGAAGAAGGCTTGGTAACCGACAACCAGTAACGATTCTGCCTCTGGCCCCTTACAGTATTGCGCTCTGAGGGAGGAACACCGGTGCGTAATAAAGAGAAGTTGGTAGAAATACTACTCACCCTGATCGGGCTTAGTTCAGTCACTGTCTTAGGTCTTATTATTCTGTTTATCTTCAAAGAAGGATTACCTGCCTTCGCCCAGGTAGGCCTGTGGCAATTTGTAACCGGTACCCGCTGGTCACCGGGCAAAAATTTGCTAGGCATATTGCCTATGATTGCCGGTTCTTTCGTGGTAACGGCCGGTGCCTTAGTGGTAGGGCTGCCGCTTGGGCTGGGCTGCGCTATTTATTTGTCGGAGTTTGCCACTGCAAAAACAGCCGCTATCTTGAAGCCTACGATCGAACTCTTGGCTGGAATCCCATCGGTTGTGTTCGGTTTTATTGGGCTTACGCTCATGGTGCCCTTTATCCGAAACTTCTTCGGCGGCCCTGGTTTTTCGGTGTTAGCGTCGGCTTTGGTTTTGGGCATAATGATCCTGCCCACCATGGTAAGTGTGTCCTATGACGCACTGCGGGCCGTACCGCCTGTATACCGCGAGGGCATGCTGGCCCTGGGATCTACCGACTGGCAAGCTGTAAAAATGGTAGTTCTGCCGGCGGCCCGGCCGGGGATACTGGCGGCCGCTATTTTGGCCATGGGCCGGGCCATAGGCGAAACCATGGCCGTAATTATGGTGGCCGGTAATTCCACCATCATCCCTACTTCGTTTCTTGATCCGGTACGAACCTTAACATCGAATATAGCTCTGGAGATGGGCTATGCCACCGGATTACATCGCCAGGCTCTATTTGCCACCGGAGTGGTGCTGTTTGTTATCATCAGTATCTTAAATCTCACCGCCAGAGTTGTAGTGAGGGGGAAAACCCGGTGAATGCTTATACAACTAGCCACCGCTCAAAAAAAGAAGATAGGATTATGCTAGCACTGCTTCGGCTGTCGGCATTTTTGGCAGTGGCAATATTGGTTTTTATTGTTGGTTACATAATGGTGCAAGGGTTTCCTGTTCTTAACCTTGGTTTCCTTTTGAGCTCGCCCACCAAGATGGGACGCGAAGGCGGCATTTTACCCAGCATTGTAGGGACTGTCGTTCTGACCCTTTTAAGCGCGGCCATTGCTACCCCCCTGGGTGTGGGAACAGCTATTTTTCTTACCGAATACACCCGTGAAGGAACATTCTCCAAGGTGATCCGTTTCGGTACCGAAAGCTTGGCCGGCATACCCTCTATTATCTTTGGGCTGTTTGGCTTTCTGTTCTTTGTTATTCGCCTCAACATGGGCTGGTCGATTCTTTCCGGAGCACTGACACTGGCCAGCATGATTTTACCCACTGTGGTTAGAACATCTGAAGAAGCCATCCGCACCGTACCGGACGTTTATCGTGAAATCAGCTTTGCCCTTGGCGGCAGTAGGTGGCAAACAGTAACCTCGGTGGTGCTTCCGTCCGCCTTGCCAGG
Source organism: Bacillota bacterium (assembly GCA_012839445.1). Lineage (GTDB taxonomy): Bacteria > Bacillota > DTU030 > DUMP01 > DUMP01 > DUNI01. The sequence goes on from DUNI01000163.1 coordinate 4,450, forward strand.
CATAGTCACCGGTATAATTTTGGCCATTGGACGGGCGGTGGGCGAAACAGCCGCGGTTATCTTCACCGCCGGCTCATCTTTGCGCCTGCCTCAATCCATCTTCGATCCGGTTCGCACATTGCCAGTTCATTTCTACATTCTGGCTCGGGAAGGAATATCTATCGAAAATGCCTACGGCACAGCGGCGGTGCTTATGATAGCAGTCCTGTTGGTAAATGTGTCGGCCTACCTGATAATTAACCGGGTAGCGGCCCGCCGGCTGGAAAGGAGGTAAGCCTGTGTCAGCAACAGCTCCGACCGGTTCAGAATGTAAAGTACAGGCTATAAACTTTAGTTTCTCCTACGCCTACGGCGAGACCAAAGCCCTGCATTCTCTTAATCTGGCCATAAGGCCTGGCTCGCTCCTTACTATTATGGGACCCACCGGCAGCGGCAAAACCACTTTTCTGCGCGCCCTTAATCGCCTCAATGATCGCGTAGCCGGAACCGGGCATACAGGACAGCTCCTGCTGGACGGTAAAGATGTATACGGGCAGGAAGTCGATGTGGCCGAGCTAAGACGGCGAGTCGGGATGGTGTTCGCCCTGCCGACGCCACTGCCGCTCTCTATCTACGAGAACGTAGCTTACGGTCCGCGCAAAAAGGGCATCCGCTCCCGGGCAAAGCTGGATACTATTGTCGAGAAAGCGCTTAAGACAGCTGTTATTTTCGAAGAAGTAAAAGACCGCCTGCATTCGTCCGCCCAGCGTCTTTCCGGCGGGCAGCAGCAACGGTTGGCTCTGGCTCGTGTTCTGGCTGTAGATCCGGAGGTCATTCTCTTAGATGAACCTACTTCAGGTCTTGATCCCTTATCCACGCTGCGTATTGAAGAAACGCTGCGCCAACTAAGATCGGATTTTACCATTGTTCTGGTCACACACGATCCGCTCCAGGCAGCCCGCATCAAAAGCGATGTGGCCTTCTTTTACCTGGGCGAGCTGGTGGAGATTGGTCCGGCCACCGAAATATTCACCCGCCCCCAAGACCGACGGACCGAAGATTACATTACCGGTAAATTTGGTTAACCAATTGTAGGTGGGAACAGCATGTTTGCAGGTAAAGCCGCTAAAATAGAGTTAAGAGAGTTTGAACTATATTACGGCGACTTTCGTGTTCTAAAAAAAGTTTCCGCCGCCTTTGCCGCCAATGCCGTCACTGCCATTATCGGCCCTTCCGGTTGCGGCAAATCTACCCTCCTTCGCAGTATCAACCGTATGAATGATCTTATTGAAGGAGTAAGGGTGACCGGAGAAATCCGGCTGGACGGTAAGAATATCTACGACCCGGATGTGGATCTTATTTGGCTCAGGGCCCGAATCGGTATGGTGTTTCAACGCCCAGTGGCCTTTCCGCTGTCTATTTTCGACAACGTAGCCGCAGCACCGCGGGTGCGCGGGATCTTAAGCCATAAAGAATTGGTGCCGATAGTAGAAACCAGCCTTAAAGCGGTAGGTCTTTGGCCTGAAGTAAAAGATCGTCTTGGCCAGGCAGCATCATCACTTTCTTTAGGCGACCAGCAAAAGCTGAGTATCGCCCGGGCCATTGCTACCCAGCCTGACGTGGTTTTGTTTGACGAACCGTGCTCGGCGCTAGATCCAATAGCTACGCACACAATTGAGGATTTAATGCAGTCCTTAAGCGAACATTACACCATTATTATTGTCACCCATAATATGCAGCAGGCTGCCCGGGCTTCTGACTTCACTATGTTTATGTTAGACGGTAACATTGTGGAATACAGCCCTACCCGTGAATTGTTTACTAATCCCAAGGATACCCGAACTGAAAACTACATAACCGGCAAACTAGGGTAATTGCCTGCTCCTAAATTGTTTACTGGGGGGTAACACACAGATGGCTAACCCGCGGATAGCCTTCGAACAAGAGCTTAGAGAACTGGATAACCTTCTTATTACCATGGGAAAAGAAGCGGAGACAATGCTAGAAAATGCTCTCCTAGCATTGGCCCGGCAGGATGAGAAACTAGCCGATGAAACCATTGCCAGAGACGACATCGTGGACGACTTACGTTTTACAGTGGAGAAAAAATGCATAGAGCTAATAGCAACCCAACACCCGGCTGCCAAAGACCTTAGGCGGATCTTTGCCGCCATCGCCATTGCCAGCGATGTGGAAAGAGTAGGTGACTATTCCGGCGACATTGCTAAAACTGTCAAGCGACTCCCGCATCAGCCGTTTTTTAAGCCGCTGATAGATATACCGAAAATGGAACGGGCAGTGGCGAAAATGCTAAGAGAAGGCCTAGAAGGCTTTGTCTCCCGAGACCTGGACCTAATAGAAAAGATGCTTAGAAGCGACGACGAAGTGGATCATCTCTATGAAATGCTTCACGACGAGCTGTGCGACTTCATGAAGAGGGATCCCAGCACCATCGACCAGGCAGTCCAACTGCTTCTCATCTCGCGCTATTTAGAACGCATTGCCGATCATATCACTAATATTGGCGAGCGTGTTTTCTATGTGGAAACAGGAGAAATCATAGAAGTGTAGCAGTCACCTCTGCCCAACATAAAATAATTCCCGGGGACAACTGCCCCGGGGAATTATTTGTTTACGTTTACGGTTGGTGCCGGTGGCAGGCTACGAAATGTCCCGCCCCCAAAGAGGTAAGTATGGGAGCTTCTAGTTTGCATATTTTGCCGACTTTAGCAAAACACCGGGGATGAAAATTGCAGCCCGGCGGTGGATTTAAGGGCGACGGTACAAAACCGCCAAGGAGAATCCGCTTTTGACCAGGGTCCCGCTTAATCTGAGGCATACTGCTAAGGAGCGCTTCTGTATATGGATGGGCCGGATGGTTGAAAACCTCTTCGGTAGTTCCCAGCTCCACGATTTTACCCAGGTACATCACCGCCACCCGGTCACACAGATAACGAACCACCGACAAATCATGGCTGATAAACAAATACGTCAGCTGATAACGAATCTGTAAGTCCTGCAGCAAATTTAGGATTTGGGCTTGCACAGAGACGTCTAAGGCTGACACCGGTTCGTCGCAGACAATAAACGACGGTTGCATGGCCAGTGCACGGGCAATAGAAACCCGTTGCCGCTGACCACCGCTAAATTGGTGCGGGTAGCGATCCATTTGGTGCATGTTTAGCCCTACTTGTTCCAGCAAACGCTGAATCGCTTCTTCTAATTCTTTCGGATTGTACCTGTTTCTAGCTTGCAGCGGTTGGGATAAGATCTCGCGGACTGTTTTTCTGGGATTAAGCGACGCATAAGGGTTCTGAAATACCATTTGCACTTGGCGGTAAAAAGCCAGTGGATTCCTTTTCTTAATCTGCTGCACATCTTGCCCGGCAAAAGTAACGCTGCCAGCTGTGGGCTCGTACAACCCCACTAAGGTGCGGCCAAGAGTGGTCTTGCCGCAGCCGCTCTCCCCCACTAAGCCTAATGTTTCTTCCTGCTGAATAACAAAATCCACCCCGTCCACAGCCCGGACCAATTGATCCTGGGCTCCAGCCACTAACTTTGCCACCAGTGACTGTTTAACGGGAAAATGCTTCTTAAGTTCTTTTACTGTTACCAGTGTTTCGGCCACTCACCGCCCTCCTTCCTATGTCAACCGCCAACAGCGAGCTGCATGATCGGGTACTGTTTCTACCCACGGCGGCTCTTTTTCCAAGCATACATGATCGGCCACGTCACAACGGGGACTAAACGGACAACCTGCCGGTAATTGAGCCAAGTCAGGCACATTTCCGGGAATCGGGGTAAGGGGAGAACCCTTGGGCACTAAATAAGGAAGAGAGCGTAGTAACCCCTTGGTGTAAGGATGCAACGGTTCGGTAATAACTGCTTCCGCCGGACCTAGCTCCATCAACTCTCCGGCATACATTACCGCTAACCGCCGGCAAAATTCGGCCGCCAGCGCCAGGTTATGGGTTACTAAAATAATCCCTGTTCCTTCCCTCTGATTGATCTGGCGCAGTAGATCCATAATCTGAGCCTGTACAGTCACATCTAAGGCAGTGGTGGGCTCGTCCGCCAACAACAATTGGGGCCGGCAAGACAAAGCAATGGCGATGATAGCCCGTTGCTGCATGCCGCCGCTGAACTGATGCGGATATTCATCAAACCGCTGTTCGGGAGCGGGAATTCCCACATCCTGCATAAGCTTTAGCACTTCTTCTTTTATGGCTCCGGAAGATGAGCGGGAAAAGAGGCCCTTCTTTTCCGGTTCCAAAATTTGATGGACCCGAAGAGCCTCTGCCACCTGTTCTCCTACCTTAAACACCGGGTTTAAGGTGGTTAAAGGATCTTGAAAAATCATGGCTATTTGCCGACCGCGGATACGCCTGAGATCACTATTGCTAAGTTCCAGCAAGTTCTGACCCTGAAAATTAATTTTGCCACCTGCTATCTGTCCCGGGTACGGAACCAAGCCCATTAAAGACAACAGTGTCATGCTCTTGCCGCAGCCGCTTTCGCCCACCAAACCAAGAATCTCACCGGCATCCAAAGAAAAACTTACATCGTTTACTGCCTTGACTGTACCTCGTCGGCTGGGAAAATGAACAGCTAGATTTTCAACTGTTAGCACCGGTCCACCTCCTACTCCACCTTGAGGCGCGGATCCAGAATATCGCGCAGTCCCTCACCAAACATGTTGGTAGCCAAGGCCAGAAACATAATAGCCAGGCCGGGGAAAGTAGACACCCACCAAGCACCGAGCATATATTGCCGGCCCGCATTCACCATGGAACCCCAAGCTGGAGTGCGCGGTTCCACGCCCAGACCTAAGAAGCTAAGCGAAGCTTCCGTTACAATCATGTAAGCCAACCGTAAAGTAGCCAACACAATCAAAGACGGTTGGATGTTGGGTAAAATTTCCCGTAACAAAATGCTCCAGTCTGATTGTCCACTAAGGCGGGCTGCTTCTACATATTCTTTGGTCTTCTCTGTCAGTACTTGCCCGCGCACTAAGCGGTAAAACTCTACCCAACCTTTGAAACTAAGGGCTAGGATCAAATTGGTCATTCCCGGCCCAATGGCCGCCATGACAAAAATAGCGAACACCAAGTAAGGAAAAGCCAACAGTAGGTCGCTCAAGCGCGAAAGTATATTATCGAGACGGCCTTGGAAATAGCCGGCTACCAGCCCCAAAGTAGTTCCCATAATCAGAGAAAAGGTAACCGCCAAAAGCCCCACTGTTAACGACACCCGGCTGCCGTAAATGATCCGGGACAAAAGATCGCGCCCCACTTCATCGCAGCCCAAAATATGCTGCCAATTCCCACTAATCCAAGCCGGTGGCAGGAGGCGGGCCGTCAGTTCCCCGGTATAAGGGTTGCTTGGGGCCAATCTTGGAGCAAATAAGGCCATGCCGATATAAAGCAGCATGACTAAACCGCCGATTAGGGCTGACGGGTGACTTACCACTTCTGATAAAAACCAGCGTAGCTTACCGGTAAAAAGCCCCCAGCGGATGCGCCACAGATACGTTTGAGTCTCTAACCAACTATCAAAACCTCCACGTTCCATTACCAAAGAGTCTGCAATAGGTCTTAATTCCATGAACGCACCCCCTATAAACTAATTTTAGGATTGATAAAGGTGTACAAAATATCGGCAATTAAGTTCATCAACAAGAAAGTAAATGCAAATACCATCACTGCACCTTGCACCAACGGAAAATCACGGCGCAAGATAGCATCCACCACCAGCCGTCCCACCCCTGGCCAGCCAAACACTGTTTCTACAATCATGTTGCCAGCCAAAAAACCCCCAGCCTGAATGGCCACCATGGTAACAGTTGGAATTAAGGCATTCCTTAGGGCATGACGCCCAATCACCATAAACTCAGGTAAACCCTTGGCCCGGGCCAGGGTAACATAATCCTGCCTCAGCACTTCCAACATACTGGAGCGCACCATGCGAGCCACCGTGGCCGACATGGTAGCCCCCATAGTCAGCGCCGGTAAGAATAAGTGGCGCAAGGCCGACACAAAAGCCTGCGGATTTCTGGTAAGTAGGCTATCCAGTAAATACAGACCGGTAATTTCCTGTAACTTTATACCATAATCAAGGCGTCCGGCAGTGGGAAACCAGCCTAGCTTCACAGAGAAAAGTAGAATCAGGATAATCCCTAACCAAAACCCAGGTAGGGACAAACCAAAGAAAGAAAAACCCATGCTTAAACGGTCAAAGACGGAGTTTTGCTTCACCGCCGATAAAATACCAATAGGAAGAGCGATGAGAAGAGCCAACACAAAGCTCATAGCTGCCAGTTCCACCGTAGCCGGCAAACGTTCTTTTATCAGCTGGCCTACCGGCATATGTTTGGTAATGGACATGCCTAAGTTAAAGTGAGCTAAATCAGTAAGGAAATATTTTAACTGTGTCAGCAGCGGTTTATCTAAATGAAACTCCTGCTGCAACAGTTCAATTTCCGCTTGGGAAACATGACCTGCCTCCCCCATCATTAAATCCACAGGATCAGCAGCCGGTGTAAGCCGCATGAACAAGAACACCGCCACTGCTACTCCCAGCATGAGAGGGAAGGTGAGTAAAGTACGTTCCAGAATTTTACTCAGGCGAAGGGAGGAGAATCTGTTATGCGTTGGACTAAAATTTTAGAGCGTACTTTACTCACCTTCCCTCTCATGCTGGGAGTAGCAGTGGCGGTCCCCCATCATTAAATCCACAGGA
>DUNI01000164.1 GCA_012839445.1 Bacillota bacterium
CTTAGACTGCTCGGAGAGCTTTCTTAGAGCGAGCGGGAAAAAATACAGCAAAAACATTTACCTTGTTCTAAGGGGTGCCGCGTAGCGTGAGGATGGACCTGTAACGGCTACTTGTTGCGTAATTGCAGCGCCCGGTAAACAATAGCGGCTGCTTCGGCTTTGGTTGCGTTGGCCTTGGGCTGGAAGGTATTGTCGGGAAGCCCTAGGAGAATTTCGTTAGCACTGGCCAGTTGCACTGAATCCTGGGCCCAATCGGCAATCTCGTCGGCATCGGCAAATTCCTGCCCTTCCACCGGACCCTCCAGCTTGGCAGCCCTGGTAATCATAGCTGCTATCTGCTCACGGGTAATCAATTCTTCGGGGCCAAAGTTTCCGTCATCATAACCTTCAACTACTCCCCGACCGGCAGCAACAGCAATATAATCCTGGGCCCAATGATCGGCTGTATCTGGAAATTCCTTAAGGTCTGCATTCTTCCACTGATAGCCCTTCACCAACATGGCAGCAAACTCGGCTCTGGTAACATCCTCCTGAGGCTTAAAGTTGCCTTCTTCATCTATGATCAGCACATCGTCGGCAGCCAATTGTTGTATTATGTCTTCGGCCCAATGGCCCTCTATGTCGTTAATAGTTATGTCAGCTTTAGGTTCAGCAGCTTCGGGATCTTTTTCTTTACTATCTTCTTCTTTACTTTTTACGCCGGCTGTCTGAGGCTCAAAGCTCTCCACTACAGTGCCGTCGACAGCTTTCACCCAGAGCTCTTCATTCTCGCCCTGAGTGTATTCCACTGTAACTTCTTGACCGGCCTCTACCTTTTGCTCTAATACCAGCTTAATTTTTTCCGGGGTATTGGTCTTTTCTACCACCGTTACTTTTACTTCGGCTTCATCAACTGTAACTTTGAACTGTTCTTCGGCTCCTTCGGCCGGTTCTGCCATTTCTTTGTCGAACGTCAGGCTAACATCACCTTTGTTTGTTACTTCTACAATCTTAAGAACCAGTGCCGGCTCAGCGGCTAACGCTAACGAAGCATTGAGCACCAAAACCGATACTACGAGAACCGAAAGCAGCACTAAACGACTCTTTTTTGTAAACATAAACCTCATCCTTTCATTTAACTACTCATGATAATTCGATTCCTTTGCTAAGACCGCCCCAAATTGTATGGGAAGCAATTTCCTGCGGGGTTCCCTCAGCTGTGATCTGGCCCTGGTCCAGGACTACCGCCCGGCTGGCCAAGGCTAAAACTTCCTGAAAATCATGGGTTACCAAAACAGCTGTGGTCCCAGTACCGGTAAGGGCTGACTTAAACTCGCTCACCAGCGATGTCCGTGAGATAACATCGATGGAAGCAAAGGGTTCGTCCAGTAACAATACTTCCGGTTCCAAAGCAAAAGCCCGTGCCAAGCTTACCCGTTGTGCTTCGCCGCCGGACAAGGTGAGAGCATTTTGATTGGCCAAGTGAGCAACGCCAAAACGCTGCAGCCAACCAAGGGCTTTTTTATCGGCTCCTTGTTTTTGTCCACGCAATTTTAGTCCCAAAGCGGCGTTTTCCAGCACCGTGCTATCCAGTAATAGCGGTTCCTGAAATACCACCGCCAAGCGACGGCGTACTGCCAGCGCATTTTTTCGTGTAACTCTCTTATCGCCAAAAAACAAGTCCCCCTGATCAGGCGGTGCCAGGCAAGCCAAAATGGTGAGTAATGTACTTTTGCCGGCACCGTTAGGGCCAATGAGGGCCACTACTTCTTGAGACTGGACGGCAAACCTGTCCACCTGCAAAATACAGCGGCCGCCGCGCCTCACAGCAA
>DUNI01000017.1 GCA_012839445.1 Bacillota bacterium
GCCTGGGGACAACATCGTTATGGATGTGGAGCTTATCACCCCGATTGCCATTGAGCAGGGGCTGCGCTTTGCTATCCGTGAGGGTGGCCGTACTGTAGGCGCCGGAGTAGTGGCTGAGGTTTTCGAATAAACTTAGATAAAAATCTTAGCCAGTCATTTATTTATCCCACGCGCTGCGGCACCTGAGCGACGAGGGAAGGAGCCTGGAATTTAACTAGAAACATTGACAAGATTAATTCCTGTATGATACAGTAAGTTGGTAAGCGTAAGCAGGCCTGGGAGGTGCGACATGTGCGTGTGACAGTAACACTAGCTTGCTCTGAATGCAAGCAGCGCAACTATACTACAACCAAAAATAAGAGAACGTTGACGAATCGACTGGAAATTAAAAAATATTGTCCCTTCTGCAAGAACCACACTGCACACAGGGAGACCAAGTAGTAGACCACAGTTAAGGTCTTGGAGGATGTGAGGGAATGGCAGAAGCCGCCAAAGGAAAAGTTGCTTCTTGGGGCCAACGGGTGGCCCGTTTCTTTCGTGAGGTTCGTGCCGAGCTCGGAAAGGTGATTTGGCCTAGCCGGGCAGAGGTTACTACTTATACTGGTGTTGTGATATTGTCGGTCGCCATTATTTCTATATTAATTTGGGTAGTTGACTCTGCTATTTCCCGGCTGCTAATGTTAATGATTAATAGGTAGCTGGTTCCGGAGAGGGTGGGGTTTCTTAGTGACTAATTCCCGAGGTGAAGAAAAACAGTGGTACGTGGTGCACACGTACTCTGGTTACGAAAACAAGGTAAAAACAAACCTTGAAAAACGACTGGAGTCCATGGGTATGCAGGACAAGATCTTTAGGGTTCTGGTGCCTATGGAGGAACAAATTGAAATCAAAGACGGCAAAAAGAAAATCACAAAGAAAAAAGTCTTCCCAGGCTATGTCCTGGTGGAGATGCTCATGAGTGATGATTCCTGGTATGTGGTTCGCAATACACCGGGAGTTACCGGTTTTGTGGGGCCGGGATCGAAACCAATTCCACTTCGGGAACATGAGGCCCAGGCAATTTTGCAACAAATGGGCATTGAAGATGCCAAGCCTCGTTTGGAACTGGCACGAGGACAAAATGTCCGACTTGTTGATGGCCCGTTTGAGGGCTTCATGGGTACCGTTGACGAAGTACTGGCCGACCGGGGTAAAGTGCGGGTGCACATTTCCTTGTTTGGCCGTGATACTCCTTTGGAAGTAGATTTCGTGCAGATCGAGAAGATGTAGTGCAAGGAGGTGTAGCTAGGTGGCGAAAAAAGTTGCAGCTGTTATTAAACTGCAAATCCCCGCCGGTAAGGCCACACCAGCGCCCCCGGTTGGTCCGGCGCTTGGCCAGCACGGCGTAAACATTATGGCTTTTGTAAAGGAATTCAATGCTCGCACTGCTAAAGAGGCGGGCATGATTATTCCGGCTGAGATTACTATTTTCGAAGACCGTTCCTTTAGTTTTATCTGTAAAACTCCACCGGCAGCAGTGCTTATTAAGAAGGCAGCTGGGATAGAAACGGCATCTGGTGAACCCGATAAAGTGAAAGTAGGGAAAATCAGCGAAGCCAAAGTTCGCGAGATAGCTGAGTTAAAGATGCAAGATCTTAACGCCGCCAGTGTGGAAGCTGCCATGAGAATGATTGCTGGCACTGCGCGCAGCATGGGTGTTGAAGTAACGAAGTAGTAGGCTATTTAGTGGGAGGAGCAATCCGCTATTACCACAAGGAGGAATGAAAATGGCACGTGGAAGACGTTATCAGGAAGCGGTGGCCAAAGTTGACCGCGAGAAACTCTATGAAGCTGCAGATGCTTTCGCATTATTGCAGGAGCTACCGCCGGCAAAATTTGACGAAACAGTTGAAGTATCTATTCGACTAAACATTGACCCTCGCCGGGCTGATCAGCAGGTAAGGGGTGCAGTAGTGCTTCCTAATGGCACCGGCAAGAAGGTTCGCGTTCTGGTTTTTGCTAAAGGTGAAAAGGCTAAAGAAGCAGAAGAAGCTGGTGCATATATGGTAGGGGCCGAGGATATTGCCGAGAAAATACAAGGTGGCTGGCTTGATTTTGACGTAGCTGTAGCCACCCCAGATATGATGAGTGTGGCTGGTAGGTTGGGTCGTATCTTAGGTCCAAAAGGACTTATGCCTAATCCCAAAGCCGGTACAGTGACTATGGATGTAGGTCAGGCGGTACAAGATATTCAACGAGGTAAGGTAGAATATCGGGTTGATAAGACCAGTATTATGCACGTGCCTATCGGCCGGATGTCTTTTACTGCTAAACAACTAATGGAGAACTATAATGCACTGATGGACGCAGTTGTTCGCGCGAGGCCAACTGCTTTGAAAGGACAGTATATCAGAAGCATTGCTATTTCCAGTACCATGAGCCCAGGAATTAAGATTAATCCTCTTAAACCCATGGCTGAGATAGAGGAGTAACGTACAAACTAATAAGAACCAAGCCGTAGACAGCAGGTGCTTTGCTTAAAGGCTGTGCCGCCTGCCGAGGTTAGCCGTCCCTTAGGTATAGATGTGTGTAAGGGGCCGTCAGTCTATGGCTGACGGCTCCTTTTAATTTGCTGGAGGGAGGTGAGGATATGGCACGACCAGAAAAAGAGGCAGTAGTAGCCGAGCTAAAAGATAAATTTGGCCGGGCACAAGCTGTAGTTTTGACTGATTACCGCGGCTTAACAGTGGCTGAGGTCACTGAGCTCAGAAAAAGATTGCGCGAAGCTGGGCTGGAATACAAAGTAGTCAAAAACACCCTCACCCGTCTGGCCGTCAACGAGTTGGTGGGAGAAGATCTAGACCCGTACTTAGTTGGCCCCACTGCATTGGCCTTTTCCTATGAAGATCCAGTGGCACCGGCTAAGATTCTAACCGAGTTTGCTAAAAGCGCTAAAGCTTTGCAAATCAAAGGTGCGCTTTTAGAGGATGAAGTTATCGATTCGGACGCTGTGAAAGCTTTGGCCGATCTGCCCCCATACGACATATTGGTGGCCCAGTTGTTGGGAGTGTTGCAGGCACCGGTTCGTGGTTTGGTTACCGTTCTCGGTGGACCACAAAGAAAGCTTGTCTATGCGTTGGATGCCATTCGTGAGAAAAAAGAAAATGTGGCCAGCTAGTGGCCTCAAGAATTGCTCAAGATTTTAGGGAGGGAACAAAATGACAAAGGAAGAAATCATTGAAGTCATTAAAGGTATGAGTGTACTAGAGTTATCAGATCTAGTTAAGGCATTGGAAGAGGAGTTCGGTGTATCGGCTGCCGCTCCTATGGCAGTAGGAGTCCCTGCAGCAGGTGCCGCCGCCGCAGCGCCGGAAGAAGAGGAGCAGACTGAATTTGATGTTATCCTTAAGGCTGCCGGCCAGAAGAAGATTCAAGTTATTAAGGCTGTACGCGAGATTACCGGTCTTGGCCTCAAGGATGCCAAGGATGTAGTGGACAGTGCTCCTAAGGCTGTAAAAGAAAAGGTATCTAAGGAAGAAGCCGAGGCTGTAAAAGAGAAGTTAGCTGAGGCAGGCGCCGAGGTCGAAATTAAGTAGTACAAGAGCCCGGGATTCCCGGGCTTTTATATTTTCCCCATTGGCTTCCTTTGGTATTGGTACAGTACTGCTTCCACATAGGAGTAAGAAGAATAATGTGCTTGTGTACATGGCAGTAGTAGTCAGGAGAAATACTAAGATTAGATATAAAAAAAGTGGAAGCAATTTCTCATCTTAGCAGGGATTACTAATACGCATGTAGAATATATTATTGTCAACTGTAGATAGTAGGAACTATTATGTAAGGAGGAAAAGATATGAACTTAAAGGGAACTAAGACCGAGCAAAATTTGTTAGCTGCTTTTGCCGGTGAATCGCAGGCCCGAAACAAGTATACTTATTTTGCTTCTGTAGCGAAAAAAGCAGGTTTTGAGCAAATAGCCGGCGTCTTTCTCGAGACTGCAGACAACGAGAAGGAACACGCCAAAGTTTGGGCTAAGTACCTAGGACTAATTGGTAACACAGAGCAAAATCTTCAAGATGCCATTGATGGCGAGAACTACGAGTGGACCGAGATGTACAAGGAGTTTGCCGAGACTGCTCGGGAAGAAGGTTTTGACGAAATTGCCGAGTTTATGGAAGAGGTAGCCGAGGTAGAGGAAGAACACGAAAAAAGGTTCCGGCAGCTATTGGAAAGGCTGCAGAATGACACAGTATTCAAGCGCAGTACGCCTATCAGATGGCGTTGCCGGAACTGTGGTTATGTGCATGAAGGTACTGAGGCACCGGAAGTGTGTCCGGCCTGTGCACACCCGCAGTCTTTCTATGAACCGGCTGCAGAAAACTACTAATCCCAACAGATTTGTCATTTGGCTGCCCGAGGAAACTCGGGCAGCCAAATGTTGTTAAGTATTAACGTGCATGATAAAAAAGTTTTTTGTGTAAAAAGTTATTCATGTCAGGTGGTTTGAACGTGGTCAAAATTGAACCGGTGAGGTTTTTGCTCAGTGTGTCCCGCAGTTTGGATTTTACTCATAGTGGATTACTGGATCATCATTTACGGGTGGCTTATCTATCTTTGGTTTTAGGCCAGGCGGCGGGTCTTAGTGAGGCAGAATTATTCCAGCTATTTAAGACGGCGATTATTCATGATGCCGGGGCTGTAACTTGGGCGGAAAAAGGTATACTGCGAAAATTCGAGATCGAAGGCGATGCTCGTTGGGAGCACTGCCGGAGAGGTTTTGAATTCGCTAATACTGTACAGGCTTTAGCTCCAAGTGCAGAAAGTATTTTAGTTCACCACGACCGTTGGGCAGGAGGCAATCCTTCAGGTTTTGAGAAAAGCTCCATTCCGCTTAACGGGCGCATTATTCATTTAGTGGACAGAATCGACATTTTAATTCAGCCCCATGCTCCCATTTTGCAGCAAAGTCAACATGTATTGAATCAAGTGCAGGCTAAAGCCGGGCAAGAGTTTGATCCTGATTTAGTGGATCTTTTTAGTGAGCTACAAAGCGAAAGTTTATGGCTTGATTTGGGAGCACCTTGGCTTAAGGAAAGATTACTGGCTATCTTACCGTCGGTAAGTCAGCCTAGCATAGTTGGCTTGGTGGATATAGCTCAGTTGTTCGCTCGGGTGGTTGATGCTAAGAGCAGGTTTACTTATCGTCACTCACGAGGTGTAGCCAGTTGCGCACGAATTTTAGGCCGAGAGCTTGGTTGTAGCCGGAGCGAGTGCAAGTTTCTGGAGGCTGCCGGGTTACTTCATGACTTAGGAAAGGTGACTGTACCTGAGACCATCTTAGAAAAGAAGGGAAAACTGACTTCCACGGAGTACAGCCTTATTAAACAGCATGCTTACTACACATACTGGCTGTTACAACCGGCAACTGGTGATTCCCCTTTGGTTGAATGGGCAGCATATCATCATGAGCGGTTAGACGGTAATGGCTATCCTTTTCAAAAGAGAGCTGTTGACTTATCACTGGGGGCGCGTATCGTGGCTGCCGCCGATGTTTTTACTGCTTTACGCGAAGATCGTCCGTACCGTTCAGGGATGCCTTGGCACAAGATAGAGCGCATTCTTCGGCACCAAGTCAGTGTCCATGCGCTGGATGCAACAGTAGTGGAGACATTGCTTTCCAATCGCCAGGAGCTAGATACCGTATGGGAACAGCTGGAGGAAAAAAATTAAGCCCGGTTTGTCCAGCTATCCTGGCAAACTAGGGCTTATGCATGGGCATTGTTATCGTATTGTCGGGGATATTAACTGTGGGCTGCCGAAGTTCCGGCGACAAAACCGGAAGACCAGGCCCACTGAAGATTATACCCACCGCAGTCTCCATCTATGTCTACAATTTCACCGGCAAAATATAGTCCGGGAACGTGGCGTGAACATAGGGTTTGACTGTCTATGTCTCGTACATCAAGTCCACCGGCAGTGACTTGGGCGGCTGTCCACCCGTTAGTACCGGTAACGATAAACTGCCAGCCGGTGAGAAGTTGAGCCAAGGATGCCATTTGAACAGCATTGATTTCGGCTGCTTTTGTCCTTAAATTAATCTTTGCTTCCTTTAGCAACACAGGTATAAGTCTCTTATTAATAAAACCCACTAGGCTAAACTCGGCCGTCTTTTGTCCTTGCTCTTTGAAACGACGTTTTAGATAGTTTTCCACTTCTATTGGTTCTTGTTCAGGTAACATA
>DUNI01000165.1 GCA_012839445.1 Bacillota bacterium
ATGTTTTTCTACCAATACACGCCGCCCGAAGTTTCGAGCCAGGGTGTAGGCAGCGCGAACTTCGGCTACATTTTTTAGATTTAGCGATACTCCTTTTCCTTGATTCCCAGATTCAGGTTTTAGCACTACAGGCCCTTTTAGTTCATAAAAAGCAGCCAACGCTTCTTCCTCCGATAGTACCAACCGCCCCTCCGGAACCAAAATAGCGACACGGCGCAGCATCTTTTTTGTACGAGACTTATCGCCGGCAATATCCACTGCCAAACACGAAGTAAGAGACGTTAGAGCCGCTTCCACGCGCCGTTGGGCAACTCCATAACCTATTTGAATAAGGCTGTTATCATCCAAACGTAGCACCGGAAGATCTCTAGCCAAAGCTGCCTGAACCAGAGTACGACTGGTGGGGCCCAACTCGAAACGTGCTGCAATATCTTGTAATCTCTTGATAATAACTTCCAGTTCCGGCGGTGCCTTTCCTTTTAGCAAGGCATTAACTATAGACACCGACTGGTACGCAGCTTCTTTGGCTGCTGCCGCTGACTGGTATTCAACCACAATTTCATAAACATTTGGATCATCCGTAGATCGCGTTTTTCCATAGACAGCCTGAAGGCCAGCCAAATTCTGAAGTTCTAAGATAATGTGTTCCACCACATGCCCCAGATATGTTCCTTCGTGCAATCGCTGGACAAATCCGCCCCGGTAACCGCGGGAACAATGATGCTCCCGTAAAGAAGGGATTAAAGATAACAGTCGGTCAGTAAAAAGCGGCAATTGATCTGTTGATTTATGGGCATACTCTCCTAGATCCAGCAGAATCTTGATTACAGGATAATGACTGTAGATGTTTCGGCCACTGTACACTGAAATATAACTGATTTCCACAGCTGACTTTCCTCCTATTGTGTTATTCTTAAATCAACAACCAGGTTCCCGCAGTTGAACTTAGCCTAAGTCCCTGGTAGAATTACCTTGAGGCATTGTTCTCCTGCGGACTTCTCAGAAGTTAACGCTTTGACTGGAGAGCAATGCCCCTTCTTCTTGCAGGAATTGCTCTCTCCTTCCCATAAAGGTTACATTAAGGTGGGCAAGGTTGTTCCCTCCTTGCGGCTTGCACCTGTGTGCAAGATAACGCTCTCTACAAGACTGCCACCCACCTTGTTTAGCTCATCAGCAACCGGTAAATAGAACGTTGCGGGATTAAAACGCTATGACAATAGGGACCGGCTGATGACATTATTTCCTCGGGAGGTAGGTACCATGCTCGAGTTTAAAAACCTTGTATTTGTCGGCATTGATCCCCACAAAGAGGAGCATGTTGCAGTCATGATTGATCATTGGGGAGAAGTCTTCTTTGAATTGGTCTTCCCTAACCAACCCAGCGGTTTCGAGACGCTGCTGGAGCATGTTGATGCCCATACGCCGGATGGGAAGACGGCTGTGTTTGGTATTGAGGATACCGGCGGCCTAGGACGCTCTTGTGCTCAATGGCTTACACTGCAGGACCAGCTGGTTAAGGGAGTAAACCCGATAATGTCTAGTGATAGACGAAGAAAACATCCCCACCGCTCTAAGAATGACATGATTGATGCTGTAGCGGTAGCCAGGGTTTTAATCACCGATTTTGATCAGCTCCCTGAAGTAACAGTTGATGACTACTACCATGCCCTTAGACAAATAACAAACAGGCGGAGCCATCTTGTCAGGACACGCACTCGCTGTAAGAATCAACTACATAAATTACTTCATGATAACTATCCGGAGTACAAGAAGTTCTTCTCAGATCCTTTCGGTGCCACGGCTCTGGCTTTTTGGAGCAAGTATCCTCACCCTAACTTGCTGAGAGGGGTTGGATCCAAACGATTAGCCTCGTTTTTGAGTAAGACAGCAAAAAATATGTCTGGCTCTAAAGCTGAACTTATTCTATCTATGGTAGATAAACAACAAGTACTAACCATCGATGCTAAGATGAACATAATTGTTATCAGGCAAATAATTGAACAGTTACGGCAGATAGATGGCCATATCGCTGAGATGGAGCAGTTGATGACTGAGGCTCTAGAGCAGTCTGACACTCAGTTGGAAACTATGCCAGGGGTAGGCACGGTTACTGCAATTAGTATCTTAGCTAGGGTTGGACCGAGCAAAAGATTTTCCTCTGCGGACAAGCTGGCCCGTCATGCTGGTATTGCGCCTGTTGATAACTCTAGTGGCCGAACCAGAAGGCATCAACGCTCAAAATCTGGCGATCGACAGCTCAATGCGGCTATTCATCGTATAGCTTTAAGCCAGATTAGTGTTAGTAATAACGGTACGCCAAAATGTCCTGTTGCCTACAACTATTACCAACAAAAAATATCAGAGGGTAAGTCAAAGCTCTCTGCGCTCACCTGCCTTAAACGACGTCTGTGCGATATTATCTATGCTATGCTCAGGGATAAAACCTGCTATGTGCCGCGCCCAAGCCCTTGTTTTAAGCCTACAAGTATAGTCGCGTAATTCAGGTTAAAGGGTAGCAGTTGAAGCTGATCTTCCTACCCGCCCCGCCCAAAAACATATGCGTTAACTCCACTGCTTCCACTTTCTTACTTTACATAGAACGTCTTGTACCATGATCCAATTAATGATGTTCTCATTAAAACATTCTTCCTTTGTTCTTGTGTATTGTGATATTTGCGGTCCTCCTTAAACGTTAGGTTCACCTAACATTCGGGTGATTAAAATATCACTCTTCTTCAACCATTATCTTAAGGGCCATGCCACGCCCCAAAGCTAATCTGCTTTCACCCACCGAAATAATAAGCGGACCACCAACGTCATTTTTTATCACCCTTACTGAAGTGCCACGAACAAGCCCCATTTCTGTCAGCCGTTGGGACAAGCTCCTACCGCCGCCAATTTTTTGAATTAAGACTGTGCTGCCGGTAGGGACAAAGCCCAATGGTAAAACCTGTTTTTTCATCTTCTCATCGCCTCCGCCACGATACTTATTTCCCCCTACTTCTTTGGACCTCAGGTAACAATAACCGCCTTCTCTTACTTTAAGCTCTCTTAGTCTTTATTTATCAACCCTTCTCGTGTCGAAAACACCGCCAAAAATTCTACCAGTTTCTCCATAGTCTGTGGGCTTATTACATGTTCGATCATGCAAGCGTCTCTTTCGGCAATCTCTGGATCGACTTCCAATACATCAATTAAAAATTTCTTAAGTAAGCGGTGTCGCTGACGTACCTTGGTCGCCAACTCCCGACCGGCACCGGTTAGCTCTACCGGGCCATAAGGCTCCTGTTTGACCAGCTCCTGCTTTTTCAGGTTTTCGATCATTTGCGTTACACTAGGTTTGGAAATACTCAACCGGCTGGCAATATCGCTCACCCTTACTAAACCATCCTTCTCCGCCAGATCGAGGATCGCTTCCAAATAATCCTGCATAGATGAAGAACCTGTCAGGACATGAGGCATACTCTCCACTCCTTAGCACCAACTAAAGTTAGTTGTACCTAACTTATTGTCGTAAAAAATAGCATGATAATCATTCTCATCCTGATTCTATAATAGACATTTTTTTGGGCTTTGTCAATATAAATAACGATCGCTTTG
>DUNI01000166.1 GCA_012839445.1 Bacillota bacterium
AATCTGCATTCGCACCTGACCTTGATAAATCCCCAGATTAGAACCCAAGCACGAACTCCTCCTTAGCTACTTTTGCTTACATTAGCTTTCCCTTTGAGATTAGTTCTAATCAAGAGAAGAAGGAGCCCGGCTGTTAGGCCAGCTCCTTTTTGTTCTTATTTACTCCATTACCCTGGATAGGGCCACCACTTCATCATCTTCGTCGGGTTTCATAATGGTAACACCTTGGGCTGTCCGTCCTTGTATTGGAATATCTCGGGCTTGGATTCTAATAATAACGCCGCCGGCTGTGATCAGCATGAAATCATCATCTTCCCGTACTACCCTCATCTCCACTACCGGCCCGTTACGTTTGGATGTGCGAATGGCAATAAGACCCTTGCCGCCTCGCTTCTGAGGACGAAAATCAGATATTGGTGTTCGCTTACCATAGCCGTTGGTACACAAGACCAGAAGATGAGCACCGGCCAGCGGTACATCCATGCTCACCACTTCATCCCCTGGATCAAGCCTGATACCGCGAACTCCCTGGGCTAAACGACCCATAGGGCGAACATCCTTTTCATTAAAGCGAATGGCTTTACCAGACCTGGTACCCAGCATAAGTTCTCGATTACCATCGGTACGGCGCACGTAAATTAGCTCGTCATCTTCCGCTAAGGTAATCGCTATCAGCCCGCCCCGACGTACGGTGTCGTATTCTGACAGCTCTGTCTTCTTCACTGTGCCATTGCGGGTAGCCATTACTAAGTAGCCACCCTCGGTAAAGTCGCGGACGCCCAAAACTGCCGTCACCTGCTCATTGCCTTCTAAGGCAATAAAGTTTACCAGCGGCATGCCTTTAGCCTGGCGGCCGGCTTCCGGAACTCGATAACCCTTCACCCGGTGTACTAAGCCTCTATTGGTAAAAAACAATAGCCAATCATGGTTGCTCACCGTAAGAAGGTGTTGTACTCCGTCTTCGTCTTTGGTGGCAGTACCAAGTATTCCCCGGCCACCGCGTCTCTGGCTGCGGTAAACAGAAACCGGTTGACGCTTTATATACCCTTCAGCTGTAACTGTAACCACAATCTTTTCTTCCGGAATCAAATCTTCCGGCTCCAAAGACCCTATTTCGCTGGTTATGCGAGTACGCCTGTCGTCGCCAAACTTATCCTTTACCTCAAGCAGTTCTGTTTTGATTACCTGATCAACTAAAGCCGGACTGGCCAACAGTGACCGTAGATAATTTATTGTTTTTAGGAGTTCTTTGTATTCTTCCTCTATCTTTTCCCTCTCCAGACCGGATAACCGCTTCAATCGCATATCCAAGATGGCCTGGGCTTGTTTTTCACTAAGAGCAAACTTGTCCATTAATTGAGTTCTAAGTTCTTTTTCCGTGTCCCGTGAAGCCCTAATTAAGGCAATGATCTCGTCGATATGATCCAGTGCAATGCGGAAACCTTCCAATAGATGGGCTCTGTCTTCTGCCTTTTCCAAATCAAACTTTGTCCGCCGAACTATTACGTCCCGCTGGTGCTGTAGGTAGTGTTCCAGTACCTCTTTTAGATTTAAGACTCTAGGTCTCCCGTCTACCAAAGCCAGCATGATAACGCCAAAGGTGGTCTGTAGTTGGGTTTGATGGTACAGGCGATTGAGCACAACTTGCGCATTAGCATCTCGTTTTAGTTCGATTACAATCCGAATACCTTCGCGACCAGACTCGTCTCTTAAAGCGCTGATACCTTCCAGTTTCTTATCCCGTACCAAGTCAGCAATTTTTTCTATCAATCGTGCTTTGTTCACTTGATAAGGCAGTTGGGTAACTATGATTTGGTATCTTCCGCCCTTAGCCTCTTCGATCTTGGCAGCAGCGCGTACTTTTATCGATCCTCGCCCGGTGGTATAGGCCGCCTTAATCCCGCGCCGGCCCAATATTAAGCCCCCGGTGGGAAAATCCGGCCCCTTCACTGCCATCATCAATTCACTGACGGTGCAATCAGGATTGTCGATAAGCATCTCTAATCCGTCCACCACTTCACCTAGGTTATGGGGCGGAATATTAGTGGCCATACCTACAGCAATCCCGGAAGAACCGTTGATAAGAAGGTTTGGTACCCGGGAAGGAAGAACTGCCGGCTCCTCAAATTCCTCATTAAAGTTAGGTACAAAATCCACTGTGTTTTTATCGATATCGCGCAGCATCTCCAAGGCCAAACGCGACATCCGCGCTTCAGTATAACGCATGGCCGCCGCTGAATCGCCATCGATGGAGCCAAAGTTACCGTGTCCATCCACTAATGGATAGCGGCTGGAAAAATCCTGGGCCAATCGAACCATAGCATCATAAATGGCTGTGTCGCCATGAGGATGGTACTTACCAAGCGTTTCACCCACTAGGCGAGCCGATTTTTTATAGGGCTTATCAGGCGTCATTCCCAGTCCGCTCATGGCAAAAAGAATACGCCTGTGTACAGGCTTAAGCCCATCGCGTACGTCAGGAAGCGCTCTACCTACAATTACACTCATAGCGTAATCCAGGTAAGAGTACTTCATTTCTTCTTCGATTCTTACCGGTACAATCCGGCCATGTAAATTATCTCCCATAAGCCTCGCCCTTTCTAAATGTCTAGATTACGCACTAGACGGGCATTTTCTTGAATAAATTCGCGCCGTGGCTCAACTTTGCTGCCCATTAAGGTAGTAAAGATGGTGTTGGCTTCTAACGCATCTTCTACTGTAACAAGAAGTAAGGTTCTGGTTTCAGGGTTCATAGTGGTATCCCACAGCTGATCAGCATTCATTTCCCCCAGACCCTTAAACCGTTGGATGCCAACATTGCCGCTGCGACCAATCTTTTTCATAACCTGTTCCAGTTCATTATCATCGTAAACATACTCCATACTCCGGCCCTTACGCACCAAATATAGCGGTGGCTGGGCTATATACACATACCCTGCTTCGATGAGTTTAGGCATATAACGGTAGAAGAACGTTAACAGCAAAGTGCGAATATGGGCCCCGTCCACATCGGCGTCAGTCATAATAACGACTTTATGATAGCGAGCTTTACTCAAATCAAACTCCTCGCCGATACCGGTGCCAAGAGCAGTTATCATGGCTCGGATTTCGTTATTGGCCAGAATTTTGTCCAGGCGTGCTTTCTCTACATTGAGGATTTTACCACGGAGAGGCAAAATTGCCTGGAAAGAACGATCTCGTCCTTGTTGGGCTGAACCTCCGGCTGAATCTCCTTCCACCAGGAACAATTCTGAGTGGGCCGGATCCCGCTCAGTACAATCCTTTAGTTTCCCTGGCAAAGAAGTAAATTCCAGAGCATTCTTGCGGCGTGTCAATTCCCGGGCCCTACGCGCTGCTTCGCGAGCGCGGGCTGCTGCTACCACTTTGTCCAAAATGCGCTTACCCACCGGCGGGTTCTCATTGAGAAAGATAGTAAGTTCTTCATTCACCATGCTTTCTACAAAACCGCGTACATCTGTATTTCCCAGTTTAGTCTTTGTTTGTCCTTCGAACTGGGGATCAGTGAGTTTAACACTTACTACTGCCACCAGTCCTTCCCGGATATCGTCGCCACTTAAACTGGAATCGCTTTCTTTAAGTGCTCCTGATTGCTTAGCATAGTCATTTACAACTCTGGTTAAAGCACTCTTGAACCCTGTTTCGTGAGTGCCCCCCTCTTGGGTATGGATATTATTAGCGTAAGTGAGAATGTTTTCTGTGTAACCGTCGTTGTATTGTAAAGCCACTTCACAAACGGCATCATCGCGTTCGCGTTTGAAATAGATAGGCTTGCTGAACAATGTATCCTTATTCTTATTCAAATGCTCAACAAACTCGATAATACCGCCCTCGAACTGATAAACAGCTTCTTTACCGGAACGCTCGTCCGTAAGACTGATTTTTAGTCCCTGGCATAAAAAAGCCAATTCGCGAAAACGTTGGGCTAAGCTATCAAAGGAAAAATTCCGGTCCTCAAATATCTCTTTATCCGGAACAAATCTAATGGTGGTTCCTGTTTGCTCCGTATCACCGACTATTTTTAGATCACTGGTGGCCTTTCCTTGTCGATACGTCTGCCTGTATATATGACCGTCGCGGCTTACCTCCACTTCCAACCATTCGGATAAGGCATTTACTACCGACACTCCGACACCGTGCAGGCCGCCGGATACTTTATATCCCCCACCGCCGAATTTGCCTCCGGCATGCAAAATAGTAAGTACTACTTCTACTGCCGGCCGACCCACCTGGGGTTGAATCTCTACCGGGATACCTCGTCCATTGTCTCTAACTTCCACCATATTATTGGGGTGGAGGATAATTTCGATATGAGTGCAAAAACCAGCCAAAGCCTCATCGATACTATTGTCCACCACCTCATATACCAGGTGATGAAGACCTCGAGGTCCAGTGCTGCCAATATACATAGAAGGCCGTAACCTAACTGCCTTTAGTCCCTCCAGCACTTGGATTTGGCTGGCATCATAGTGCACATTATTATTGTTATTGTTGGCCACTGTTCCACCCCTTTCACTTGCTATTTTTCCCATTTGATATAGATCACAACCTTAATTATAGCATAATAAGAAGATAAGCTACAATACGCCGCAAAAACGGCCAAGGTCTTAGTCCCTGGCCGTCAAAAAAGAAATGCTTAGATTCTGTTGAAGGGTTTTTGATCGTCCACCTAGGGTAAGTGAGGATATGGCAGATAAATAAGCTCCTTCGGTGGTCAATATCAGGGATTTAGATTCTCCCGGACCAACTTCAGTAACTAACCCTTCGTCCTGACTGATTTCTAGGAACTCTTTCGTGGCTACGCCCGAACCGGCACTTTTTAAGTCTAAAATAAAAATAATGTCCTTAGCGGGAACCGATATGTCCCCGCCAATATGCAAAAACATTTTGTTTGTGGCCCCTTTCCTTTACGATATACGTTGGATTTTTCCTAAGCTCACTTCCCAAACAGCAGCACCGCTCGGCCGGATCTCTTTTTCAGTGGTGGTGATAAAAGATTGGGTACCACGGGCAGCTTCTGAGGTTAGAAATTGGCGCCGCTTGGTATCCAGTTCAGAGTATACATCATCCAATAAAAGTAACGGGTATTCACCTGTCCGTTGCCTAACATACTCTGTTTCGGCCAGTTTCCAAGACAGAGCTGCTGTACGTTGTTCTCCTTGAGATCCAAAACTTCTAAGTTCAGCTTCGTCTAAAAGAAAAAGTACCTCATCTCGTTGCGGACCGCTTAAAGTTAATCCACGGCGCCATTCTTGTCTACGGTTTGAAGATAGTATTTCCAAAAAAGCGTTTTTAGCCGCTTGAACATCAAACCCAGGTGCTAGATTAATGTTCGGCTGATATTGGACTAGGAGTTTTTTTGGGCTGCCAAGACGGTAGTTATACTCCTTGATCCAAGGCTTCATGATAGTTAGGGCTTCTTGACGGCGTACCATTAATTCGGCCCCGGACTCTGCCAATTGCTCATCCCAAGACAACAGCAGAAGTTCATTACCTTTACTGGGTGTCAGCCTCTTAAGAAAGGTGTTCCTTTGGGCTAAAATACGGTTATATTCTCGAAGATGAAAGTAGTAAGGACGGCTGGTCTGTAACAACAATAGATTAAGTGCTTGACGGCGAAGCTGAGGCCCGCCTTTAATAAAAGCCAGGTCTTCCGGAGAAAATACCACAGCCGTTAAATGTCCGAATAGATCGGCCAGCCGTCCCTGTTCTTCTCGATTCAAGGTGAAACTCTTACCTTCTTTTTCATTCCACCTTAACACCAGCGAAAACTCCCCTGTTGTGGTACGAACCTGGCCCCCCACCGCCAACGAGTTCCTGCCCTGATAGGCCAACTCACGGTCGCGGTAGGTACGATAAGATTTTCCGGTGGCTAAAAAAAAGATTCCTTCCAGTAAATTACTTTTTCCTTGGGCGTTGCCGCCACAAATTATATTTAAGCCGTCTCCGGGCTTAAATTCTGTGTTTTCCCAACTGCGGAAATTAAAAAGATTTAGGCGTAAAAGTTGCACTTAACTCCCTCATCCTGTTGTCCTGGTGGTAATTGGCATCACTAGGTATTGATAGTCCTTGGATCCCAACGGACTTAAAAGAGCAGCACTTTCTCTGCCGGTAAATTCCAGCTGAACTGTTTCCGCTGCCAATATTTTCAGTGGTTCAATCAAGTAATTGACGTTAAAGGATATATCTAATTCTCCCCCGCTGGTTTCAGCCGCTACCAATTCCTGCACCCGGCCAATATCAGGGCTTTGGGCAAATACTTCGATTCCCTCGGGAGTTAGGTTTAGATTTACGGCATTTATTTTGTCGGCCGAAAATAATTCAGCCCGTTCCAGCGCAGCTAAAAAATCGTTTCGTCTTACAGTTGCCTGCCACGAAAATTCCGTTGGGATAACGCTTTCATATGGTAAGTATTTTCCTTCCACCAACCGTGAGATAACTAAAACATTACTGGTTTCAAAAGCAATCTGATTCTCAGACACCAAAACCTGTACTTCTTCATCTCCGGATATAAGCCGGGCTACCTCTTCTAAACTACGAACCGGAACCAAGTATTCACCGGTCACATCTTCACCTAGCTCCATGGTCTCAGTCAGTGCCAATCGATGTCCATCGGTAGCTACCAGCCGCATTTTTCCTTGGCCAAGTGATATAAGAACACTATTTAACAGTTGTCTTAAGCCATCCTTGGCCGCAGCAAAAGCTACTTGATTAACACCGGTACGCAAGGTCAGTTCGGGCAAGGTTGCTATCAGCGTCTTATCATTTCGCTCAAGGGGTGGGAATTCGTTGGCAGGCCATGTGAGCAACTCAAAATTAGAAGCGCCCGAGGTAATAAATATGTGTTGGCTCGAAGGTTCCAAACGGATCGAAATTGGACCCGGCGGTAATCGTCTCAAGACATCAACTAAGTAACGCCCAGGTAAAAGGGCTTCCCCTTCAACACTGATGTCAGCATCGAAGTGGCATTTTATGGCAAGCTCGGTATCAGTACCGCTTAAGTTTATTGTACCCGCCTTCGCGGTAAGTAAAATACCACCCAACTCAGGGCGCGGTGGCTTTGTTGGTACGGCTCGCAAAACATTTTGAGCTGCCGTGACAAAGTTTTCCCTAATGGCCGTAAACTCCATCATTCGATTCCTCCTTGCACTAGAATAAAAGTTGTCCACAAGCCTTATAACTACGGAGTATATATAAGTTACCATACTATAACAAGGTAGTAGTAGTAGGGCTTGTGGATAATAAGGAAAAGCCGACAAAAAATAGTTGTCCGTTGAATAATCACCTGGGGACAACTACATCGCCTTAGTGGAAGACTTGTGGACACATTGGGGACAAGTATTTTATACAGAAAACAAAAAGACTTATCCCCATTGCTTAAGAGGCATTATTCCGTAAGGTGTTCTTAAGTTTGTCTAATAAGCTTCGCAGTTCAGCGTTATTTTGGAGATCAGAAGCAACTTTGTCACAGCCGTGGATAACTGTAGTATGGTCGCGACCACCGAATTCATCGCCGATTTTAGGCAATGATGCATCGGTGAGCTCCCGCGATAAATACATGGCTATGTGGCGCGGCACCACTAGATTACGTGTCCGCCGCCGGGCACATAAATCCTCCGGCCGGAGGTTAAATTCTTCTGCCACCACGTTTTGAATACGGGCAATGGTTATAGGTTGAGGTTTTCTATCCGGTAAAATATTCTGCAGGGCTTCTTGGGTGAGTTCCATGGTAATGGGTGCATTGTGCAATTGAGCATAGGCTAACAAACGAGTAAGAGCGCCTTCTAACTCACGAATGTTGCTGGTTATTCTATGAGCGATATACTCTAAGGATTCGTCTGGAACTTGTAGGTTTTCCAGTTGGGCTTTCTTACGTAAAATAGCCACCCTTGTTTCTAGATCTGGGGGCTGGATGTCGGTAATCAATCCCCACTCAAAGCGAGAACGCAATCGATCTTCTAATGTAGACAATTCTTTTGGTGGCCGGTCGCTGGAAACAATAATCTGGCGGCTGGCTTCATACAAAGCATTAAAAGTGTGGAAAAACTCTTCTTGAGTACGTTCTTTTTTTTCCAGGAATTGAATATCGTCGATCAAAAGGACGTCTTTTTCGCGATACTTGGCCCGAAACTGGTTAACCTGATCATCTTTAATACAATTGATAAGTTCATTAGTAAAAGTTTCCGAAGAAACGTAAACCACACCATTGAGTGCCGAATTGTCCAGAATGTAATGGGCAATGGCGTGCATAAGATGTGTCTTACCTAAACCTACTCCCCCATAAATAAAGAGCGGATTGTAGGCTCGTGACGGACTTTCTGCTACGGCCAATGAAGCCGCATGAGCAAAGCGGTTGCTATTACCGACAACAAAAGTATCGAACACATATTTAGGGTTAAGATTAGGGCGTTCATCAGCAATAGTGCTGGAAGCAGCCACTGATTCTACTGCCGGATGCCTGTCCTCGTCACCGGGAAGTAAATAATGAACACGCAATTCTGGCGCACCGATCTCCTTGAGAGCACGCGAAATTAAGCTTGAGTAAGAAGTCTCAAGCCATTCGCGCGTATAAGGGTTAGGTACAGATACTAAAAGATTGTTCCCCACCAACGCTACTGCGTGGGTTGGTCGCAACCAATTATCATAACTAGTGCGGCCTAGTTCGTGTTCCATTACTTCTAGGGCACGTTGCCATAGCTCTTGTGCAGCCTGGGGCAATGGGCTACCCTCCTTACATAGAGATAATAAAAACTAAATTAAAAACAACTTATACACAGGTTTATCCACAAGTTGTGAATAAACCTGAGGAAAACAGGGGAAAATCGTTGGTAAAAGCCATCGTTTTTGTAAAGTCCAGGAACATAATAACATAGATATCCACAGGCAGCAACCGGGACAAAGGTCTTAGCTGTGGATTATTCATACCCCTTGCTATAGCTTGACAGCCTACAGTTGGCTCAAGTATAATTTTCCTATAGACAGCAGGAAAAACAGTGTGAAAGGAAGAAATATAAAGTGAAAAGAACATATCAACCACGCAGGAGGCGCAGAAAAAAGAGACATGGGTTTCGTGCAAGGACTAGTACAAGAGGCGGGCGTAGAATTATAGCTCGGCGACGTGCCAAAGGCAGGAAGAGACTTTCCGCCTGACTAGTAGTTACAAGTTGTAAAGATTAGGCGGGGCAGGAATTGTTACCTGGCCCCTTTTTCTGTGTAGGCCAAATATAGTAAAAGAAAAAGTAAAGGAGCTTAGCCCAGTGAAAGTAGGGCGGCTAACAAAAAACAGGGAATTTAGACAGGTTTACAAACAAGGACAGGCCTACGTGGGGCGCTATGTTGTGCTTTATGTTTTACCACGTCAGAGTAGCAAGGTAACGCGCACAGGCTTTACTGTGGGCAAGAAAGTAGGGGGCGCGGTTCAACGAAACCGTGTGCGACGACGGTTAAAAGAGGCCTATGGTTTACTTAAACCCCGGATTAGGGCAGGTTATGATCTTGTGTTCGTGGCACGACCGCGGGCTTTAACAGTTCGATTTCAGGTGCTCAGGGAAGAAGTACGTTTTCTTTGCACCCGGGCCAAGCTTCTGATTATTAAGGAGGGGCCTATCAGTGGTTAGGAAAGCGATACTGTTTATGATTCGTTGTTACCAACAGCTTTTGTCGCCGCTGTTGGCCCCGCATTGTCGGTACATTCCCACTTGCTCGGAGTATGCTTATGAAGCAATATGCCGTTACGGCTGCTTCACAGGTGGATATCTAACCATGAAGCGGTTGCTGCGCTGCCATCCATGGGGTTCCAGCGGGTACGACCCAGTACCGAAAACGATGACAGACAGTTAGGTTATAGTCCCACTTTCATCTTAAATGAAGGGACAAACTCCTGTTAACTGTAAGGACAAGAGGAGGGGGATGCGGTGAAAGTCCTGGGCGATGCAATATTTTGGGTGTTAGAGTTTTTATACGGTTACTTACACAACTATGGGTGGGCCATTATTGCGCTTACAGTATTGATCAGAATGCTGGTATGGCCTTTAACCCGACACCAAACCAAGAGCATGTTAGCCATGAAGACAATTCAGCCCAAGCAACAAGAACTGCAGAAGAAGTATAAGAACCAACCGGAGAAGCTAAACAAAGAAATAATGGCCCTTTATCGTAAACATGGCGTGAGCCCGTTGGGTGGCTGCTTGCCCATGCTAATTCAACTGCCGATTTTATTTGCTCTATTTAGTATTCTACGCACTTATCCTTATCCGGTGGATAATGCCGGTTTCTTATGGATAACTGATCTAGGTCAAAAAGACCCTCTTTATGTGTTGCCTATTTTGACTGTAATCACCCAGTACATCTCTCAAAAACAAATGGCTACTGATCCGAAACAGGCGCAGATGATGATGGCCATGCCGTTTGTTATCGGTTGGATGGCTACTCGTTTTCCAGCAGGATTGGCGCTCTACTGGGTTGTGCAAAACGCGGTGAGCATTTTTCAGCAGTGGTGGGATTCACGAACACTGATGACGAAAGGGGCGCTGGCAAAAGATGAGGGCCGTTGAAGAATCGGCTAAGACAGTTGAGGAAGCTGTGGAGATAGCACTGGCAAAGCTGGATTTGACAGCCGAAGATGTAGATGTGGAAGTGATTGAGGAAGGAAGCCGGGGTTTTATGGGAATTATCGGCGGACGCCCGGCTAAAGTGCGGGTCGTAGTTAAGGAAAACACACTGGACCGAGCCCTGGCATTTATGGAGCAGGTAGTCGCCACCTTAGAAATAGATGCGGAAGTAACAGGAACAAAGGTGGAAGATGGAGTACAAATCGAAATAGAGGGGCAAAATGTAGGTGTATTGATCGGCAGACGAGGACGAGCCCTAGATGCGTGGCAGTATCTTACAAACCTGGCGGCTAATAGAGGGGTAAAGGACTCTCAGCGGGTAATGCTAGATGTAGCCGGTTATCGAGCTCGCCGGGTGGCTACCTTAGAGCGTTTAGCGAAGCGGACAGCTGAGCGGGCAATGGAACGACGGCGTCCTATTAGGTTAGAACCTATGTCGGCGGCCGATAGAAGGATTATTCATGTGACTTTACAGGGACACCCAGATGTGGAAACAAATAGCGAAGGCCGCGAGCCCTATCGGCGGGTAATAGTGAGCCCCACCAAGGGAAAAGAGGCCTAGTAATAGGCCCCAATAAAACCTATAATTAATACAGTACAGCAAAACCCAGCACCTTTTAGGCTGGGTTTTTTTCTCAAGGGGGATCATCGTGGAAAAAGACACCATAGCTGCCATTGCTACGGCTGTAGGTGTGGGGGGCATCGGTATTGTACGTATTAGCGGACCGAAAGCTTTTGCTATTGGGGATGCTATTTTTTCCCCCCGTCGCAGTGGCAAAATAAGTGAACAAGAAAGCTACAGTGCTTGTTATGGCATGGTAATCGAGAAAGCCGGCGGTAAAGTGATCGATGAAGCCATCGCCTTAGTCATGCGTGCTCCTGCTTCTTATACACGCGAAGATGTACTGGAGTTACAGTGCCACGGCGGGCCTATGGCTGTAACAGCTGTACTAAAAGAAGTTTTGGCAGCAGGTGCAAGGCTGGCTCGGCCAGGTGAGTTCACCGAGCGTGCCTTCTTGAATGGACGTTTGGATCTGGCCCAGGCTGAGGCTGTGTGTGATGTTATTCGTGCTACTACTGAAGCTAATCTAAAGATAGCTCAAGAACAGCTTCAAGGAAGACTGTCGAAAAAAATCCGAGCCTTAAGGGAGGAGTTATTGTCTCTGGAAGCCAGAATGGAAGTGGCAATTGATTTTCCTGACGATGATTTGCCGGAACTGTCACCTGAACAGCTGCAAGATCGTCTAAATAGATTGATATCGGAGTTAGAAAGCCTTATTGCCCAGGGAGAACAGGGTCGGGTTTGGCGTGAAGGGTTGGCAACGGTTATAATTGGGAAACCCAACGTAGGTAAATCAAGTCTTTTAAATGCTTTAGTCGGACGCCAAAGAGCGTTAGTAACGGACATACCCGGTACCACACGGGATGTAATCGAAGAAGTGATTAACTTATCCGGGCTACCCCTGCGACTGCTGGACACGGCCGGGATCAGGAAAACAAAAGATGTAGTGGAACAACTGGGGGTTGAAGCAGCCAAAGAGCAGCTGGCCTTAGCCCAGCTGGTGTTATTAGTTCTTGATGCTGAGCGCGGGTGGGAAGATGAAGATGAGCTTATCTTTTCTCTTTGCCAGGGGAAAAAGACGTTAATATTATTAAACAAGATAGATGTAGGTAAGGTGCTGACAGTTCAGGATGTTAAGCGGTTTTGTCCCGGAGAAGAAGTAATACCGTTGTCAGTGAAAAAGGGTTATGGTTTTAAGGAACTGGAAGATAAAATCATTCGGTTTGCGTTAGGTAGTCAGCAGGCTATAGAACATGTAAGTGTTAGCAATCTAAGGCATCTTGAAGCTTTAGATAGAGCCCGGAAAGCCCTGCAGGAGACTTCCGCTGCTCTTAGTGCCGGATTTGGTTATGATATTATTAGTACCGAGGTACGCTCAGCCAGGTTGGAGCTAGGTACTATAACTGGAGAGACGATTGACCAGGAGTTAGTGGATCGTATTTTTCAGGATTTTTGTATTGGAAAATGATCTGAAGCGAGGATGGCACAGATTATGGTACGCTCTGATTACTCTAGTTACGACGTTATTGTGGTGGGAGCCGGACATGCCGGCTGCGAAGCTGCACTGGCAGCTGCCCGCATGGGTTGTCGTACGCTCCTTACAACATTAAGCATAGAGCATATCGCCCTAATGCCTTGTAACCCCTCCATAGGGGGACCGGCAAAGGGACATTTAGTGCGAGAAGTGGACGCCCTTGGCGGCGAAATGGCCAACAACACCGATAAAGCATATGTACAACTCAGAGTGCTAAACACCAGCAAAGGGCCGGCTGTACGAGCCTTAAGAGCCGTTTGCGATAAAGAACTGTACCGGCGGCGTATGAGGCGAACGCTAAGTTCCACTCCCAATTTAGTAATTCGTGAAACGGCGGTGACAGAGCTACTCACTGATACTAAGGGTGTGACCGGTGTAAGGACTAAGACCGGGATTACTTACTGGGCCCCGGCTGTGGTGTTAACCACCGGTGTGTATCTTAAAAGCGAAGTCTTTATGGGGGAACTTAAATTTAGCAGTGGACCACAGGGACAACCGGCGGCGCAAGGGTTGACAGAGTCGTTACTACGGCTAGGCTTTAAGACAGGGCGGTTTAGGACTACCAGCCCACCGCGTATTTCGGCACGAACGGTGGACTACAGCCAGATGAAAGAACAGCGCGGCAGCCGGATACCGCTGGCGTTTTCCGCCTGGAACAACCCCCGTCCACGACGCCAGCTTTCCTGTTGGCTTACATATACCAACGAGGGCACTCATAAGATCATCCGGAACAATATTCACCGCTCGCCGTTTTCGGCCGATGTATTGGAAGGGGCCGAGCCCCGTTACTGTCCCTCCATTGAAGGGAAGGTAAGGCATTTCCCCCAGCGGCCGGCTCACCAGGTGTTTTTAGAACCGGAAGGATGGAACACCGATGAGGTTTATCTTACCGGTTTGTTTACCAGCTTGCCGGAAGATGTGCAAGTGCAAGTTGTACATTCTATTCCGGGATTGGAGCAGGCAGAGATATTGAGACCCGGTTACGGTATTGAATACGATTATCTTCCGGCCGGCCAATTAAAGGTGTCACTGGAAAGCAAGATTGTGGCAGGGCTGTTTTGTGCAGGCCAAGTGAACGGTACCTCCGGCTATGAAGAAGCTGCCGCCCAAGGGATCATAGCCGGTATTAATGCTGCGCGTTATGTTAAAGGATGTCGGCCTTTGATCTTATCTCGAGGCGAGGCCTATATCGGTGTGCTTATTGATGATCTGGTGACAAAAGGTCCCAAGGAGCCTTATCGGATGCTAACTTCTCGAGCAGAGCACAGATTACTGCTTCGTTCTGACAATGCGGATCTGAGGCTAGCTCCGTATGGATACAAAATGGGACTGTTGCCAGAGGAGAAATACAAGACAATGCAGGCTAAAAGGGAGCGTGTTCAGGCAGAAATCGAACGGCTTAACAATGAGCGCGTAAATCCTACAACTGAGGTTAATGAGGTCTTGAAGCAGTTAGAAACTGCTCTTTTGTCCCATCCGGCCGGTTTGGCCGACTTGTTACGGCGGCCGGAACTTAGCTATGATGATATTTGTAAACTGGCCCCGCCCAAGGAGCCCCTCTCCTCTGCTGCTGCAGACACCGTGGAAGCCGAAGTAAAATATGGCGCCTATATAAAGAAAGAGAAACGGCTAGTGGAGCAAATGAAGGAGCTAGAGGAGAAAGTACTACCATCACAGCTGGATTATGACAGTATCAAGGCGTTGTCCCTGGAAGCTCGAGAAAAACTGGGATCAATTAAACCGCGTACGTTGGGACAGGCGTCAAGGATACCTGGGGTGTCACCGGCTGACATAGCAGTACTAATGGTATATCTTCGCGGCGGGGGGGCACAGAGGGAATGAGTAATGAAACCATGACTAATTGGTCCGATCCAAAATTGGCTGAATTGCTGGCTGACCAGGCCGAAGATATTGGAGTCCGGCTGTCGACGAACCAAATAAAAACCTTACTTTTTTATGGGCAAGAGTTTGAACAGGCGAACCAATACATGAATTTAAGTACCATCGTTCATCCGGAGGAAGTGATCCGGAAACATTTTGTAGACTCTTTGACTGCCCTACCCTATTTGCCGGCAGAGACCGATAAATTAATTGATATTGGCAGCGGAGCCGGCTTTCCAGGCTTGGCGTTGAAGATTGTTTGTCCGGAAACAGAAGTTACTCTAATAGAGAGCATCAAAAAGAAGGCAAATTTCTTGAGGCAAACGGCAGCTGCTCTAGGGCTAACAGACATCAATGTTTGTTGGCGACGGGCAGAAGAGGCCGGACAGGATCAACAATTTAGGGAAAAATTTTCAGTGGCTACAGCAAGAGCAGTGGCAGCTTTACCGGTGTTGTTAGAGTTAGCTTTACCGTTAGTGGCTGTAGGTGGTTGGTTTATAGCCTATAAAGGCCCCAACGTAGCTGAGGAAATTCAAGTTGCCGAGACAGCGTTGGCAATACTGGGCGGGGAATTAGCCGAAGTGAAGGAGTTTTCTTTGGCTGGCGGTGAGCAAAGAAGTTTAGTGCTTGTTCGGAAAGCCGCGCCTACGCCGGCAAAATATCCGCGCGGTCCAGGACGCCCAGCCAAGCGTCCACTCTAGGAAATAGAGTGAGTCAGCAGGAATTTTATGGTATTTGGCGAATATGAACAATGTGAGGAACGATTTATAAGGCGGTGGCCGCCATGAAAGAACGGTTAACAAAGCTTTTTGGCATGTTGGATCAAAATGTGGCTAGTGCCACTGTGCGCGAAATACCTGTGGATCGAGTTCGGGCCAATCCCTTTCAACCTCGACGCCAGTTTGACGACGAAGAACTTAAAGAGTTGGCAACCAGTATAGAGGCGTACGGTTTGTTGCAGCCGGTGTTAGTTCGCCCCAAGGGCAATTCTTGGTACGAACTTATTGCCGGTGAGCGACGGTTGCGTGCTGTTCGCCTACTGGGGCGCAGCACCATCCCGGCCTTAGTGCGGGAACTGGCCGATGAAGATGTAGCCTTGTTGGCACTGGTGGAAAATTTGCAGCGGCAGGATCTTTCTTTTTGGGAGGAAGCCCAAGGATATGCTCGTTTGCTGGCTGAGTTCGATCTTACACAGGAGGAACTGGCACAGCGTCTGGGAAAAAGTCAGAGTACAATTGCCAATAAGTTACGGCTACTAAGGCTTCCCGACAGCATTCGGCACAATATTTCCCGGGAAATATTCACCGAACGACATGCTCGAGCGTTGCTAAGGTTGCCAGATCAGGAGACACAGGAAAAGATAGCGCACAAGATTGTAACCGAAAACTTGACTGTGCAGGCTACAGAAAAGCTAATAGAAAAAATAGTGGATGAAGCAAAGCCCAAGAAAAAGAAAGCACGGTTTGTCCGCATCTATAAAGATATTCGCTTGTTTATAAATAGCGTGCGTCATGCTGCCTCGGAATTAAAGAAAGCCGGGCTAAATGTAACCATCGATGAGCGGGAAACAGAAGGTAGCTGGGAAATAAGCATTGTAGTGCCCAAGAAAAGCAGTGGTAAACCCAGGTCAAGAGGTCGTAGACAACAGGTAACATCGTCTTCCTTTGCTGATGAAAAAGGTTTACCTTCCACCCGAGTGGTGGAACGATGACAGAAATCCCCTCGACGACAACAGTGTGAGGAGGATGGTGTTTTGGTGGTTACTATCTTTATGAGGAAGAACAAGTGGGTTTTAAGAGGCGGCATTGCCGGGCTGGTGCTGGTGATTATATGCACTGGGCCGGCTGGAGCTCAAAGCGAGCATTGGGCCTCAGGGCCGGTTCAGGCGCTGCTAGATATGGGTGTAGGTGGCCAGGAGTTAAAACAGGTGCTTGAAATTGATCGGCTGATATTACTGGATAGCCCGATAAGTCCGCTGCAGTGGCGACAGTGGGTGCGCCAAGCTTTGACAGCATATATTGGGGTCGATTTAGCAAGTGATGGGGATACGAGTTTCTGGGTGGATACATATACAGTACCGGAATATGAGGGACCGCGGTCAGTATTGTCCCGGGGGTATGCCGTGGCCGGACTCATGAAAATCGGGAATTTACTGGGATTTATCCCCGGCAGCAGCCAAGGGCAATTAGTACATTTGCAGAAGTTCAGTGATTGGCACCAAGTGGCAGAACAAGGGTTCAGCGGCCCGTGGGAATTGATGTTGGTAGTGGGGGTTGTGAGTGGTTATCCCGACGGTACGCTGCGCCCAGAAGCGCCGCTGACAAGAGCCGAAGCGGCTTGTTTGCTGAAATCTTGGCTAGATGTTTATAAAAGCACTATGTTAGCCGATTCCATACAATTGTAGGGTGGTTCCCTCATTATCCTGGATAATCAAACGGTGTCTGTGCCTGCTGGTTCTGCCTGACCTGAAGAAATTCCTAAAGGAGCAGGCTTGATAATGTATTGCCATCCTCATGCTCAGCAAGTTTGTATCTAAAAGATGTGCACCTTAGGACAAACGAGGGTGTTTATGGCACGCAGATATTTAAGAGGTGACAATGAATTATGGAGGATAATAAAGAACGCCAGCTATTATTGGCCCGGATAGATGATCTAATACGTCAGGTGGAGCGCAGTTGCCAATGTATGGCCACGTCTTTTCTTGATCCGGCCGAGATGGCAGCGGCCAAGAAATATGTACAATATACGGCTCCAGTTTTGCCCTACGTTGTATCCGGTGGCTATCCGGATGCAGAACGGACGGTGCTTTTTTTATGCCCGGAGTGGCTGGAGGCCGAAACACAGTTTCAGTGCCAACTGCCCATTGCTGCCTTGACTGTTAGTTGGCCGTCTCAGTTTTACACCGTTCGGCATCGGGATCTACTGGGCGCTATTTTAGGCCTTGGTTTAGAGCGCGACCAGATAGGTGATATTTTGGTTACTGAAGGTGAAGCGCAGGTATTAGTGTTGGCGGGGATTGCACCCTATATTGTCTCGGAATTGAGATCTGCCGGCAGGGCCTCAGTTCAAGTTGCTCCGTTAGCTCTTGATGAGTTGGTACCGCCGGTACGCAAAGTAAAAGAGATCAGAGCCACCGTGGCTTCACCCCGGTTAGATTCTGTATTAGCTGCTGCCTATGGTCTTTCGCGATCCAAGGCTGCCCCCCTGATTACAGCGGAAAGGGTACAAGTGAATTTTGAACCGGTTACCAACCCTGCTTTGCTATTGGAGCCAGGAGCTATGTTATCTGTGCGGGGCCTGGGACGGGCTCGCCTGGTGGAATTTGCAGGTAAAACAAAGAAAGGTCGCCTGATAGCGATCTTGGAACGTTTTATTTAGGTAAGGGACCGGTCTTTGTTGGCAGGGTTTACCGGCTGCGCCTGGATCTTACCTTTTAGGTACCACATAGCACCTAAAGGAGCGAGAGGAGGCGTTTTATAGTATTGTATTTGTCTAAGATCTTATGTGTAAAAGGTGCGCATGTTAAAAGTACAAGTCGGGCATCAAAACTTAAGAGAGGTGGCAATACTCCTAAAGCTATTAGAAGGCTAATAAACGCACCTGTTTGTCCTAACAATTTATCTATCTTCCCGCCTACACGTACTAACGGTAGACGCACCCGTATTTTAATAGGCCAAAAGAATGGTACCCCTGCCGGTGTGAGGGCATCTAAAAAGATATGACTGCCATAGCCCAATAGTAGGGGCCGCCAAAAACCGGGTATCAACGCTTGAGCCGCTATTTTTACAGCTGCCCAAGCTACTAAAGAATGGGTAATACCTCGGTGAGTGATAAAAGTAAGTAGCAAAAAGAAGCCGCCGGCTATCAGTGCTGCTGGGGCATTGTATTTAATACCCAAGTATGAAATAACTACCCCCAAAAACGCCCGGCTGAGCCGACAAGATGGTAACCTACGCCCTAAGAGTGAATTTCCTTCATCGATATCCGGCAATAAGGAGCCCAAAGCAGCACAAGCTAAGGCAGCTGTTCGTGGTGCTAGTTCGGGCGGTAGCATGGTTTCAACGTTAGGACCATAACCTAACAGGCTAACTAAAGCAACAGCAGTAGCTGCATGGGATAGGCCAGTGACTGTAAGCACCTCCATCAAATAGCATAGGCGTAAGCAAAGCTTGATCTTTGTCTTTCGCTGTCGAACAGACATTCTCCTTCTTAATGGAAAAACCCGGATACCCTTGAAGGAGACCCAGGTTTAACAGGTTGATAAATCTTATTATAGTTGTATTAATTTCTTAATAGGTCTATTGGCTAACAAACTCTTGAAAGTTCTGCCAGTGAAATTATTAAGGGAGCAGGCGGCTAGTTACCGCTGCGCTCGATCAGTACGGCAAAAATGATAATGATGCCGCCAATGAGCTCGTGTAAACGAAGATGTTCTCCTAGGATGAGAAAACCGAGTAACACAGTGAAGAAGGGTTCGGTGGTGGCCACAATAGCGGTGCGGCCAGGTCCGAGACGGGCAATGGCAGCAAGAAGACAAGTGAGGGCCAAGACAGAAGGAACAAGAACCAGGAACAAAAGAAGGCTGATAGTGGAGCCGTCAAGGGCGAAGCTGAGCGGTGTACGGGTAGCAATGGCAGCTAAAACTAAGGCTGCGGCGGCAGACAAGGTGGTTCCGGCGCTAACGGTTGTTACTGGAAGCTCGTCTAGGGAATGACCGCTTAAGAGAAGAAAGACGGCGTTGCCTATAGCGGCAGCCAGGGCACAGGCGAAACCTGGCCAGGAGATATTATTAACTACCGGGCCGGCAATTACCAAGAGCCCCACCAAGGTAAACATTAAAGCTAGAATGCGTTTTTTATTGGGCTGGATGCCAAGAAACAGGACTTCTATTAGAGTAAGCAGGGTCGGATAAAGATAAAACAAAAAGACCGCCAGTCCTGCCGGTATGTACATAAAGGCATAAAAAAGAAATAAGACCGTAACTGCCTGAAACAATCCCAAAAGAGCCAGTAAACGGCGCTGGGAAGGTTTAACCAAGAAGGCGTTCTGCCGGCATGCCCACAGGGTGAAGATTAGGGCTGCCAATAGAAAGCGCCAGGTCAAAACGGTCAGGGGTGGCAGGCCACGAGCATAAAGGAGCTTGGCGGCAATGGCTTCACTGCTATATGAGAGTCCGGATAAAAGAGCCAACAAAATGCCAGCAACAACTTTCCGGTCGTCTTTTGAAGTAGATGCTAAGTAGTCGTGGTTCATGATAACACCTTCTTATAAATAAATAGTTTGTTGTCTTCAGGGACAGACAAAATGTTATTGCTTCAAGATGACGTTGGTATTGCATAACGCCATTGTATCATAACACTCTTCCAGTAACCCGTGAAGGTTTCTCGGCCCTGGGCAATATTTGGTTCTCTAAGTAGGTTAGTTCTATCCCTGGCAGGACGCTGTGTTGTTTTGATGGGGATGAACAAAATGGGGCTGCCCTTGCATTTGGGCAGCCCCATTGGTTTTGTTATAGGTTTAGTTTTTCTTGGGAAGTGTTTGCAGGTAGTCATTGATAGAGCGCGCAGCGTCTTTCCCGGCTCCCATGGCCAAAATAACTGTAGCGGCACCAGTGACAATATCACCGCCGGCAAAGATACCCTTACGGGAAGTTGTACCGGTTTTTTCGTCGGCTTCAATGGTACCTTTCTTGGTCAGCTCAAGACCAGGTGTTGTCCTTGGCACCAAGGGGTTCGGTCCTTGGCCGATGGCTACTACGACAGTATCAATGGGCATTTCAAATTCGGAACCTTCGATAGGAATAGGTCTTCTTCTGCCACTGGCATCGGGTTCACCAAGTTCGTAACGAATGCAAGTCATTCCAGTTATGCGACCTTCTTCGTCACCGGTATACTCGATCGGGCTGGTAAGGAATTGGAACTTAACGCCTTCTTCTTCGGCATGCTCTGCCTCTTCTTTACGGGCTGGGAGTTCCTCGCGGGAGCGACGATAGACGATAATGGCCTCTTTGGCACCTAAGCGAAGGGCTGTGCGAGCTGAGTCCATGGCTACGTTACCGCCGCCAATAACCGCTACTCGTTCCCCTACTTTAATAGGAGTATCATATTGGGGGAAGAGATACGCCTTCATTAGATTGGTACGGGTGAGAAACTCGTTGGCAGAATAAACATTAAGCAGGTTTTCGCCTGGTATCCCCATGAAGTGCGGTAGACCGGCACCGCTGGAAATAAAGACGGCATCAAAACCACGGTCAAAAAGTTCATCTACGGTGGCGGTTTCACCAATAACAAAGTTAAGCTTGAATTCTACCCCTAGTTGGCGAACATAATCGATTTCTTTTTGCACCATATCCTTAGGCAGCCTAAACTCAGGAATACCGTACATAAGAACGCCGCCGGGCAGGTGCAAGGCCTCGAAGATTGTCACTTTATGCCCCATGCGGGCTAAGTCGGCGGCAGCTGTTAGTCCGCATGGGCCAGAACCGACAACTGCTACTTTGAATCCGGATGGGGTAGGCAGTTTGGGGGTGTGACTGGTTCCAGATGCCAGATCCCAGTCAGCGGCAAATCTCTCTAAACGACCAATACCTACTGGCTCGCCTTTTATGCCTAATGTGCAGTATTTTTCGCACTGGTTTTCTTGCGGGCAGACACGACCACAAATAGCTGGCAAGTTATTTTTACCTTTAATGGTTTCTATGGCAGCGGCGTAGTCTTTGGCCTTAATATGAGAGATGAACTCGGGAATGTCAACTTCCACCGGGCATCCTTTTTTGCAGGGGGCATTTTTACAGTTGAGACAACGAGTAGCTTCTTCCAGGGCTTGCTTATCATTGTAGCCAAGGGTTACCTCGTTGAAGTTACGAATACGTTCTGTTGGTTTTTGTGACGGCATAGGTGTTTTTGTTAGTTTGAGTGGCACTGGCAATGCCCTCCTTCGTGTGAATGAGAAAGTGCTTGTTGTTCCTTGTCTTTATAGGCGTTCATGCGACGCATGGCTAGTTGCCAATCGACTTTGTGACCGTCGAATTCAGGACCGTCCACACAAGCGAACTTGGTCTCGCCGCCGACGCTGACGCGGCAGGCACCGCACATTCCCGTACCGTCTACCATAATGGGGTTCATGCTGACAGTTGTGGGAACCTCAAAAGGACTGGTGGTCTTTGCCACAAATCTCATCATGATGGTAGGACCAATGGACCAGACTCGGGCTACCTTTTTGCCTTTGTCCAACAATTGTTTAAGAGGCTCGGTAACAAGACCGTGGTAACCATAGGAGCCATCATCGGTGCACACTATAAGCTCATCGCTACATTGACGCAGGCGATCTTCCCAAAATAGCAACTCCTTGGTGCGGGCACCTATGATGGTGATTACCTCATTGCCAGCCTGCTTTAGTGCACGAGCAATTGGGAAAATGGGTGCGACTCCTACTCCGCCTCCCACAAGGACTACGGTGCCGTAGTTGTCGATCTCAGAAGGCTGACCCAAAGGACCGACAAATGTGGCCAGATGGTCGCCGACTTCGAAAGTGGCTAACTGTTTTGTGGTATAGCCAACTTCCTGAAAGATACAGGTAATAGTGCCATTTTCCCGATCAAAATCAGCGATGGTAAGAGGAACGCGTTCTCCCTCATCGTCAACTCGAAGAATGACGAATTGACCGGGACTAGCTTTAGCAGCAACCTCTGGCGCCTCTATTACCATAAGGTGAACAACGGGTGAGATTTGTTCTTTGTGAACAATACGATACAAGCTATGCAACCTCC
>DUNI01000253.1 GCA_012839445.1 Bacillota bacterium
CGTTTTCCAGCCAAGCAAGCACTTACTAACACCGGTGCTGCTTTCATCTTTGTTTACGAAATACAGCCCGTTCAGCTGCATTGGCTACGTCTTGGGCTGTTAACCCGTAATGCACCAACGGGCTGTATTTCGTAAACAAAGATGAAAGCAGCACCGGTGTTAGTAAGTGCTTGCTTGGCTGGAAAACGTTGTCGCTACGACGGAGCTGCTAAAAGCTGCCCTAAAATAGAGTCGCTGGTAGCTGAGGGACGGGCGATTCCTTTTTGCCCGGAAGTAAGCGGCGGCCTTTTAGTACCGCGTGCACCGGCTGAAATCCAAGGTGGTACCGGTCACGATGTGCTCGCAGGCACAGCTCGAGTAATTAATTCATGCGGGCAGGATGTGACAGCTGCTTATGTACGTGGGTCCGAAGCGGGGGTAGCATTGGCAAAGCATTTAGGTGTTCGCCGGGCGGTTTTAAAGGAAAAAAGCCCGGCTTGTGGGGTGCATCTGATTTATGACGGTAGTTTCCGGCGTCTGTTGCGCCCGGGGCAGGGGGTGTTTGCGGCTGCTTTGGCAGCAGCAGGTATCGAGGTGGACAAAACCTGAACCTAAACTAGTGTCGTTTTGCAATAGATTTTTAGCATTGAACCGGCATTATGCCGGTTCCTTATTTTTCCTTCGGAGGAAACACAAGTGAAAAAAGGATTTTAATCTGCCCCTGTCGAAGAACATACAACATCTGACGAAAGAAAAGGACAAGGCATAAAAGCAGTCGAAACAGGGAGAGTGACAACGGTGATCGAGTTTCAACGGGTCACCAAGATTTATGGTGGTCACACTTACGCTTTGAACGATGTGTCTTTGAAAATAAACAAAGGTGAGTTTGTATTTTTGGTCGGACCAAGTGGGGCAGGAAAGAGCACATTTGTCCGTCTTCTTTTGCGCGAGGAATTGCCAACAAAAGGGAAAATCATTGTGGACGGGGTGGAAACTGTACGCTTGCGTCCAAAGCAGATACCATTTTTCCGGCGG
The DNA here is from genome assembly GCA_012839445.1 of Bacillota bacterium. Lineage (GTDB taxonomy): Bacteria > Bacillota > DTU030 > DUMP01 > DUMP01 > DUNI01. The sequence goes on from DUNI01000253.1 coordinate 1,015, forward strand.
CGTATTGGGATGGTGTTTCAAGACTTTCGCTTGCTACCGGAACGAACAGTGTCTGAAAATGTAGCCTTTGCTTTGCGAGTGGTGGAAGCACCGCGTCGCGATATCTACCGGCGTGTACCACAGGTTTTACATTTGGTGGGGTTGGCACATAAGTCACGTGCCATGCCGACTGAACTATCTGGGGGAGAACAGCAGCGGGTGGCTTTGGCTCGAGCTTTGGTGAACAATCCTCCTATATTGCTGGCAGATGAACCCACCGGAAACCTAGATCCAGAGAATTCTTGGGAGATTATGAGGCTCCTGTTAGAGATAAACCGGCGCGGTACCACTGTGGTGGTGGCCACGCATGCACATGAAATTGTGGATCGCATGCGTCGGCGAGTTGTGGCGTTAGAAGCTGGCCGCGTGGTCCGGGACGAGGAAAAGGGGGCCTATGGCGGTGAGATTTAGCACTTGGGAATTTTATATACGCGAGGCCTGTCGCAGTCTAGCACGCAATCGGTTTATGACATTGGCTTCGGTGAGCACGGTGGCGCTGTCCCTGCTTATTTTGGGAGTGTTTTTGTTGGGGGCAGTGAATCTTAACAATATGGCCGTGACCTTGGAAAGCCAGGTGGAGGTTACGGCGTTTTTGGAAGATGAGTTAAAGGCAGAAGAAGTTGAGGTTATTAAAGGACGTATTCAAGGACTGGACGGAGTACGGGAAGTTACCTTTGTCAGCAAGGAAGAAGCGTTGGAACGCTTAAAACAACAGTTTGGCGAACGAAAGGATTTGCTGACTTCGGTGGAAAAAAACAACCCGCTGCGCAATGCGGTGGAAGTGCGTACTCTGGACCCGACAAATGTAAAAAACGTGGTGGAAGAACTGAAAGCACTGCCAGGAGTGGCTAAAGTTAGCTTTAAGGAAGAAATCATCGACCGCTTGTTTTCTCTTACCAAAGCCATTCGCTTAGTGGGTTTGGCAGTGGTGGTTCTATTAGTGGGGGCAACGATATTCCTTATTTCCAATACAATACGGCTAACAGTTTTTGCACGGCGGCGGGAAATAAGCATTATGAAGCTAGTAGGCGCCACCGATTGGTTTATTCGCTGGCCGTTTGTTTTAGAAGGCTTGTGTTTAGGGTTGCTAGGCAGTATACCGGCTATGTTTCTTGTGGTGCGCTTTTATCACTGGTTGGCTGCCGGTGTTTACCAAACACTTCCGTTTATTCCTATGCTAAAGCCGGAGAGTATTTTGGGTCGTTTACAGCTGTTGCTTGTTGGTATCGGCATCTTAGTCGGTACTTTAGGCAGTGCTATTTCAATGCGTCGATTCTTGCGAGTCTAAAGATGGGCGCGGGGAGGGACTATAGTGCTTAAACGATATAATGCAAAGTCCGGTTGGCTGACACTGGTTGCTTCAATACTGAGCTTTGTTATTTTGTGGTCGACGGTGGCCCCGGCCAGGGGACAAGCTAATCCTCTGAACGAGAAACAGCAGGAACTACGCCGGATTGAGGAGAAAAAGGCAGCTACGTCTCAACAACTAAGACAAACAAAGACACAAGAAAAGGGTTTGGTAGCAGAGCTTAATACTTTAGAAAGGCAATTGGAACAAGCAGAGAATGAGTTGGCAGTGCTTAATAAGAGAGTACAAGTTACGGAACAGGATCTTCGCCAGACAGAGACTGAGCTACAAAAGGCAGAAGAAGAGCTGGCTGAGCAAACGGACATCTTGGGGGAACGCCTGCGGGCCATGCAAGAGAACGGTCCTGTTAGCTACATAGAAGTTTTGCTTTCGTCCGGGGATTTTGCTGATCTTCTCAACCGCTTCGATTCCATGAAGGAAATTGTAGCTCAAGACGTAGTTCTGATGGAAAATATTAAAAAGAAACGGAATGAAATCGAAAGCAAAAAGCAGACTTTGGAAAAAAAGCAGGCAGAGCTTGTAAGCCTTCAGGGTTCAGTTCGAAATAAGAAGGAAGCAATAGAAACCAAAGCGCAAGCCAAACAACAACTGCTGGCGGATATCAGTAAGCAAAAGAGTGTTTACGAACAAGCATTAAACGAATTAGAGCAGACATCAAGAGAAATAGAGCAGGCTATTCGTAGATTGCAGTCTCCTGATAGTCCAGGTACTATCTCACGGGGAAAAGGAGCCATGTCTTGGCCCACAGCAGGTCCCATCAGCTCCTACTTTGGTTATCGTACTCATCCGGTTTTTGGAACCAAGAAACTTCACAGCGGTTTAGACATCGCTGCATCCCATGGTCAGACAGTAGTAGCAGCGGCCGATGGGGTAGTTATTATGTCCGGATGGTATGGCGGATACGGTAAGGCAGTGGTTATCGACCATGGCGGCGGTATATCTACTTTGTACGGACACCATTCGTCCTTGCTAGTTAGCGTTGGTCAAAAAGTGCGCCGCGGACAAGCAATTGCTAAAGTTGGCAGCACCGGTGTTTCTACGGGACCGCATACAACCAGCCTAATGGATCTTGCGGTGTACCGTTTACTCGCACTTCAAAGTGTAAATGCGGTCCTGTAGAAACACCGGTGCTGCCAACTTTAGCAATTGCTTGTCCGCGGCGCACTTTTTGACCAACGCTAACTAGCATGGCGGCGGTATATCTACTTTGTACGGACACCATTCGTCCTTGCTAGTTAGCGTTGGTCAAAAAGTGCGCCGCGGACAAGCAATTGCTAAAGTTGGCAGCACCGGTGTTTCTAC
>DUNI01000167.1 GCA_012839445.1 Bacillota bacterium
CGTTTTCCAGCCAAGCAAGCACTTACTAACACCGGTGCTGCTTTCATCTTTGTTTACGAAATACAGCCCGTTCAGCTGCATTGGCTACGTCTTGGGCCGTTAACCCGTAATGCACCAATAGTTCCCCTGGCTTACCGGACTGACCAAATACATCTTTGACTCCCACCCGCTCAAGCGGAACCGGGCAATATTCCCCCAAGGCCTCAGCCACAGCGCTCCCCAAGCCGCCGATGATATTGTGTTCTTCACAAGTCACAACCGCCCCTGTTTCGCCTGCTGCTTTAGCCACCTGCTCACTATTCAACGGCTTAATGGTGGATACGTTTAGCACCTGGGCACTAATGCCTTTTTCGGTCAGCAATTCGGCTGCCTCTAAAGCCACTGCAACCATAATGCCACAAGCAAAAATAGCTACGTCTCGGCCAGGACGTAAAGTAACAATTTCCCCTAACTTAAACTCATAGTCTTCGTCAACAACAACCGGCACACTGGGGCGACCCAAACGAACATATACCGGTCCCTGATGTCCGGCTACTGTCCTAATCACCTGTTTAGTCTCAGGGCCGTCAGCCGGCACCAACACAGTCATTCCAGGCAAAGCCCGCATCAAAGCCAAGTCTTCCAATGTCTGGTGTGAGGCACCATCTTCACCCACAGTAATTCCAGCGTGAGTGGCACAAATTTTTACGTTCAAGTCCGGATAAACAATGGAGTTGCGCACTTGATCCCAAGCCCGTCCTGTAGCAAAAACAGCAAAAGTACTAACAAAGGGTATCTTTCCTGCTGCTGCCAAACCGGCAGCTGTTCCCATAAGGTTGGCTTCTGCAATACCCATATTAAAAAATCGTTCCGGAAACAGCTTGGCAAATCCCGCTGTCTTGGTTGACTGGGAGAGATCTGCATCTAACACCACTAAATCCTTGAGTTCGCGGCCCAACTCCACTAAAACCTCTCCGTATGCGTCCCGGGTTGCAATTTTTTCTGTCATGTCCCAATCCTCCTTAAGCCAGCTCAGCCAAGGCTTCCTTAGCTTGTTCGTCATTTGGCGCTTTGCCATGCCAATGGGCCTCGTTTTCCATAAAAGAGACACCTTTGCCTTTAACAGTATGACAAATAATGATGCTGGGTTGCTCCTCTGACGCTTGGGCTTCTTCGGTGGCAGCTATAATTTCCGGTAACGAATGCCCGTCCACGGTAAACACTTGCCAGCCAAAAGCTCTCCATTTATCCGGGAACGGCTCTGGGTTCATCACCGACTGGATAGAGCCGTCAATCTGTAGTTGGTTATAGTCCAAATAGACAATGAGGTTGTCTAGCTTGTAATGCGCTGCAGCCATGGCTGCTTCCCATATTTGGCCTTCCTGACATTCGCCGTCACCGATCAAGGCATATACACGCCAACTGGCCTTATCCAGCTTTCCAGCCAAAGCCATGCCACAGGCAGTTGATAGCCCTTGGCCCAAAGAACCGGTGGACATTTCCACCCCAGGCACCTTTTTCATGTCAGGATGCCCCTGAAGCTTGCTGCCCATCTTACGCAGTGTAACCAAGTCAGCTATAGGAAAAAATCCCCGCTCGGCCAATGTAGCATACAAGGCCGGCGCTGCATGCCCCTTGGAAAGCACGAACCGATCGCGTTCCTCCCAATCAGGTTTGTTAGGATCAAGCTGCATAAAATGAAAATACAAAGCAGTAAGGATTTCCACAGCCGATAACGACCCGCCGGGATGACCTGACTGAGCAGCATGAGTCATCTTAATGATATGTTGCCTGATAAGACGTGTCTTTTCTGCCAACTGCTTATCCACTTCTGGGTCTAATGCCATTTTTCTGCCTCCTCATCACTACGCTTGTTATCTTACCCACCAAGTGCAGACCGTAGCACCATCCAGACAAAACGCGGTAATTGCCACGCTCGCTTGAGCCGTTTCGGCTCTGTTACAATCCGATATAGCCATTCCAGCCCTAGCCGCTGCCACACAGCCGGTGCCCGCTTCACTTCCCCAGCCATAACATCCAAGCTTCCACCTACCCCTATAGCCACTCTCACCGGCAACTGCTGACGATATTGGGTAAGCCATAGTTCTTGTTTCGGCGCTCCTAAGGCCACTACCAAAATGTCCGGCTTTAAAGCCTGTACCTCTGCTAGGATCTCCCGCTCTTTCTCTACATCAAAATAGCCATGGCAAATCCCGATTATCTTTAAGCCTAAGTATCGTTTCTGCAACCGCCGGGCTGCCTCTTGGGCCACTCCCGGACGACTGCCGAGAAAATAAACCGTGTATTCTTCCGCTGCCGCTAAAGCCATTAATCTTTCCAGAAGATCAATACCCGGCACTCGCTCCTTCAGCGGAGTACCAAGCCGGCGTGCCGCCCACACAACACCTAC
>DUNI01000168.1 GCA_012839445.1 Bacillota bacterium
ATCAAGGAGAGTCACTGAATGAAAGCACGCACACATAGACTGGTTCTGATGGCAGCTCTGGTAGCCATTGGTACGGCTACAGCCGGTACCCTTTGGTTTCCGGCAGGAGTAGCCAAAGCTTATCCAGTGTGCCAATGGCTACCAGAACTGCCATCAGAACCAGTCTATGTGTGCGTGCTTTCATTCAGTGACTCTCCTTGATATTTAATACTTATGTATAGAAATTATAGCATAAACTCTCACCCTCAACCCTTTTCTTTGTCTATTATGACTGTGATTGGACAAAAAAGGCTCCTAGAAGTTCACTGGCATTTCCAGGAGCAAGTATAAGATGAGAGCTTATCTGGTGACGGGATCACATAAGAGGCGGGAAATTTAGGTCGGCTGTTTAGATTTAAGAAGTCCGTGCCTTGGTTGGTTTAATCTGGTAACGCCCTAGAGCGTACCGAACTATGCTCCCGATGAACTTCGGTGCAGACATGCCTTTGGCTTCGGCCATGTATCCCATGTATCCGCAATGAGCTTTACCTGTGGACATGGTAAGACCGGCAAAGGTATTGATTTCTAGGAAGAAAGGCGTGCCGTCTGGTGCTACGATCATGTCTATTCTCGCGAAGTCGTGGGCATTCAAGACCTTATAGATATCTCTGGCCGTGTCTTTGATTCTTTTTTCTTCAGACTTGGAAAAATCAGCAGGGCAGTGAATAATTTCGTTATCGAGCATCTTATGCTCGTAGGTGTTGGTAATAGCTGAGTTGTATTCGATTTCTAAGATGGGGAGCATTATTGGGTTTTCATTGCCAATAACACCTACGGTGATTTCCCGGCCGTCTATAAACTCTTCTACCAGGGCAGGCTGCCCAATTTTCTGGGTGATTTTATCGATTACTTTAGGTAGGTCTTTAGGATGCTGGACCACATTTTCTTCGCTGATTCCAGCACTGCCACGGCCTCTTACCGGTTTTACAAACAGCGGATACTGTAGAGAATGTTCGGGGATTTGATCGGAACGTTTTACTACAAAAAACTTTGGTGTGGGTAGTTTGTGAAAAGCTACTAATTTCTTGCGGGCCGACTTACTGGTGGCAATGAGGTCTAGACCGGAGCCCACAAAGGGACTGCCAAAACACTCTAAAAAAGCTACTTCCTTTAGGGATGAGGCATTAAAAACAATGTCTATCTTTTGCCTTATCAGCTCTTTGAGAGTTTCTTTAGGATCTCTCTTCCACTGGATTAAAGTGGCATCGAAGCCTGCTTTTTTAATAGCGGTCATGTGCTGAAAGGCCTCATCGTAGGCATCGTCATAGATATTGTCCCGGGAAATCCTTCTTTGAAGTTCCACATTACGAAATTTACGCCAGAATACCCCTACTTTCAATGCAATCCTCCTCATTATTAGGCTATAAACAAGCAGGAACAAAAAGATTTGCTTCTACCATGCTTTGGCAATTAACACTATTGTATCATTTGGGCAAAAGATACGCAAAATAGCCAAATGTTTGGGTTCGAGATGAATTACCTGCTCGGGGATTTGCTGATTCTGTTGGAGGTACATTTTCTTGCGTCTCAATCTAGGCTGGGGTATACTGAAATCGTAGTTTGGCATTTTAACTACGCCCATGGCGCTGACTGTGTGGTAGCGCCTTTTTTGATATGATTTTTATCCCTGGGGTAAAGAGGGGGAACGGCTGATGGCTTTATTGCAGGCCGATAAAATAGGTATAGCCCTTGGTGATAAACAGGTCTTAACCGAGGCTAGTTTAGTTATCGAGGAAAAAGAACGCGTCGGAATGGTGGGCCGTAACGGGTCAGGCAAGTCAACCTTTCTTAATTGCTTAACAGGAGAGCTTTTACCGGACAGTGGGACAGTCTCCGTACAAAATGGAGTTTCTTTGGGCTATCTTGAGCAGATCCCCGATCACCGTGACGGTGCCACTGCTTGGGATGTGATCATGACCGGCTTCGGTAAGATATTGCGTCAGCGTCGTCAGCTGCGGGAGCTGGAGGAACAGCTGGCAGCAGGAGGACCCGACACAGACCAATTATTAGAGCAATATGCCCATGTTAGCCAGGCCTACGAGCTGGCTAACGGTTATGTCTGTGAAGCCGTGGCGCGACGTATTTTATTAGGACTGGGTTTTGTTGAAGAACAGTTTAAGCAACCTTGGGCTTCCTTTAGCGGGGGCGAAAAGACACGTCTTAACCTGGGCTGCTTATTAGCCATGGAACCGCGTTTGCTCCTATTGGACGAGCCGACTAATAATTTAGATGTGGATTCTGTAGAGTGGTTGGAAGGTTACTTAAGCACTTATCCCGGAGCTATTTTGGTGGTTTCTCACGATCGGATGTTTTTGGACCGAGTGGCTAATAGGATTGTGGAATTAAGAGACGGGCGCCTCAAGTCTTATCCGGGGAATTATTCCACCTACTTGCAGCTGAAACAAGAAGAAGGGCTGGCTCATCAGCGGGCTTATGAGAAGCAACAGGACTATGTCCGGAAAACCGAAGCTTATATTTTGCGTTTCAAGGCTGGGATTAAAGCCAAACAAGCACGGGGGCGACAGAGACAGCTCAAGCGACTTAAAAAGATAGAAAGAATGGCGCCGAAAAAAGCAATAAGTCTAGGACAGATCAAGATGGATCAAGACAGTGCTACAGAAGTGGTGCTGCTGGATAATGTTTCAAAATCCGTTGCCGGTAGACAGCTGTTTGACCAGGTAAACTTCAAGATTTCCAAAGGCGCAAGGTTAGCATTGGTGGGTCCTAATGGCTGCGGTAAGACTACTTTGCTAAAAATAATCATGGGTGAAGAAGCAGCTGATACCGGCCAGGTAAGACTGGGTAACCGGGTTAACATTGCTTATTTCTCTCAACACTGTGCGGAGTTAGATTCTGAGGCTACGTTGTTAGAGGAAATAATGCGTGATAGTAATCTTAAGGTTCAAGCAGCACGACAGTATCTTGGCCGAATGCTTTTTACGGGCGATGATGTCTTTAAGAAGGTGGGAGAACTTAGCGGCGGCGAGCAGGTACAGTTGGCCTTACTCAAAGTCATGCTCTCGGGAGCTAATTTCTTAATACTGG
>DUNI01000169.1 GCA_012839445.1 Bacillota bacterium
AAGTTCGTCAAATGGTGCGGACCCATCGAGTAGGGATCGGACTTAGGGGGATAAGCAGCCTATCATATTCCTTATTTCTTAGCCCTACTCATTACGAGTATTCAAAATAGACACCCTAAAACAAATAGTATACCGAAAAGGACAAGCATGCAAGATAAAATTAGAGTAAGCATAGTAAGCATAGGCAGCTGCTAAGGGCATCTATTAGTTAGCCTGATGTGAGTTAACTCCGGAATTAAAGCCGGAACTCAGCCTTGGCGTGTGCCATGTATTTTCTAGTATCGGTTGTACTATGTCCAATTCACACAGCTGTTGCTCCTACCACTAGCCATCCAAACCGGGTTTACTGTCCGGTTTTTTAAGGCATTTTCCATTTGATCAGCATAGAAAGTAATGCAGTTTACTAATTTGCCGATGACTTTTTAAGGTCATCGGCCTTTTTGTCATTATGGTAGGATTAATCCTGAAAGATCCGAGGAAGGGGTCATTGGCTTCCGATTGGAGACATGGGTATAAAACGGCCAAACAACCCAAGGACAACCGTCGGTTCTTGATCCGGCAGTGCAACTGTGTATATGCTATAAAGCTTGTAATCCCGCCGGCTGGTGAAAGCTTTCATGGAAACTTTGGCGAGGCCACCGGCAATCCATGCTAGCAGCCTTGTGTATTCAGCCTCAACTTCCTGCTCGATTTTCTTTTGCGCAAAGTCACTGAAGTGATCCATTGTAGGATTTGTTGTGTACGCAACCACGGCTAACACCAATAAAAGAAGGATAACAATCGTAGTCTTACGCATTATAATCACCTCTGCCTAAGTTTTCCCCGTTAAGCGGGAGTATAAGCAGGGGGTCAAATGCAATAAAAGGACGGCGGCGGAGAAAGAATCGGCTGCAGTGCATCCAGTCTGTGCAGTTGGCCTGTCTTATGGAGGAAAAGTTCACGCAACATCGAAGTAGAGCCTAGCCGGACAATCCGGCTGGGCTTTTTGAGTAAGTATGTAATGGTAAAATAATGTTAAACTAAGAATAAAAGGAGGCTGGGAAATGGACTTAATAGAAACGATTTTATCCCGGAGGAGCATTCGCAACTACACTGAGCAGCCGGTAGCTGATGAAGTGATCGAAGATCTGCTTAAGGCAGCTATGAGTGCACCCTCGGCCCATAATCAGCAGCCCTGGCAATTTATTATCATTCGCGATCGTAACAAGCTAAATGAGATCCCAAAGTTTCATCCCTATGCCGAGATGCTAAAGTCGGCACCGCTGGCTATTTTGGTTTGCGGCGATGAGAAGGCACTAAGCGCTCCTGATTATTGGACCCAAGACTGTGCTGCGGCAACGCAAAACATACTACTCGCTGCCCATGCATTAGGTTTGGGTGCTGTGTGGCTGGGAGTGTATCCAGGTAAGAGCCGAGTGCAAGAACTGCAAAAGTTATTTGCTCTTCCGGCCCATGTCACTCCCTTTGCCCTGGTGTCAGTTGGCTATCCAGCTGAGAAAAAATCAGCTGCCAATCGTTACGATCCGGACCGTGTACACTACGATCAATGGTAATAGTACATTGGAGCTAACAAAAAGAGGCGGGATAACCGCCTCAATTTTTTTACCGAGTTAATACTCTTGGCCCATCCCCATCATAACTGGAACTTCAGGAACCCCGATCCTTCTAAGAGTCATATAATCTTGTTCACTAATGCGCTCGATGGCCATGTCATCGTTGTAATTATAGCCGTAGTCGGCTGACATGGCACCCCAGCGCCGGGGCAAGAATCCGATGAAGAAACCGGGTGCGATACGGAAGATAAAAAAGAACCCTAACCTTCTTCTGAAAGGTAGTTGTTGCGATGTGGAAGTTTCTTCTGGCACTGTTACCAACTCCTATGGTTTATTTGCACTTCATTGTATGAAACAAATTTTGAGCCGGTGACAGTGTACATAAATGATTCTTCCCCGTCATATTTATTGGCAAGACTAGATTCAGGGGGAGGGCCGGAAATTGCACTTTAGCGATTGTATTTTTCTCACACCCTATAAAGAACACCTACTTTACTGCAGTGCAGCGAACCGGTTTCTTAAGTACCGTGATGTTTGCTCCGATTGGGCGTGCGGCAGCTGTCCCATTCCCCGTCTGATGGGTCAACACTTCTGCATTTATTTAAAACCAAAGAGGCATCTAAGCCGCGGTGGCTCGTTCACTGAGTGGTTTTGTATCTTAAACGGTAAAAGCTTGGTATCACCAATTTTGTGTAAACGGTGCGAACAGTATAAGGGTATTGTGTTGGGACCGCAGTTGGCCTTGTGCCCTAGTGAATCGGCTGCACGATGCACACAGGTATCACCATAACTAACAAAATGCAGTAACCGGCGACAGGTGATGTCGTCGGTTGTTTCTTGCTTTGGGGCACCACAATGTTCTGCTCTGTCATACAATAACCTGCGGCTGCCGATTCCGGGCTTGTTACCGGTGTTTTGACAAGGGGTGTGAGAAATGATCGGTTCTGGATCTATAAAGGACCCTATTATCTCTTTGCCGGAAAAAATATTAAGGGACCTCAATTTAGCGCCCGGTGAGAGGATTTCTTTTCAGTTTGGTTTGGAACAGTTTCAAGGCCAAATACAGCAGGTTAAGAGCGCCAACGACAGTCCCCGCTTTTTGTTACAGGGCCGGAGAGAATTGGGACTGGTGGCGGGGACTAAGGTGCAATTGTCTAAAACAGACGGAGGTTTAGAGCTCGGGCCATTGCTGGGCATATTGTGTTCCGGTAACCCGGCAGAGCTGCATTGGACAGAGTTGGAACTGGCACGTGGTATTATCCGGTTGGGACAAGAACTTGGGATAGTAGCTTATCTTGTTAGCCCGGACAGCCTGGACATAGATAGTAAACAGGCCTTTGGCTACACGGTTAAAGATGAAGATCGAACCTGGTACTTAGAACCGATACCTTTTCCCGCTGTCTTTTACAACCGTGTTTATACATTGCCTAACCCTGAGGCTGTGAACCGCTACAATTTGTTGTTGACGTTGGCAGAAAAAGAAGAGCTTAACTGATGCAGCCTCCATTTATCCAGTCTACTGCGGTTGTAGATCTTAAGCTCTTCTTTTTCTGCCAACGTCAACAACAAATTGTAGCGGTTCACAGCCACCTTTTCCCGCTGTCTTTTACAA
>DUNI01000170.1 GCA_012839445.1 Bacillota bacterium
CCCGATACCGGGCTGCGTGTAGGGGCAGCCCTCTGTGGCTGCCCGTGGTTCCTGTGCTGTTTTGCCAAGCTCGGTGGTTGCAGGCCCATCCTCACGCTACGCGGCGCCCTTTAAACGAATGAAGTTTAGACTGTGCTTGAAATAGGGTAGCATAGTTTCACGCTAGCTCTAGGAAAGCTCTCCGAGCAGTCTAAGGCTCAGCTCAGTGTTCCGGCGGGGTTCCGGCCCAATTCGGCGTCCATGCCTCAGGGGGCCGCTTCGCACGTCCTGTGCTCAGCCCCGCCTCCACACTTCGCTTCGCCAAGACTGCTTTGCGGCTCGCTTTAATGTCGCTCGCTTGGAAACAAGCAGAGCTCAATTTGTATCTTTGCTTGTTTGCGCGCTTTGAGGATTGGGCCCGCCAACCATGGGTACTTTTGCGTACAGCAATAGGCGCGGCGCATATCACAGGCCGGGCGTAGGGGCGGGTCTCCGTGCCCGCCCGATAACAGCGCACCGCTTTCGGGGCAGGGTTCCTATTGTAATAACAGGGCCTCACGTAGGGGCAGCTTGCATCCGAAGGATGACCCTCTGCGGTCGCCCAGGTTCCTGTCCTGCAGGTCTGTATGCTTGCCCAGCATAAAAAGCTAGGCTAAAAAGGAGGAAGACTACCATGACTAAGAAAGCACTGGGACTGATAATATTACTTCTTTGTTTTAGCGTTATCGTCGCCGGTTGTGCCCAGACGGCTCCGCCAGCGCAGGAACCTCAACCGGAACAATCTCCTGATACCGAGACACCAACTGCAGAGGATCCCTCTGGCTCCAACGGTGAACCGGCCAAAGGTAATTCGCCTGATACGTCAGTGGGATCACCGGCTCAGGGAGAATTAGTCACCTTTACTATTTGGGGAGTAACACCGGATCTTATGTATTTGGTTCCCCTCACTGTTGAGGCTGATCACCCGGAAGATCGTCCGTACCAGGCGATAAAACTTCTTAGTGCTTGGCCCGACAAAAGCGGAGCCACAGTGTCTCCATGGCCGGAGGGTACAAATATTGAGCTCGCAGGCGGTATCAAAAACGGTACAGCTACAGTGAACATTACCAACTTAAAGACCGGTGCTTTCGGCAGCAGCCGGGAGGCGTTCGCTCTAGATAGCATTGTCTACACGTTGACTCAGTTTGCCGAGCCTGGTATCAAACGTGTTCAAGTTCTGGTAGACGGCAAGACGCAAGAAACCTTGGCTGGGCATGTAGACATCAGCCGTCCGCTGGAGCCGGGAACTTATATCAACTGGATTTCCTGGAGTGACAGCGAGCCCAACCCGCAAGACGCCACAGCTCTTACTCTTTATTTTGCCGAACCTAATGCCATGTATTTGGTTCCGGTAACGCGCCTGGTGCCTAAAACCAAGGCCGTAGCCCGGGCTACAATTGAAGAACTCATCCGTGGTCCGGAGAAAGAATCCGGGTTAAGCGCTGTTATTCCGGCAGGGACTCGTTGCCTCAGTGTCAAATTAGACCAAGGAACACTTACTGTCGATTTTTCCCGAGAACTGCGAGATAACCACAGTGGGGGAACTGCGGGCGAAGCCCTTACCATCGGCGGAATTGTTCATTCTTTATCTGCTCTGCCGGGGGTAGAGCGGGTACAAATCTTAATTGAAGGCAAACCAGGCGCGAGTATCGGTGGTCATGTTCTGTTAACGGAGCCTGTTCGGGCCCAGTACTTGAACTTGCTACCACAGTTTTAGCAGCCGGCAGAAAACCTAGCAGGTAAGCATAATAATTCGCGAGGGGGGGCTGGCCGTGAACCAAGTAAGCAAACACCGGGCGAGGCGCTATTTCGTCCTTATTCTGCTGGCTGTGGCCATAGTGGGCGGCTGTCGTCCGCAGCCACCGACCAGCATCCCGGCCGTGCCCCTTATGCCGGCTCAAGAAGTAGATTCCAATGGCGAAACGGTGGAGCTAATCCTTCACTTTGTGCATGAAGGTCACGAACAGATTGAAAAGCGTTCGATTCCGGCAACCTTAGCTGTAGCCAGGGCGGCTATCTTGGAGCTAGCCAAGGGATTTGTTAGTTCTAAGGGTGAGCAAAAAGTGTTACCACCGGGTACACGGCTAAGGGATATTGCTATTTTGGATGGCATTGCCTACGTTGATTTTTCGCGCGAGTTTAGGGATAACCACTGGGGCAGTCTAGCCAGCGAACTGGATACCATTTACTCTGTAGTCAACACCTTAGCAGAATTCAAGAGTGTGCGTGCGGTGCAGTTTCTCCTGGAAGGGAGTCCCATTAGCACCATTGGTGCCGGAGCTATCGACCTGACCTCACCGGTGCGGCCGCATAAAGTAGCCCCGGAATTCTACCAGGAACTGAATGCAAAACTCACAGCAGCGGCTGGAACGTCATTACCCTGGAGCTCGTGGATAAGGCGGGAAGAACGGCTCGGTTTTCGAGAGGGTTTTCCTGATCGAGTGGTGGCTGCTGATACCGACGGCGATGGCATTGATGAGCTAATCTTTACCCACGATAAGCGGGTCAGCATCTGGAAACGTCAAGCAGGTGCGTTTCAACAGGTTTGGGAAAGAAAGTTTAGTTCCAGGCCGCGAACCTTGGTAGTCCCTATTGACTCAGGCCAAGGATATAATCTGGTGGTGGGAACTCAAGAAGGAATATATATTTTTGCTTGGGAGAACGGCAACTATAGCCAGTTGGGCTGGCAAGGCATCGGCGGTGCGCTTATCGATTTGGTCGCCGGTGACACCACTGGAACCGGGCGGGGCCAAATCTTAGCCCTTATGGGCCCGAACGGCCGTACTCCGGTTAAATCCGAAAGCACCTCTATTGTTATCTGGGAATGGAATGGCGAAACCTATATAATGAAAAGAGAAGTCGAATTTAACGCCTTTAAAATATTAACAGCAGATATCAACGGCAATGGTGCCGATGAGATCTTGGCTTTTAACCAGAATGGCTTCACTGTCTTTAGCTGGCAAGGTGCAGCCTATGTAGAAATAGGTAGCAATCCAGGGGCGGGCTGTGAATATGCAAGCGTAACCACAGCCGACTTGACCGGTGACGGTCAACCGGAATTGATCATTCGTGATGGGCAAAGTCCTCATATTTATGTTTATACTTGGCAACAAGGAGTGCTGCGTAAACTGTGGCAAGGAGCTCCGACAGAAGATCACCTTGGCTGGGAAATCTTTGTTGATTCCTGGGTAGACGGTTACCCAGCTATTATTAGCGCCACTAGAGAACCTGGACGTTACTTTGTTTATAGCTACATTCAGGATAAGTGGGAAGAAAAGCTAATTTCAGGCAGCGGTGGCGAGGAAGTGTTGGCCTTGGCCGATGTAGACGGTGATGGTAAAGCAGAAGTTATTTTTCGCCGTCAGCAGCTGCTTTCCAGTCCTACCAAGTGGATTTATGTCGGTTGGCCCGGTGCATAAAGAAAGAGAGGGGTTATAAATGCGAAGACATAAATTGCTCATTAGTCTGCTGGTTGTCATGGTGCTGTTAGCCGGTTGTGGTTTGCTGCCGGCCAAAAAGAGCCCTAAGAGCGACGAGGATATCAAAATTCCAGAAACAGCGCCGGTTGATTGCGATGGCTACGGCCAGTTACAACTCATAGACACTGTAAGCGGTGATTTCATGCCGGCACCGGCTGGAGTGGCTGTCGGTGCAGACGGTCAAATCTATATCACCGATGCTGCTCGTCAGGTAGTGCTTTTGTTTCCTCAAGGGGATTTAGCTTCCGAGCCTAAGGAGATCGGCAGCGAAGGAAGTGGGCCGGGACAATTTGTGCACCCTCGCGAAATTGTACTGGACAAAGAAGGGAACTTCTACGTTCTGGACGATGGGAATTCTCGGGTTCAAAAGTTTAGTCCCGACGGTGAGCATTTAACTAGTTTTGGTCGACGCCAGGATTTCAGCGATTATTTCAGCTTACAAGACGGTTACGACGAGCCACTTAGTGCCTTGGCAGTGGATCAGGACGGCAATGTCTACGTGGGGATAAGCGGAGCCAATTACGATATTTCTCCCCACGCTTTGGTAAAGTACTCTCCTTCCGGTGACAAAGTATGGGAAATCAAAAGCACCTTAGAAGGCGATATCGACATTGCTCCCTTTGCTTGGCCCGACAGCATAGTTACAGGATCGGACGGGACGCTGTACGTGGCTCATGGGGCCAACGGGGTGGGTAAGGTCTTGGTTCTGCCGCAACAAGACGGACAGCCCAACAAAGATGGTGCTCGCCATTTTGGCCCCATCGGCAAAGGTCAGGGAGAAATTATGCATACCCCGGCCGGCATTGCCTTAACTCCGGACGGAGATGTATTGGTAGCCGACACCTACAACAATCGCCTGCAGCTCTTTAGCGCTGACGGTATGCTTAAAGCTATGTATCGCTTAAAAGGCCTGGCCACAGCGGAATTCGATAAACCTACGGCCTTGGCTATAGCCCCTGATGGCAGTGTGTTGGTGGTGGACAGCGGTAACAAACGCGTGCTAAAACTGCATCTGATACCGCCGGCTGAGCAGCCCATTTCCGGCTGATAGGCAATTATAAATACCCCCGGCGGGGGTGAAGCATTTTGAGGGCTAAGCCTCGCTTCGAGGATTGGGCCCGTCAACTTGCTTATTTGTACGCACAGCGCCAGGTGTGGTGTCTAGGCAGGCTTTTGTATCCGTCCGTTGTCGGCCTGTTCATGTTGCTACGGGTTTGGCGTAGGGGCAGGTCTCTGTGCCTGCCCGTGGCTCCTGTGCTGTTTTGCCCATGTTTGGCAGTTGCCAGCCCATCCTCACGCTTCGCGGCGCCTTTTGGTTCCGATGTAGGGAACAGCTCCTGTGCCAGCCTGTAGTCTTTGGCTGTTCTTGAGGGTACTAAACAAGAAAGGACATTAAGGGAGAGGGGAATTACCGTGACAACCCAACCGATGGTACCGCCACCGGGGCGTGGTCGTCCCATTCCCCGCTCTTTATTGGCGGTACTGAGCCTAACGCTGGTGGTAGCGTTGCTATGGGCCAGCGGAAGTGTCTGGCCTTTTGTTTATAGTGAAGCCCGTGCTTTTGCCCGCTGGCGATTGCAGCGGCAACTGGCGGATTGGCCCGGCATGGAAAGCGAACACTTTGTATTAAAGTACCAGCCAGAAGATGAAAACGTGGCTGCCATGGTTCTTGATACGGCTGAAAAAGCCTATGCTGTAGTGACTAAGGAGGCAAATTTTATCCCGCTATGTAAGACTTTGGTAGCTTTGTATCCATCGGCGGAAGAACTCAATGCTGTTTTTGGTTGGTCACCCCAAGAAAGTGCACTGGGAGTGTACTGGGGCGGGACTATTCGTGTGTTGTCTCCTAACGACTGGGTCGGAGAAGTTGACGAAGATCTGTTAAAAGAAATCTTTTGGGTAGCCGGCCCCATGGTACATGAGTTTACCCATCTGATTTTAGATTACAAGACAGACGGTAACTACCCCCGCTGGTTTAGCGAAGGGTTAGCCCAGTATATGGAACTAAAATATTGCGGTGCCGTGCTAAGCGCAAGTTCTGATTTGTGTATTGCACGGCTGTATTCTATTCAGGATCTGGATAGCTTCACCAATTTAGACGATGAACAGCTGGCTTACCAACAATCACTGTCTTTGGTGGAATTCATGGTTGAAACCGGTGGCCCCGAAGTACTGGGCAAGATTGTCAACAGTTTGGCCAAAGGCTCATCTTTCGGGCAGGCTTTGAGTGCTGCCGGTATGCCACCTCTGGCTACAATAGAAGAACAATGGCTGGATTGGATAAAGTAGCCGGCAGGAATACGACCTTATTAAGCAGAAGATTACACAGAAGGTTAACAATAGAGGTGAAGCCATGGCTGAGAAAATACTTGTTGTCGATGATGAAGAGCCTATTGCAGATATTTTAGAGTTTAATTTAAAAAAAGACGGTTACCAGGTAGAAGTGGCTTACGATGGTCAACAAGCATTGACCAAAGCCAAAGGTTTTCAGCCGGACTTGGTTATTTTGGACATTATGCTACCCAAATTAGATGGCTGGCAGGTATGTCAGCGTTTGCGTCAGCATTCCACTGTGCCTATCATCATGCTCACTGCCAAAGACGATGAGACCGATAAAGTTTTGGGCCTGGAATTAGGCGCCGACGATTACGTAACCAAGCCTTTTAGTCCGCGTGAATTGCTGGCTCGGGTCCGAGCCTTGCTAAGGCGGGTTCAATCGTATCAGGACCAAGACGAAGAGCTGGCACAGATCTCTTCCGGAGATCTGATTATCGATCTGGAAAGCTACGAGATTAGAAAACGTGATCAGGTAATAGAGCTTACGGTGCGTGAGTTTGAGCTGCTAAAATTTCTGGCACTTAGCCCGGGACGTGTTTTTTCTCGGGAGACACTGCTGGAAAAAGTGTGGGGATATGATTTTTTTGGAGACATCCGGACAGTAGATGTCACCATCCGGCGTTTACGTGAGAAAGTTGAGGACGATCCCAGCGATCCTTTTTATGTTTTGACCAAACGAGGTGTAGGGTACTATTTTAGGGGGCAATAGTTTGAAGAGCATCCAGGGGAAAATGGTCATCCTCTATATTCTCCTGGTTTTAGTGGCCATGGAGATTATCGGTGTTCAGCTGGTTCAGCGGCTGCAGAATTACTATGACAACAATTTTCGTACCACGTTGGAAACCCAGGCTAATTTGTTGGCTGGCTTTGCTGCTCGTTATTTTACCGGCGAGCAAAACGAAGCCTATTTGGGTGATTTGGTGGATGACTTTCGCTTACAAACAGGAGCACAGATAACAATAGTGGATGCCAGCGGTATGGTACTGGCGGCCAGTGGGGCCCAGCGCGAACAGCTAGGGAAGCGTCTGCAACAGTCGCATCTTACCAGGGCTTTAAGCGGTGTTCCCACGGCGGAAGTACTAAGGGAGAGCGAACAGCGTTCCCGTTCTTTGCATTTAGCAGTACCGGTTAAACGTGGCCGTCAAGTAGTGGGAGCCGTGGGAATCAGTTCTTCTTTAAGCGAAGTGGATCGCACCTTAAACGAAATCAAAGGTATCTTTCTAAAAGCCACTGCATCTGCTCTCTTAGCCACAGGTGCATTGAGCTTTGCTCTTGCCCGTACCATTACTAAGCCTATCCAAGAAGTGACCAACCAAGCGGCAGCCATTGCCGCCGGCGAGTTCGGCGAGCCTGTGACAGTATATTCCGAAGACGAAGTGGGCCAGTTGGCAGCCATGTTTAACTATTTGCGGGAGCGTTTGCAACAGAACCTAACGGCTTTATCCCAGGAAAAGGAAAAGGTAGAAGCGGTGCTGGCTAACCTGAACGATGGCGTAGTGGCGCTGGATCCAGCCGGCAAAATAGTTCTTATTAACCCAGCTGCATTACATCTATTGCAAGCCAAGTGTAATGCCGAAGATATTTTAGCTCGACCATGGGCGGAAGCATTTCCGGAAATTAACTTAGAGTCGGCTCTAAATAAAGCTGTGCCTGGTAAAATTGCCACTGTGCACTTGGAGGGTGAGGCTACCGGAGGACGCATTTTGCGGGCCCACGTGGCACCGATTGCTTCCGATGCCGCTCAACCGGGGATGATAATTACTTTCCAGGATATTACAGACCAAGAACAACTTGAATCCATGCGACGCGAATTCGTGGCCAATGTGTCGCACGAACTTAGAACACCTCTCACCACGGTGAAAAGCTACGTGGAGACAATCTTAGATGACGATGATTCCTTAAAACCCGACCTAAGGCGGCACTTTCTCACGGTGGTTAACGACGAAGTTGACCGTATGACCCGCCTGGTACGGGATTTGTTACAGTTGGCCCAGTTTGATGCCGGACGGGCCCACTGGAAAAAGCGTCCCACCGATTTATCGTCCTTGGCTGCCGATGTTTTGGAACGTTTCCAGGTGCAAGCTGAGCGTCGGCAGTTGACTTTGGAGCTGAAGGTAACAAAGACATTGCCACAAGTGTCGGTTGATAGGGATCGGATAGGACAAGTCCTGTCCAATCTTATTAGCAATGCCATCAAATTTACCCCTGCCGGAGGCTGTATCCAGGTATCGGTGACGGCTGCTTCCGAGAATATGATCAGGACTGCTGTTACAGATAACGGAGCCGGTATTCCGGCCGAGGATCAGCCCCGTATCTTCGAACGTTTCTACCGCGTGGACAAAGCTCGGTCGCGGTCTTTAGGGGGAACAGGATTGGGCCTGCCTATTGCCAGACAAATTGTCGAGGCTCACGGTGGTTATATCAAGCTTAGCAGTGTGCTAGGGCAGGGGACCTCGGTTAGCTTTCTACTCCCTGCGATCTCGGAAGGCAGGGATCAAGACCATGCTTGAGCGGATCAAGACAGTACTGCTTTTCGTTTTAGTAGGCATCAGTCTTTTTCTTAGCCTGCTTATTTGGGAAGGACTGCCAGTGCCAACGACACCCAGCAGCAATCCTCCTTCAGGAGGTACTTTCTGGGGAGCCAGTTTGGATCCGCTGGAACTAATGGTGCCGGCGCGTATTATAGTTCATCTGGATGAAGGCAGACATTCGCTGCTGTATCCAGACGGTTCACTCTTTAACCGGGCCTGGCGACCGGTGCTGGATGTGTTGCAGCAGCTAGGGGGGCGCCGGACTGAAGAGCTTAAACTGCAGCCGGCAGACCTAAGCCAGTGGCAGGAGGCTCAAAAAGGCATTGGGCTCGAGCTGGTATTTGATTTTCCAGTTGACGGACAGATGTGGGGCTACTCGTTAGGATACAACCAAAAGCTTAGCCTTAACTGGCCTGTAAAGAGAATGATAATCCAGACATCACCTGAGCCGGTGTTAGTTTTGGCTTCCAGTTCCGGCGATGATTTTGTCCGCTTAGAGATTCCCGGTAACAGCGAAAATCTAGCAACTGTCTTAGAAGAGCTAGCTGGCGATGATCTTCCCAGGTACGTACAACTGGACGATACGCCCCATGCTCCCTTTGGGATTTACATACCTGAGCAGGATCTGTCTTATCCTTTGCTTAGGATGACAGGGGAAAAGCTCCAACCCAATGTTGTAGCCGGTAGTTTTTTTGCCGATCTTTCTCTTACCCGCTGTATCAACGAGCGCGACGGAGCTACTATTTACAGCGACGGCCGTCGGGGTGTGCGCGTCTGGCCTGAAGGACTGGTGGAATATAGTGCTCCGGAAGTCTTGCAGGGGGTACGACTACCACACACTCAAGCCTTAAGTCGAGCTATCCGTTTTGTTACCCAGCATGGAGGATGGTTTCATAACATGCGATTAGCGCAGTTGGAGGAAGTTAGTTCTGGCACGGCACAGATGTTTTACCGGTTGGGTTTTCGTCAATATGAATGTGGCCTGCCGGTGGCCGGGTTCCAGGTAGAACTGGAGCTTAGCGACCGCGGCGTTGCCTCTTATCGACGAGAGATGCTAGTATCCGAGCGCATGGCAACAAAGGACATTCTTTCTGTAACAGAGTTACAAGAAAACTTAGCCTCGATGGTAGCTGACGGAGTGAAAGTCACAGATGTCTATCCTGGCTATACAACCGAAGATGATCATCAGGTAGTGGGCAGATTACTTCGTCCGGCTTGGCTGGTGGAGTTACAGGATGGACAGGTAAAAGTGCTGGGTCCGGGCTTGCCCCATGGAGGTGACGCCAAGTGAATTGGAGGCGGGCCAAGAACTTACTTTTGGTATCCTTTTTGATATTAGACCTAGTGTTGGCTTGGCTATACGTAGGGTTAAGGACTGAGACCGGGCATGTGGCCGGGGCCGGGGTGGAGCCGGAGATTGTTGAGCAGCTGGCCGAAAATAACATTACCTTAGCTACCGAATTACCCCGAGGTACACCGGAACTGGCCTTATTGCGGGTGGGTGTTATGTGGCAGAACCCGTATTCATTGGCCCTAACCTTTTTCGGTACGCTCGATGGAGTGGATATGGTGCGCCTGGATAACCCTCTGTTACAGGCAGCCTTCAGTCGTGGTAAAGAAGAAGTGCTGTTTTACAGCAGCGGAGTTACTGTTTATACCCGTCATAATGGCACCAGCCATACCGGTGGCAACCAAAGCAGAACTGAAGCCGAAAAACGGGCTCGCCAGTTTTTGGCCGATCACGGTGGGCTCGATGGTTTGGAGTTGTTACGAAGTACACCTTATCGAAGGCAAGGAACTTACCTGGTAGAGTTCACCCAGACTTGGCAAGGGCGGCCGCTGGTGGGTGCTAGCGGAGCAGTACTGGTGGTTACTCCTGCCGGGGTGGAGAACTGTTGGCGCCGCTATCTTAGCGTGCTGGGGGAAAGCGGAATCAGACGGAGCGTAATACCGGTAGAGGAGGCCCTGCTGGCTTTGGCGTTGGAACGGCCTCGTCCTGAGGCAACGCCCCTCACTATAAAAGGGATAACTTTAGGTTATTACAACAAGATTTATAACGCCGATGAATGGGAAGCAGCGCCGGTATGGCGTATTTGGACCGGAGGAGAAACGTATTTTTATATCAATGCTTTCACCGGAGAATTGGAAGCTCTATAGGTTTTATGATAAAAGAGGGAGCATTCGTTAACTATACAGCAAAGACTGTCGTTAAAGGCCCATCACAGTAAAACCCGAGCTTGTACACGGGTTGCTCTCAGGAACCAAACAGATGCATAATTAGACTGGGCGGGTTTTATTACTAAACCTACCGGCACAGCATCGTTTTTACCTTCATTTGTCACGAATCTAACTAACAACTTCGAGAAAGTGAGCATGAGGGAGCTAAACCCTATTCAGAAGGTTAGCTTTTTCACAGAGATAGAGATAATTGTTTGATTGGGTCTTTTCCTTTGTGTTATAATATTCACTGGGATCTTGTCCTAGTTGCTATATAGATTAACTTTCGGAAGAGGTGGTGATGTTTTTGGCAATTGAAGCCCTGCGCGCCGTGCGAGAGACCGAAGTCAGTGCCGTAGAAATGAGACGCAACGCCCGGGTTGAAGCTCGTCAAATTGTTGAACGAGCGGAGGCCGAAGGGGAAGCTCTCGTGGCCAAAACGGTAAAAGAGGCTCGACAGGCAGCCGAAGAAATGCTGGCACGGGCGGAGGCGGAAGCTGCTGAAGAAGCCAAACCTATCCACCAGGAGGCTGAAGCAGTCAGTGCCCGAATTAGGGAGGAAGCCAAACAGCGTTTGCCAGATGCAGTAGCGCTTATTGTGGAGAGGATAGTGAAAGCCAATGGCTGTAGCTAGTATGAAAAAAGTCTTTCTGGTAGCTCATCGTGATGACCGCGATGCTGTTACAGAGGTTTTGCAACGACTGGGCGTGCTGCAGGTGGAAGACATTCTCAGCGTGTCAGAACTGGAGAAAGACAGTGATTTTGTTTGGCGCGATGAGCCAGGTGCAAAAGCAAGTGAGATCGATGCCCGACTGGCAGAACTTAGGTTTTGCCTAGATTTCGTGCAGAGACTCGCTCCGGAGAAAGTTACATTTCTTCAGCAGTTCACCGGAACGAAAGTGTTTCTGAAGGAAGAGGAATTTCGTCACTATTTACAAAAGACAGAAGAGGTAGCGAAGACTGAAAAAGCCCTTAGGGCTGCTGACAACGAATTAAATCGTATTCGTAACGAAGAGACCCCAATGTACAATTCCTTGGCTGCCATTGAACCGTACTTGAATTTGGATGTGCCACTAGAAGAATTGGCCGCTGGTCCCGACGTGGCTATCGAGGTGGGGGTTCTTCCGCTGTCCGGTCTTGATAGTTTTACAGAAGAGTTAGGCGAAGCGTCCCCTGGTTCTTATATCGAGGAATTGGGACGCGGGCGCGAGGAAGTATACGTATTTATTCTATCGGCTCAGATGGATCAAGAGGAAGTGCAGGCTATACTGCGACAACACTCGTTTAGCCGGGCTTCTTTCCCAGATGTTCACGGTACGCCGATGGAAGTTAAAGCTCAAATTGAGAAGGAACTGGAAGCTCTGGCTGCTCGTCGGGAAGAAGTAATTACTCAGGCCAAAGAGCATGTGGACAAGCGCGTGCTGCTTAAAGCAGCTTACGATGAGCTATCGCTCAAAAGAGCTCAGCTGGATTTAGCGCTCCAATTTGGCCGTACCGACGAAACTTTTGCTTTAACCGGCTGGATCGAGGAAAAGTATTTCCCTCGTTTAAAGAAGACCATTCAAGAGATTAGTCCTAGTGCCTACCTTTGTGCAGAAGATCCTCAAGAAGGCGATAACCCACCTGTGACATTAGAAAACACTGGTGCTGTTTGGCCTTTCGAGGTCATAACGGAATTATTTGGCTTGCCAGAGCCAGGCGGCATCGATCCTACACCGTACTTAGCGCCGTTTTATTTCCTCTTTTTTGGCATGATGTACGGTGATGCGGCCTATGGTCTCATTTTGGCAAGCCTTTGTTGGTATGCCATGAAAAAGATCCGGATGGCGGGTATGGCCGAGAAATTGTTCAAACTGTTGATCCTAGGTGGCGTCTCTTCGATGCTATTTGGAATTGTTACCGGTAGCTACTTTGGTAGCCTGCCCATACCGCCGATTTGGTTCAGCCCCATTGATGATCCGCTTAAAATGCTGGTGGTATCCATGGCTGTGGGCGTAATTCATATTTACACCGGTATCATTATCAACATGGTACACCGGATTAAATCCGGCCAAGTCCTTGATGCCATTTATGACCAGGGATTCTGGTTGGTATTTTTAACCGGTTTGCTTCTAATGATACCAGGAACATTTGGTCAAGCAGCGAAAATCATTGCCATTATAGGGGCAGGGGGTTTAATACTCACTCAAGGTCGCGACAACAAGAACATCATCAAGCGACTTCTGTCTGGGATCATGAGTCTTTATGATATCAGCGGTTACCTGTCAGACGTGTTATCGTATTCTCGTTTATTGGCGTTAGGGCTCGGTACTACTGTAATCGGCATGGTTATTAACAATATGGTGAGCATGGCAGCAGAAGGTGGAGCTGTAGGTATTGTGCTAGGGGCCATAATTTTCGTTGGTGGCCATGGCTTTAACCTTCTAATTAACGTTATCGGAGCCTATGTTCACGCCAGTCGTTTGCAGTACGTGGAATTTTTCACCAAGTTTTACGAGAGCGGGGGCAGAAGCTTCGCTCCGTTCAGAATTACAACCAGGTATATTGATCTTGAACTGGAAGAAAGGGAGGCTTAAAAGGTAATGGAAGGCATTTTCTTAGCGCTAATGGGGGCAGCTTTGGCTGTAGCCCTGCCGGGCATTGGCTCTGCTATTGGTGTTGGTCTTGTGGGTGAAGCGGCGACGGGGTTGGTTGCTGAGCAACCGGAACGTTTTGGTCAAACACTACTTCTCCAGGCTCTTCCCGGTACGCAGGGCATCTATGGTTTGCTTTCCGGGTTTCTAATTATGATTCAAATTGGTGTATTCGGTGGCCAAGTGGCTGAGCTTACAGTGAGCCAAGGATTGCAAATGTTGATGGCAGCCCTGCCCATAGCTTTGGTAGGTTGGTTATCGGCTATTGCTCAGGGTAAGGCTGTGGCCGCCGGAATTAGTCTAGTTGCCAAGAGACAAGAAGCTTTGGGTCAAGCCGTCACCTATGGTGCTATGGTTGAGACTTACGCTGTGTTGGCCCTGTTGTCTACACTCCTTCTAGTTAGAGGGGTGGCGATCTAATGGCTGGTGTGGAAGCCCTGAAAAAGCGCATCCACCAGCGTGCTGAAGAAGAAGCCCAAGCTGTAAAGGCCGAAGCGCAAACACAAGCTGATGAGATTTTGGCTAAAGCCAAAGCTAAAGCTGAGGGTGAGCAGGCCGCCATAGCGGCCAAAGCCGAGCAGGATGCCGGCGAAAGAAGAAGGCGCGTTTTGGCAGTAGCAGCTATGCAAGCTCGGCGCGAAGAACTAAAAACCAAGGAAGAGCTGATAGATAAAGCTTTTGCCCTGGCACTACAACAGCTTCGCGAACTGCCTGCAGATAAATATCAACAGCTCCTACGGCCTATTATCTTAAATGCTGTGGAAACAGGAACCGAGCAAGTGGTGGTAGCACCCCATGATAAGGAGCGTCTCGGAGCTGACTTTATCGCCAGCGTTAACCAGGAACTTAAAGCTCAGGGCAAAAAGGGTGAGCTGACCCTTTCGCCTGAGACCCGTCCGCTGGAAGGGGGCTTCGTCCTTAGTGCCGGTGGAGTGGAGAACAACTATTCGTTTGAACTGATCCTCAAGCTGAGCAGGGATGAATTAGAGCAGGAAATTGCTGCCGTCCTCTTTCCTGCTAGCTGAATTTAGCAGGCCGGGAAAGGAGGCAGGGTTGTGAAAGGCAAAAGAACGGATTATGCGCATTCGGTAACCAGGGTCCGGGCGTTGGAGAATGGGCTCTTAGACAAGAGCAAAATTGAACGCATGGCCGAGGCCAAGAGTGCGAACGAAGCTTTAAAAATACTAGGTGAAACCAGTTATGGAGCACAGGTGTCACGCCTTAACAGTGTTTTTGAATATGAGAATATCCTTCGAGAGGAAATTGCATCTGTGCGCCAGCTGTTCTGGAAGATATCGCCTCATCCGGAAGTTACGGACTTGTTTTTCCTAAAATACGACGTCCTCAATCTAAAGATCCTGATAAAAGGTAAGTATTTGGGACAAGAAGTGGAAGATATTCTAGTTACCTCAGGAACCATTGCCCCAGATAAAATGACGACTATGGTTTCAGAAGGTAAATTTAAGGAATTGCCACCGGAGATTGCACAGGCGGCCGAGGAAGCTCAGGCTTCTTTGGAAGAGACCAGGGATCCCCAGCTAGTGGATACGATTTTAGACAAGGCTCATTATAGCTATCTGAGTCGTTTCCTGAGCGAACGAAAAGAAGATTTTCTCCAAGAATTCGTTAGTGTACAGGCCGACCTTACCAACATTAAGAGTTTCATCCGAGTGCGACATGTGGCCGAAGGTGATGGTCTCAGAGCTCGAGAATTGCTCCGGAAAGTGTTTGTCCCGGGAGGAAAGCTGGAGCTGGATTCATTAATGGCTCAACTGGACGAATCGCTTACTGCTTTCGCAGAACGTTTTGCCCGGGATCCTTGGGGCGAAGTAGTGGCCGAGGGTATTGCATCCTGGGAACGGGATGGTAGCCTGACCACGTACGAAAAGCTGGCCGACAACTTCCTTCTTAGCCACATGAAAAAGTCACGTCTGATCGCTTTTGGCCCTGAACCGCTGGTGGCCTATTTCTGGGCTAAGGAAAACGAGGTTAAGCTTATTCGCATTGTAATGGTAGGAAAGATCAACGGCCTTCCGGCGAAGGATATCAAGGAAAGGCTGCGTGATGTCTATGCCTAAAATAGCTGTCATTGGCGATCGCGATTCTATTCTAGGATTCAAAGCTGTAGGCGTGACTACGTTCCCTGTAACAGGACCGGAGCAGGCCAAAGCGGTGCTGCGAACCATTGCCGGGGACGAAACGTACGGAGTGGTGTTTATCACCGAACAGGCGGCGGCAGCAGCTCAAGAAGCCGTGGACGAGTTTCAACAGCAGACAACTCCTATTTTGGTTCCGATCCCGAGCAGCCAAGGCAGCTTGGGACTTGGGATGGAACGAATAAGGCGCAACGTGGAAAAAGCTGTCGGCGCGGATATCTTATTTGGGAAAGAGGGTAGGTAAGTTTGAGCGTTGGCAGGATAATTAAGGTCTCCGGTCCCCTGGTGGTAGCTGAAGGCATGCAGGAAGCTAAAATGTACGACGTGGTACGTGTGTCCGATGAACGTCTCATTGGAGAAGTAATCGAGATGCATGGTGACAAAGCTTCCATCCAGGTTTATGAGGAAACTGGTGGTATCGGCCCGGGTGAGCCTGTTTACCTCACTGGAGCGCCGCTCTCAGTTGAACTTGGACCGGGCCTCATAGAAGCTATTTACGATGGTATTCAAAGGCCGCTGGATGTAATTGAAGCCCAGGTGGGCAACTATATTACCCGCGGCGTAGAAGCATATGCCCTTGATCGGGAGAAGAAATGGGATTTCGTGCCCAAAGTTAAAGTAGGAGATCAGGTAGCTCCTGGGGATATCTTAGGAACTGTACAAGAGACCCCGTTGGTAGAGCACCGCATTATGGTACCGATAGGCATAGAAGGCGAAGTAGCCGAAATCTATTCCGGCCAAGCCACGGTTACCGATGTGGTTGCTAAAATCAAGACCGAAGACGGTGTACAAGAAGTTACCATGATGCAAAAATGGCCGGTGCGTCGTGGGCGTCCATATGTGGCCAAGCTTTCTCCAGAGGAAGTCATGGTTACAGGACAACGGGTTATCGACATGTTTTTCCCAGTGGCCAAAGGCGGTACCGCCTGTATTCCGGGGCCGTTTGGCAGCGGTAAAACAGTGGTACAGCACCAATTGGCTAAGTGGGCCGATGCTGAAATTGTTGTCTATGTCGGCTGTGGAGAACGTGGTAACGAAATGACCGACGTGCTCATGGAGTTCCCCGCCTTAGAGGACCCCAAAAGCGGCGAACCTCTGATGAAACGCACCGTCCTCATTGCCAATACCTCCAATATGCCAGTGGCAGCTCGAGAAGCATCTATTTATACCGGTATAACCATCGCTGAGTATTTCCGCGATATGGGTTATAGCGTGGCTCTAATGGCCGACTCCACCTCGCGTTGGGCCGAGGCCTTACGTGAGATGTCCGGTCGATTAGAAGAGATGCCTGGTGAGGAAGGTTATCCGGCATACCTGGGATCTCGTCTAGCCGAGTTCTATGAACGGGCCGGACGGGTAACGTGCCTAGGTTCAGACGAGCGCGTAGGTGCCTTAACAGCAGTTGGAGCCGTTTCGCCTCCGGGCGGTGACTTGTCAGAACCGGTTACCCAGGGTACCTTGCGTATTGTGAAGGTATTCTGGAGCTTGGACGCATCTCTGGCTTATGCTCGTCACTTCCCAGCCATTAACTGGCTGCTGAGTTATTCTCTCTATCTAGACAACATCGAAGACTATCTGCGTAAGCAGGTAGGGGACGAGTGGATTAAGATGCGGGCCGATTCCATGCGTGTACTGCAGCAAGAGTCAGAGCTACAAGAGATTGTACGGCTGGTGGGCGTGGATGCGCTCTCAGCGCGTGAGCGACTGACTTTAGAAACGGCCAGATCAATCCGAGAGGACTTCCTCTTACAGAACGCTTTCCACGAAGTAGACACTTACTGCTCCCTGGAAAAACAAAAGCTTATGATCAAACTAATCATGGTGTTCCATGAGGAATGCTTACGAGCCCTGGAAAAAGATGCGCCGCTGGATAAGCTATTTGCCTTACCGGTACGGGAACGCATCGCCAGAGCTAAGTACACCTCGGAGCAGGAACTAGCTGTGTTTGATGAAATCCTAGAAGAAATCAAAACACAGGTAGCAGGAGTAACTTCGGCGGGAGGTGAGGAGGTTGCCTAAGGAGTATCGCACTATTTCCGATATAGCCGGACCCTTGATGTTAGTGGAGCAAGTGGCCGGAGTCAAATACAACGAACTGGTGGAAATTGAGCTTGCCGATGGCAGTACCCGCCGTGGACAGGTGTTGGAAGTGTCAGGAGACACAGCCTTAGTTCAGGTGTTTGAAGGTACTTCCGGTGTTAACTTAGAAACAGCTAAGATTAGATTTCTGGGCCGGACTCTGGAGCTCGGCGTATCGCTGGATATTTTAGGTCGTGTATTTGATGGGTTAGGACGTCCTCGTGACGACGGTCCTCGTATCATTCCTGAGGCCCGGCGAGATATCAACGGCTATCCCATTAACCCCACGGCTCGAGACTATCCGTCCGAGTTTATCCAAACCGGAATTTCCGCCATTGATGGTCTGAACACCATGGTGCGCGGTCAGAAACTACCGGTATTTTCCGCTTCCGGCCTTCCTCACGCACGGCTGGCAGCTCAGATTGCCCGTCAGGCCAAGGTACTTGGCACCGATACCAAGTTTGCAGTTGTGTTTGCCGCCATGGGTATTACCTTTGAAGAAGCCGATTTCTTTGTCTCCGACTTCGAACGAACCGGAGCCATTGAGCGGGCAGTGCTGTTCATGAACCTGGCTGACGACCCGGCTATCGAGCGTATCGCGACCCCGCGGATGGCGCTCACAGCAGCCGAATACCTGGCCTATGACAAGGACATGCACGTGTTGGTTATTCTCACAGACATGACCAACTATGCCGAGGCCTTAAGAGAGATCTCCGCTGCCCGTAAGGAAGTACCTGGTCGTCGAGGCTACCCAGGCTATCTATACACCGACTTGGCCAGTATTTACGAGCGTGCCGGTCGGATGAGGGATGCGAAAGGCTCGGTGACACAGGTGCCGATCCTTACCATGCCTGAGGACGACAAGACACACCCGATTCCGGACCTTACCGGTTATATTACCGAGGGCCAGATTATTTTAAGTCGTGACCTACACCGCATGGGCATTTATCCCCCCATTGACGTGTTGCCCTCGTTGTCCCGGTTAAAGGATAAGGGTATCGGTGAAGGCAAGACCAGAGAAGACCATGCTGATACCATGAACCAGTTGTATGCTGCCTATGCCCGCGGCAAGGAAGCCAAGGAATTAGCAGCCATTTTGGGTGAAGCAGCCTTGTCAGAAACAGACAAGATTTTCTCCAATTTTGCCGACGAGTTCGAAAATCGTTACCTGCGTCAAGGAGAAGAAGAAGACCGCAGCATTACCGAGACCTTGGATTTAGGCTGGGAACTTCTCTCCATGCTGCCGCGGATCGAACTCAAGCGTATTCGTGACGAATATCTAGACAAGTATCTACCCCCGCAAAGGGAGGAGTAGCCCATGGAAATTAGGGTTAATCCTACCCGTATGGAGCTGAACCGCCTAAAGGCGCGGCTTGCTATGGCTGTCAGGGGTCACAAACTGCTAAAAGATAAACGTGATGAACTCATGCGGCAATTCTTGGTTCTGGTAAAAGAGAACAAGAAGCTGCGTGAGGAAGTAGAGGAGCGCCTAGCTCGCTCATTCCAGAAGTTTATGCTGGCTCGTGCTGTTATGTCAGCCGAGGCAGTGGAAGAAGCCATCATGTTTCCCCAAGTACAGCTGGAGGTTCAGCTAGACGTTCAGAATATCATGAGCGTGCATACACCCAAGCTCAGTTGGCAACAGGTGGGTGAGGCCAGCGACAGTATTTACCCGTACGGCTTTGCCGAAACATCGGGAGAACTGGATGATTCCATCAACACTTTATCCGAACTGCTACCGCGATTGTTGGAACTGGCCGAGGTAGAAAAATCGGTTAATCTATTGGCCGATGAGATCGAACGTACCCGCCGGCGGGTTAACGCCTTGGAGCACGTTATGATCCCCGAATTAGAACGCACCGTCCGCTATATTACCATGAAGCTAGATGAAAGCGAACGGGCGAACCTAACACGACTGATGAAAGTCAAGGACATTGTGCGGGCAAAGGGAATATAGGGTTTCCAGCTTGGTCTTTGCTTAAAGAGGGCGGTTTTTCCGCCCTCTTTGCAATTTCTCCTCCACCGGCGGAGATACTGTTACTAACACTAATCTGCCGAAGGAGGAAATTACATGAATCGTGTTAGATTTAGACAAGGTTGGCGAATGTTGCTATTTGTGTTATTCTTGATGGGAGCATTTTTAGCCGGAGCTGCTATTCGTTCCGGCGGCAGTCGCCCAGGGCAGCTGTTACAGGCACCCGAACGCATGTCAGTTCCGACCGAGCCTCTGTCGGTAGCGGATGACACCATGTCCCTTCATCCCTATGCCACTATTAGTGCTGTGGCCGAGCGGGTAGGACCCACGGTGGTGGGAATTGCCACTCGTCAACGGGCCTACGATTGGTTTTATGGAGCAGTGGAGCAGGGTGGAGTTGGGTCTGGCGTCATTTTTGATCCGGCAGGTTACATTCTCACCAATGATCATGTAGTAGCTGGGGCCGGAAGCATTGTCGTTACCTTAGCCGACGGTCGGCAACTGGCTGCTGAGGTAGTCGGTACCGATCCTGGGATGGATCTGGCCGTGGTACGAATAAGAGCCAAAGATCTCACGCCTGCCATCTTTGGCGATTCAGATCGCTTACGGGTAGGAGAGTTGGCAGTGGCTATCGGTAACCCACTGGGGCTGGAGTTCCAGCGCAGTGTCACCGCTGGGATCATCAGTGCGCTGGGCCGCACCATTCAAACCGACGACGGCAAGATTCTGGAAAACCTTATTCAGACTGACGCCCCTATCAATCCAGGCAACAGCGGCGGGCCCCTGGTGAATGCCAAAGGTGAAGTAGTGGGGATTAATTCGGCCAAAGCTCAGGCTGCCGAAGGTATGGGTTTCTCCATTCCTATTAGTCAGGTCCGACCAATCGTAGAAGAGATTTTGGCCTATGGCCGTGTGCGTCGTCCCTGGCTAGGCATTTACGCTGCCGAGATCAATCGTGAGATCAGCGCTTATTTCAACTTATCACAGAAGGAGGGTGTGATAGCTCTGGATGTTTACAATGGCAGCCCGGCAGGGACAGCAGGAGTAAAGCCCGGCGATGTTATCACTCATATAGGCTCCACACGAATTGGAACCCTAAGAGAGTTTACTTCCGCTGTTTCTCGTTTGAAGGTTGGTGTCAAAACCAAGCTCAGTCTTAAGCGTGACAGCCGCTCGCTTACACTGACAATAGTTCCAACAACGCAATCAGACGGCTAAATGAACAAGAAAAAGAAGGAATTGTATACTGTATGCAGAAATACAATCTTAGAAGAAAGGTCCTCATTAGGTAAAGGCTCGAGGACGAAGGAGGAGTTTTATCATGGCCAAGCATGCCCCTAAACTGTGTGACACGTCCCTTAGAGACGCCCACCAAAGTTTATTCGCCACCCGCATGAAGACCGAAGACATGATACCCATTCTAGAAAAAATAGATTCAGTCGGCTATTACTCGCTGGAAATGTGGGGCGGCGCCACTTTTGACACTTGTATGCGCTTTCTCAACGAGGATCCGTGGGAACGTCTCTGGACCATAAGAAAGCATGTTAAAAACACCAAACTACAAATGTTGCTACGTGGTCAAAACATACTGGGCTATCACAATTATCCCGATGATGTAGTGGAGGAATTCGTGAAGGCCATGGTAAAAGGCGGCATCGATATTGTGCGTATCTTTGACGCCTTAAACGACGTTCGCAATATGCAAACGGCTATTAGAGCCACCAAGGAAGCCGGTGCCCACGCTCAGGGTACAGTGGTATATACCATTAGCCCAGTCCATGATATCCCGCTCTATGTCAAGATTGCCAAGGATTTAGTGGATCTAGGTGTGGATTCCATTTGTGTCAAAGACATGGCAGGACTGCTCACACCTTATACCATCTACGAGCTAGTGAAAGAACTGAAGAAAGCAGTACCGGTACCCATTAACCTTCACTGCCACTATACCAGCGGTATGGCATCCATGGTTTACCTCAAAGCCATTGAAGCCGGCGTAGATATCGTGGACACAGCTAGTTCACCTCTGGCCCTTGGGACTTCCCAGCCACCGGCGGAATCGTTGGTAGCTTCCCTGGCCGGAACCCCGTATGACACCGGCCTAGATTTAGAGCAGTTGTCTGAAATTGCCGATTACTGGCGGGATGTCAAGAAGAAGTACGATAAATTCGGCGCCATCTCCAGCGGAGTGGACACCAACGTACTTTCCTACCAGATTCCCGGCGGCATGATCTCGAATCTAGCTTCCCAGTTGCAGCAACAAGGACAACTGGACAAGTATCGTGATTGTCTGGCAGAAGTACCAAAGGTCAGAAAGGAACTGGGCTATCCACCGTTGGTTACACCAACCAGTCAGATTGTAGGAACTCAGTCTGTATTCAACGTCTTAATGGGCGAACGCTATAAAGTAGTTCCCAACGAAGTAAAGAACTACGTGCTTGGTTACTATGGCCGCCCGCCGGCAGCCATCGACCAAGACGTCCAAAAGAAGATCATCGGTGACGAAGAACCTATTACCTGCCGGCCAGCCGATCTAATTGAGCCTGGTATGGAAGAGGCCAAGAAGGCAATTGCCGCTTACATGCAAAAAGATGAAGACGTATTGTCCTATGCCCTCTTTCCCCAGGTAGCTGTGAAGTTCCTTAAGGAGCGTTTGGCAGCCAAAACCAACGTGGACTATAATTTAGCTGAAGCAGCTGCCGCTGATGGTCCCCAACCCTACTATCCAGCCTAGATGCTTCAAATACGCATTTTAACACCTGGCAAAACCAGGACTAACTTTATTGCAGCTGGTAATAAGGAATACCTAAAACGATTGCGACCTTATGCACGGGTGGAATTTGTCACCTTACCGGCGGCCAAAATTCCACCCCGGCCAAATAAGGCCCAAATTACCGCTATCAAAGCAGTAGAAGCCCAAGCCATACTAAAGACACTTAAATCAGCTGAATATCTAGTTGCCTTAAGCGAAGAAGGCCGGGAATTTACTTCGCTTAAACTGGCAGCTCACTTACAGAAACTAGCCCTCCAAGGACAAAGCCGTTTGGCTTTTGTCCTAGGTGGCACTTTGGGACTAGGGGAAGAAGTCATTAAGCGCGCCGGCACTGTCCTTTCTTTGTCTCGGTTTACGTTTACCCACGAACTGGCGCGCCTTATCCTGTTGGAACAGCTTTACCGTGCTTTTAAGATAAATGCCGGTGAACCTTACCACTACTAAATAAACCTGCCGTGTATGCGTAGGGGCCAGCCTGCATCCGAAGGATGGATTCCGTGCCAGCCCGTTCCCCGTGGTATGAATTCCGGGCAGCCGCAGAGGGCTGCCCCTACGTGAAGGCCTTTCATTATACAAGTAAACCCCACCGGGAACATGTAGGGGCCGGCCTCCGTGCCGGCCCGTTTCCTGTGGTATGGGTACCGGACAGGCACAGAGGCCTGTCCCTACACAAGGCTTTGGATTAAACATGTAAACCCCACGGGGTATGCGTAGGGGCCGGCCTCCGTGCCGGCCCGTTTCCCGTGGTATGGGTGCCGGACAGGCACAGAGGCCTGTCCCTACACAAAGCTTTTC
>DUNI01000171.1 GCA_012839445.1 Bacillota bacterium
CAGGTGAAGGAGTTGTAACAGGCTACGGAACTATTGACGGGCGCTTAGTATATGTCTTTGCTCAGGATTTCACCGTCATGGGCGGATCTTTGGGCGAAATGCAAGTCCATGACGTGAGTGATCTTCTTAGCGTGCATTTCGCCCAAAGATCCGCCCATGACGGTGAAATCCTGAGCAAAGACATATACTAAGCGCCCGTCAATAGTCCCGTAGCCTGTTACAACTCCTTCACCTGGAGTTTCTACATCGGTCATACCAAACTCATTGCAGCGATGCCGCACATGCATATTTAGTTCTACAAAACTGTTTTCATCCAACATCTTCTGTATCCGTTCTCTGGCTGTTAGTTTTCCTTTCTGATGTTGCTTAGCGATACGTTTTTCGCCACCGGCGGCCAATACCTTGGTCCTTTTGGCAGCGAGATCTCCTAAGAGGTCCTTTGTCAAAACTGCCACCTCCTGATACGAGTAATTGCCTGTGCCATCTATAGGCACGCTAAACTAAACTGAAATTAGACAAGAAGTTGGGATTATTATTTTCGCTCACAAAGTTCGAATAGCACACCACCTGTTGCTTTAGGGTGCAAGAAGGCAATACGGGCTCCCCCAGCGCCTTGGCGTGGTTCTTCGTCGATGAGGCGTACTCCTGCTTTCTTTAATTTTTGTAAGGCAGCTTCAATGTTTTCCACTCTGAGAGCAATATGTTGGATACCCTCTCCCCGTTTTTCGATAAAACGAGCAATAGGGCTATCTGGGGCTGTTGGTACCAACAGCTCGAGTTCGCTGTCTCCTAAGGGAAGAAATGCAGTAACCACTTTTTGTTCCGACACTTCTTCAGTTGCAGTTACTTTTATACCTAGAACTTCCTCGTAAAATTTACGAGCTTCAGCTAGATCAGAAACTGCTATGCCCACATGATCAATCTTGGTTATCAACTGTAGTCACTCCTTTCCAGCTAAGATAGAGCTGTTCTTCTAGGGTGTAAGGATCAGTTTTCTTAGCAGCTAGGTTTTCCCAGGCTTGGTTACCTTGCTTGTTTGACCACTGTTTAGTAATGTCACAACGTATGCGTTCAGTTAGTCTTTGGAGCAAGGCTTCTTTTTCCCGGGCCAATCGCTGCTTAGTCAAAAGGTTGGCTTCCTGGAGAACAACAAGGTGTTCTTGGATGGCAGTTATCAGTTCGGATACACCCTTACCGGTGGTTGCAACAGTGGTTACCACCGGTGGTTGCCATACGTCGTGAGAACCTAGATCGAGCATACTCTGAAGCTCAACTACGACTCTTTGGCTACCTGGAAGATCGGCCTTATTTACGGCAAATACATCACCAATTTCCATGATGCCTGCCTTGCTTACCTGAACATCGTCTCCCAAGCCTGGCACTGACACTACAACCACCGTATCGGCAACCTGGACAATATCCACCTCCGACTGTCCCACCCCAACTGTTTCAACCAAAATGTAGGGGAAAGAGGCAGCATCGAGAAGCTGAACTGTGGCATACACTGCTCGTGCAAGGCCGCCTAAACTTCCGCGGGTACCCATGCTTCGGATATAGACTCCGGTATCACTTGCCCATCGTTGCATGCGTATGCGATCGCCCAGTATAGCACCGCCTGTAAAGGGACTGGTAGGATCCACAGCTACCACAGCCACTTCATGTCCCCTGGAGCGAATCTCTTGAATCATACGATCTACCAGACTGCTCTTGCCACCCCCTGGGGGGCCGGTCAGGCCAATAATGTGGGCCTGACCGGTTTTTGGATACAAGGTTTTTAGCGTATGGAACCCTTCCGGTTCTTGGTTTTCCAGGAGACTGATGACACGAGCTAATGCCCGGCGATCGCCGGCCAAAACACGCTCAGCCCATATGTTGCTATCATTTTTAGCGTGTGTTGTCACCTTTTTACATTCTCCTTAATATACTCAATGGCTGTAGCCGTAGTTGTGCCAGGGGTAAAGATCTCACTTATACCGGCTTCCTTAAGCTTAGGGATATCCTCTTCCGGAATGATACCGCCGCCAACTACCAGAATATCGGTGGCATCCTTTTCCTTTAACAATCTGGTTACTTCTGGGAACAAATGGTTGTGAGCCCCGGATAAGCAGGACAAACCAATAGTATCAACGTCTTCTTGTACGGCTGCTTCTACAATTTGCTCAGGCGTCTGTCTGAGACCGGTGTAAATTACCTCCATACCGGCATCCCGCATAGCCCGGGCCAAGACTTTGGCACCTCTGTCGTGCCCATCCAGTCCTGGCTTGGCAATCAAAACCCTGATCGGACGTTCCATAACCAGCTCCACCTCCTAAAAGATTACCGAAGGCTCGTACTCACCGAACACTTGGCGAAGGGCGTCACAAATCTCTCCCAAGGTAGCATAAGTGCGTACCGCCTCAATGATTCCTGGCATCAAATTATCATCGCCTTGGGCAGTCTTGCTTAGCTGCTGTAATGTAGACTGAACTTTGGCGTTATCGCGTTGTTGACGTAGATTTTCTAACTTGGCTTTTTGTCTTGCCTCCACTTCGGGCTTAACTTTTAGCAATTCAGGAGCTTGCTCATCTGCTACCTGGAATTTGTTTACTCCGACGACAATTCGTTCGCCTGACTCCACTGCTTGCTGGTAGGCATAAGCACTTTCTTGGATTTCTCGTTGTATGAAACCCTGTTCTATTGCAGATACAGCCCCGCCGAATTCGTCGATCGTTTTGATATAGTCCATGGCTTCGTCTTCGATCCGGTTGGTCATTGCTTCAATAACGTAGGATCCGGCCAAAGGATCGATAGTTGAAGCAACGCCACTTTCATGAGCAATGATCTGTTGAGTACGAAGGGCAATTGTTACCGAATCTTGAGTGGGCAAAGAAAGAGCTTCGTCACGGGAATTGGTATGCAGAGACTGAGTGCCACCGAGAGCTGCCGCAAGTGCCTGTAGTGTTACACGAATGATATTATTGTCTGGTTGCTGGGCTGTAAGGGCACAACCGGCAGTTTGGGTGTGGAACCTAAGTTTGAGAGAACGTGGATTCTTGGCACCAAACCGGTTTTTCATGATTCTAGCCCAAAGGCGACGTGCAGCACGGAATTTGGCCACTTCTTCCAACAGATCCATCTGCGCATTGAAGAAAAATGATAGACGGGGCGCGAAGTCATCCACATCTAGTCCAGCTTCGACAGCTGCCTCAACATAGGCTATACCATCGGCCAGAGTGAATGCAACCTCCTGGACAGCAGTACAACCCGCTTCGCGGATATGGTAGCCACTAATGGAGATTGTATTCCACTTGGGCACTTTATCTGAACAATACTCAAAAATGTCCGTGATGAGGCGCATGCTTGGTTTTGGTGGGAAAATATATGTGCCGCGAGCTACATACTCTTTAAGGATATCATTCTGAATGGTACCAGCTAGTTTATCCGATGGAACCCCCTGCTTTTCGGCTAGGACTATATACATGGCCAATAAAATAGCGGCAGGCGCATTGATGGTCATGGAGGTGCTAACCTTATCAAGTGGTATTCCAGAAAACAAAACTTCCATATCAGCTAAAGAATCTATAGCTACACCGACTTTGCCCACCTCGCCGTGAGCCAGTGGATGACTAGAATCATAACCGATTTGCGTGGGCAGATCGAATGCTATACTAAGGCCTGTTTGACCTTGATCCAAGAGGTATTTGTAACGCTCATTAGACTCTTCAGCGGTTCCAAAACCAGCGTATTGTCGCATGGTCCATAGACGCCCGCGATACATGGTAGGTTGGATCCCCCGGGTGAACGGATATTGTCCAGGAAATCCTAGATCCTGTTCGTAATCAAAATCAGCTGTATCAAGGGGTGTGTAAAGCCTGTCTACAGGAGTTCCGGATAAGGTGAGAAACTCTTCCTTTCGTTCCGGAAAGCGGGCTACAGCTTTGGCCACCGGACCTTCTTCCCAAGCTTTCTTGGCACCACCTACCTGTTTTAGGTCCGTAGTCATCTTTTACTCACCTTCCCTTTGGAGTAGGTTTTTTGCTGACTCATACCCAGCTGCCAATGCTTTTTTGTTGAGATCTTTTGTGTGAGGCGGCACACGGTCAAGGACAGCTGTTTCCAAGGATTCCCTAGTAACAACATTGGTAACTCCGGCAATGACGCCCAAAGCTACAATATTAGCGACGATGTTACGGCCAACTTCTGAGGTGGCTATTTCTGTAATAGGCACAGAGTACATTTTGCCTGAAAACTCTGGAGGATTCTTGACATAACCGCTGTCCAGAACAAGAACTCCATTGGGCTGTGTATTGCCAGCGTACTTATCGCATGCTTGCTGACTCATGGCTAAACATAGATCAGCCTGACCCACTTTAGGGTAATCTATTTCTTCACTGGAGATAATTACCTCTGCTTTACTGGCTCCGCCTCGAGCTTCTGGGCCATAGGACTGGCTTTGAACAGCGTTTTTGCCATCTAAGATAGCGGCTTCCGCCAAAATGATGCCAGCTGTGATAAGCCCTTGACCACCAAAACCACTCAGGCGTAGTTCAAGTTTTTTCAATTGATATCCCCCCTGGCCTTAGCGATGACATCCGTTTCGTACACCGCTGTATACTCCGGAGCTTCTTCTCGATGCAATTCGCCGATTAAGAATTTCCCGGCCATCTGCTCGGGACTTAACTTGGCTGCTGCTTTTACAGGAACAGCGTGCTCTTGTTGCCATTTCAGCATATCAACAG
The DNA here is from genome assembly GCA_012839445.1 of Bacillota bacterium. Lineage (GTDB taxonomy): Bacteria > Bacillota > DTU030 > DUMP01 > DUMP01 > DUNI01. The sequence goes on from DUNI01000171.1 coordinate 4,719, forward strand.
GCGAGGGGAATTTATTTCTGCGACCATAATACATGGGGCATTGGGTAACTACTTCAATAAAGGCAAATCCCTTATGGTTTAATCCGGTAGCAATGAGATTAACTAACTGCCGAGCATGATATGCAGTACTCCGAGCCACATAAGTTCCTCCAGCTGCTTGTACCAACTTGCAAAGATCAAAGTTGCGGTCGATAGAACCATAAGGAGCTGTGGAGGCATAACTATGAGCCGGTGTTAATGGAGAGAACTGTCCGCCGGTCATACCATAAATACTGTTGTTAAACACCACCACAGTTAAATCAATATTGCGGCGGGCTGCGTGAATCAGGTGGTTGCCACCGATAGCGGAGCAATCCCCGTCACCGGTGAGTACAACAACATTAAGATCTGGACGAGCAAACTTGACGCCGGTGGCATAAGCTAGCGCACGTCCGTGAGTGGTGTGAAGTGTATCGAAGTTCATGTAACCGGGTGCCCGGGACGAGCAACCGATACCGGAGACGATAACGGTTTTGTCTTGATCAAAATCTGTTTTGTCCAGGGCACGGATTACTGCCCCCATAATAATACCATTGCCGCAGCCGGGACACCAAATATGGGGCAGCTTGTCAACACGGCAGTAACGGTCTACTAAGTCCTTAACGGACATTGTTGGTCACCTCCTGGGCACGAACGATAATGTCTTCTGGGGTAATTAATTCAGCATCAATACGGTTAAGTCCGAAAACAGGTGCACGACCGGCTGCTATACGTTCTACTTCCAATATCATTTGACCTAAATTCATCTCAGCAACTATCAGCGCTTTGGCTGTTTGGGCAACGCTATCTATAGCTTCCTCTGGGAATGGCCAGGCGGTTATAGGCCTGACTAATCCTAGTTTAATGCCTTGGGCACGAGCTTCCTTGACTGCTGCTCGGGCAGAACGAGCCACAGAACCAGCAGCTACAATTACTATTTCAGCGTCTTCTGTTTGGAATGTTTCAGCACGGGCAATCTTGGGTTGCCGTTGTTCCACTTTAGCTTGGAGTCTACGTACGAGAGTATTGCCGTCCGCTCCCTTTCCACAGGGAAACCCTGTTTCATCATGCACTAGTCCAGTAGCATGGAACCGATAGCCATCGCCGTAGGCCGGCATAGGTGGTACTAGATTGGCCGCAGGCTTATAAGGTAGGAAAGTATCGGGACTTTCAGTTGGCTTTACGCGGTTAAACAATTCAACATCCTCTGCTGCCGGGAGTTCTACACGTTCACGCATGTGACCGACAACTTCGTCTAGTAAGATGATAACGGGGGTTCTCAATTCTTCAGCTAAATTTACGGCTTCAACAGTCAGATCAAAGGTTTCTCGTACAGAAGCGGGCATCAGTGCTACTACTGGATGATCACCATGGGTTCCCCAGCGTGCTTGCATAATGTCGCCTTGAGCTGGCGATGTTGGCAATCCTGTACTGGGGCCGTAACGCTGAACATTTACAACAACACAGGGTACTTCGGTCATGGCAGCGAACCCAATATTCTCTTGTTTCAAAGAGAAACCGGGACCAGAAGTAGCTGTCATGGACTTAAGTCCAGCTAATGATGCGCCGATTACGGCACCCATGCTGGCTATTTCGTCTTCCATTTGAATGAACCGACCACCTATTTTAGGGAGCTCCTCAGCCAAACCTTCAGCTACTTCAGTTGAAGGAGTAATTGGATAACCGGCAAAGAAACGGATTCCGGCAACAAGGGCTCCTTGAACGCAGGCTTCATTTCCAGAAAGAAGTTGCGCTTTACACTTAGTTTTTGCCGCCATGCTGTTTCCCTCCTACACTGATGGCCAAATCAGGACACCTTAGCTCACATAGGCCGCAGCGGGTACATGCCTCTGGATTTTCTACTAAAGGTTTCCCATCCTCACGAGCCACCAGTACTTTTGCTGGGCAAAAGGCGATACAGATGCCACAACCTTTGCACCATTTTTCATTGAGCTCAATACGAGCAGGTTCACTGTTCACAGTGCTCTCCCCTGCCTTTCTTAGGTCTTGTTTTTTAGATCCATTAGGTAGCAATGTAACATATTTAGGGAACCTTGATCAATTCGATACAGAAGTTCTATTATTTCCTTACAATCTCTTTCTTGTACCAAGCTTAACACCTCTGCTGCCCGTTCGCTGCTTACGGCAATGGCATCGGCCTTAGCTATAATAGAATCCAAACTTGTACTGTTTTCTGTACTACGCACAATGTTAAGGCCATTTATGCCAGAATGGTGAAGCGACTTCTCTACCTTAGAGGCAAAGGCATCACTACTGGTTATAAGAGCCAAAGTGCTGTTTTTTGGTAGCCGGGCAATCTGGACAATAGTCTCCAATTCCAAATCTAAGGCTACCCCCAGTACTGACGTAGCAAAAGGTTGCAGAAGGTGTTGTAGCTCATCAACTTCCGGAAAGGTGGTAACCACTAAGTCGAAGCTAGCCAAGGTTTCCTGTACTGCTTGAGGATTATTCCTTATTTCCTGCATAAAGAAGGGTGCAATCTTTACACCTGTTTGTGGCAAAAGCTCGCGTTGGAAATAGGAAATTTGCTCTTGAGATGTACCTACGAAAGCTAGATTAACAGCTGCCAGAGATTCTTTTTGTTCTAACGCTCTGGCAGTAGCAAGACTCAGAAAATCATCGGGACCAAACCCGAGCTTGGCTGCCTCTCCCAGTGCCAAATCAATAACTTTTAGCAGGCGACTTTTACGTCCTGGTTTCTCTTTTTCTGAACTGTCTCCAGCAACAAAAGTTCCCCGGCCTTGCAATGAGACAAGAAGACCTTCTATTTCCAATTCTTTATAAGCAGCACTGACTGTGTTACGGCTGATTCCCAAAGATGCTGCCAATTCACGTTCCGTTGGAAGCTTGAATCCGGGCTCCCATACTTGAGCAGAAATAAAGGTGCTTATCTGTTGCTTAAGCTGAATATAAAGGGGAATACCACTTTTATGATTCAGGTCTAGGCCTGGATTTTTTGCTGCCATGTCTTTCACATCCCAAAACTGTTCTGGCACCATATTGCAATGGAGCAATCAATGGTGCCAATTGGAACAAAAAACAACACACACTTTCGATATCTACTACTGATTTAATACCTACACACTGACTCTACTACAAGTTTTTGACCAATTGACATCGGATATCTGTCGGTACCACTTAGCTAGCCTGTAGGTCGATGCCTGTTCGTAGTTACATCGTTTTCCATATATCTTTTGCTGGTTAGAGGTTGGTAAAACACGCAATAGGTCTGGCCAAATGGTACTTAAATATAGTGTATAGCCTTCATCCCTCCTCTACTTTTCATAAGTGGCACTAAGGATAGATCCATAGCACTAGAATGCCACTAATACTATGTTCGTTATTTATCGCTGAAATCCTGCTAAATCATGGCTATAATCTAAATAAAAGTTTTTTTAATTCAAGAGTCTTGTAGGCGCAATTATTTCAATGGGTTGGTCGTGGTCTGATAATGTTAATTCAATTAGTAGCATGTCTTTATCATTACCAATATTGTTAGGGTTACTGCCGAACAGCATTAATCGTTCTACCTGGTAACTAGGTATTCTTACCCAACTTTCTAAATAGAAATCCGAAAAAAATATTTCCCAATAGGGATTGGTGATGTTTTCCAAGTTTGTCCTTATACCGTAGAAACCGGGAGTGTTTGCGTGTTCCAATGTTAACAACTGGAAGTCTTGTGCTGCCATGAAGTCGGCAATAGGGCTGGTTGTGAATAGAACGGCCTCGCTAACTAAGCTTGGAGCAGCAGGTGTAGTTTTCCATTGTTTGTCTGCAGGGTCGAGAAATATTAGGCGATTATTAATGTGATAGAGTTCAAGCTCATAGTCGTAACTGGTACCTTTAAGATAATAAGTATTAGGGTGTATAAACTCACCGGAGATGGTGCTCACAATCCGATCTTGGCCGTCAATGACAGTGCGAACTGATAACTGAAAACGGTAACTGGAAGTTTGCGCCAATTTAGCTTGAGCTTGTAGAGCCAGAAAGTTAGGATCTGGAGTTATTGGCTTAATGAAGTAAAAGAAACCAAACAAGAGAACTACAGTTGATGCCAGTATCCCCACAACATAACAACGGTGCATTTTGACTAAAGGATACATGTTCTTCCCCCCTTCTCCTGGAACAATGTATTGTTCCAGGCCCGGAGTTTAGAACCGGCACCTTCTTTTTAGGGATAAGACAACTGTTTCATTCACCACACGAGCTCCTAGATTGCGACAATGACAATCATCACAGTGAAAGTCACTCCCACCGGTAGGAATAAGATTTCTTTCTTGTGCGATCTTTTGAAGAATGTTAGTTATTTCATCAGTGTGGTCTGGATGGAAAACTTCAATCCCTTGCCAGTTTAGCTCCAGCAACTCAGGTAAATAAGAGGGTTTGGCCAGAATGCCAGGATGAGCCAGTACGGCGGCTCCGTTACTGTCATGAATTAGTTGTATGGCTTCCTGAGGTGATAACCTATATCGAGGTACATAAGCCGGTCGGTCTTGTTCTAAATAACATTCGAAGGCTTCTTGAACCGATTGTACGTAACCAGCGCTTACTAATGCTCGTGCAATGTGGGGTCTGCCAACAATGCCGCCTTTCAAATGGTTTAAAACCTGGTCCCAACTAAGGTGCATGCCAAGGCGATTAAGTTGCCTTAGTATTTCCCGAGCTCGCTGATGGCGAGCTTGGCGCAATTGCTCTATTGTTAAACGAAATTCGTCTCGATCGGGCTGGATAAAATAGCCCAATATATGTACTTCGCTGTTTTTATATTGTGTGCTAAGCTCAATTCCGGGCACGATTGTTACGCCATGAATTGAACCTGCCACGTGTGCCTCTGGCAGGCCATCCACAGTATCATGATCAGTCAGAGCAAGGGCTGTGATTCCCTTGGATGCTGCTTTGGCTACAATACTACTTGGTGTGAGCTCGCCATCTGATGCTGTACTGTGTACATGTAAATCGGCTACAAGACTCACTTATGTTCCTCCTGTTTTTAGGCTAGTTTACCATGCGGCTAATTAAGGGTGCTGCGATCAATTTCGTCGGGGTGTGCTAGTACCCATTTACTTTTGGGTCAGAGTGCGATAGAGTCGTTCAATACGCAGAGTGTATCCCGTGACGGGATCAATGTCAGCCCAAACTCCCATTATGTCCACGTCACCCTTTGCCAAGTGAAAGCGTGCCGGAAGTTGTGTAATAAATCGCTGGATGATTATGTCACGATCTACTCCTAGCACTCCATCACGTGGACCGGTCATCCCTATATCTGTTATGTATCCTGTTCCATGCGGGAGAATGCGGCTATCCGCTGTCTGAACATGGGTATGTGTGCCAAAGACCAAACTAGCACGCCCATCCACATACCAACCGAAAGCTATTTTTTCTGAAGTAGCTTCGGCATGAAAATCAATGATTACTATATTAGATTGTTGCCTAATTTCCGGTAGCAAAGAATCGACAACACGAAAAGGACAGTCCAAAGGTTCTAAAAATGTGCGACCGGCCAGATTGACTACGGCCACCTTAAGATCATTATGCTGCCAAATAGTCCATCCGCGACCTGGTGCACCGGGTGGATAATTAGCTGGCCTAAGTAACTGCTTCTCTTGGGACAAAACAGAGTATATTTCTCGTTTTTTCCAAATGTGATTGCCGCTGGTAATGATGTCTACCCCTGCTTCCCAAAGCTCATGGGAAACATGTTCGGTTAGTCCAAATCCTCCGGCTGCATTTTCCCCATTGGCAATAACCAGATCCAAACCTAGCTCTTCCCGAAGTCTAGGCAACTCTGTTTTTAGGGCTTTTCGCCCAGGTTTTCCAACTATATCGCCTATGGCTAGGACCCGCACTTCCCGTTCCCTCCCTAATGCTTTGCCAATTGTTTTGTACCTGATGAAAGTATTATTCAAGACAAAAGTAGGCTGAAGATCAGCCTACTTAGCATACTCTACAGCCCGTGTTTCACGTATTACGTTGACCTTGATTTGTCCCGGATAATCCAACTCACTTTCGATTCTATGAACGACATCTCTAGCTAAACGCACAGCACCCAGGTCATCAATCTTATCGGGCTTAACCATAATCCGGACCTCTCGGCCTGCTTGGATAGCGTAAGATTTATCTACACCTTCAAAGGAACCAGCAATGCCTTCCAGTTTTTCAAGACGCTTGATGTAGGCTTCTAAAGTCTCGCGTCTTGCTCCAGGGCGTGCGGCTGATAAAGCATCAGCAGCTTGAACCAAAACAGCTTCTGCAGTTTCTGGTTCTATGTCACCATGGTGAGCTGCTATAGCATGCACCACTTCCGGTGACTCACCATATTTTTTGGCTAAATCTGCCCCTATAGATACGTGGGGACCTTCCATCTGATGGTCGACAGCTTTTCCAATGTCGTGTAGAAGCCCTGCTCTTTTTGCAAGTGCGATATCAGCTCCTATTTCGGCAGCCATAATGCTAGCCAAGTAACTGACTTCCATGGAATGTTTGAGCACATTTTGTCCGTAACTGGTACGGAATTTCAACCGTCCTAACAGTCGAATTAGTTCAGGGTTAACATTGTTGACGTTGGTTTCAAAGGCAGCTTGTTCGCCTTCCTCACGAATCCTGCTATCGACTTCTTTTTGAGTCTTTTCTACCATTTCTTCAATACGAGCTGGGTGAATTCTACCATCAGCAATGAGTTTTTCCAGAGCTACCCGAGCTATTTCTCGACGTACAGGGTCAAACCCGGAGATAATGACTGCTTCCGGTGTATCGTCAATTATTAAATCCACGCCGGTCATGGTCTCCAGAGCGCGGATGTTTCTACCTTCACGCCCGATAATGCGACCTTTCATTTCATCATTAGGTAGAGTCACTACTGATACTGTGGCTTCAGCCACATGGTCAGCAGCACAACGCTGAATAGCTTGGCTAATAATGTCACGAGCACGCTTGTCTGCTTCCTCTTTAGCTTCTGTTTCAATGTTCTTAATGAGTATTGCCACTTCGTGACGGATGTCATTTTCAACATTAGCCAAGAGGAGGTTACGTGCTTCGTCAGAGGTTAGGCCCGAAATGCGCTCTAACTTCTGCAATTGCTCTTGATAGGTATGCTCCAGCTTCTCTTTTATAGTCTGCATAGACTTATCTTTCTTGTCTAGAAGCTCTTCTTTCTTTTCGATGCCTTCCAGTTTGCGATCCAAGGTTTCTTCTCGTTGGACCAATCGGCGTTCCAGACGCTGTAGTTCCGCACGGCGTTCCCTGTGTTCCCGCTCTAGCTCTTGGCGTACGCGGTGGGCTTCCTCTTTCGATTCTAACCGTGCTTCACGTTTCCTGGCTTCGGCATCTTTTTTTGCTTCTTCCACAATGCGCCGAGCAGCTTCTTCGGCAGAAGCTATTCTAGCCTCGGCAATATATTTGCGTGCGGCATAACCTATAAAAAAAGCCAAAAATGCTATGCCAATAGATAATAGTGCAATTTGGTAGGTATTGATAATGCCTTTCACCTCCTTCATGTAAAAGAAGCCGAGTGTAAACTCGGCCACAGGCATGCCATACTATGGAAACTCACTTTCCACGAGAATATAGTCAAGCATACTTAAGCCTACGAGTTTATTGTAAGTTAACGTGTTCGCATTGTCAAGAAGCGCCAGAGCAGGGTTATATCAGTTCCCTCAGACATCGATTTATGCATTCTAACTCAAAACCACGCCGTAAAAGAAATGCTCCTAGACGGGCTCGTTTTTTATAGTTGTCAAGGTCTGGTGGGAGCGACGCCAGTTTTCTCTTGGTTTCTTCAACACAAAGTTGCTGTACACTTTCCATGCTAATGGAACTCATGACTTGACCGATTATTTCAGGTGCAATGCCTCGTTGCTGTAGACGAAGCTGCAACCGTTTAGGGCCAAGCTTTTTTTCATGAAGGCAGCGCTCCACCTCACGTGCAGCCAGCTGAGTATCATCGACGTAACCGTACTCTTTTAATAGTTCCACCGTGTTTTTGCACACGTTCGTGTCAAAACCTTTCTGCTGAAGACGTTGCATAAGCTCCGCCTGGCTATACCAGCGGCGACTTAATAACTTGAAGGCATGGCTTTTGGCAGCTGCCAAAGAATCAGGGTCTTTAGTAGGAACAATCTTGAACATGGCTATTCCTCCGGTTGGTCCTTAGACTCTTCCTTTGATGTACCAAGGTTGAATGCTTCCCGCACTTTAGTCTCAATCTCCTGGCACATTTCGGGATTATTAAGTAGAGATTGGCGGGCATTTTCTTTACCTTGTCCAAGACGTTCCCCTTGATATGAGAACCAGGAACCGCTTTTATCAACTATTTCCTGCTGGACAGCAAGTTCGAGGATGCTGCTTTCTCGGGAAATACCTTCTCCGTAAATGATATCGAACTCGGCCTGCTTAAAGGGTGGTGCCACCTTGTTCTTTACTACCCTTACTCTTGTCCTCGTGCCGAACACATCGTTGCCACGCTTCAGCCACTCTAGCTTTCTAACATCCAGGCGGATCGAAGCATAGAATTTGAGAGCTCGCCCCCCGGTGGTGACTTCCGGATTACCGAACATGACTCCAACTTTTTCGCGAAGCTGGTTAATAAAGATAGCGGTTGTGCGAGATTTACTTATGACCCCTGCCAGTTTTCTGAGTGCTTGTGACATGAGTCGAGCTTGCAGACCTACGTGAGAGTCGCCCATATCACCCTCGATTTCGGCTCGGGGCACCAAAGCTGCTACCGAATCGATAACAACAATATCAACAGCACCGCTTCGTACAAGAGCTTCGGCAATATCTAAGGCTTGTTCTCCGGTATCGGGCTGGGAAATTAATAGATTATCGGTATCAACCCCTAGGTTATTAGCATAAATGGGGTCAAGAGCATGTTCGGCATCGATGAAGGCCGCTGTACCACCTAGTTTTTGCGCTTCGGCTACCATATGCAGAGCTACTGTAGTTTTTCCTGAAGACTCAGGACCAAATACCTCCACAATACGGCCCCGGGGAATCCCTCCAATTCCTAACGCAATATCAAGACTTAGGCATCCAGTGGGAATTACATCGAAGCTCATTCTTTCGGCAGCTTCACCTAACCGCATTACAGCACCTTTGCCAAATTGTTTTTCAATTTGATGGAGTGCTACCTCCAATGCTTTTTCTTTTTCCAATGTGTTAAGGCCCCCTTTACTGTAGTTCAATTCTTAGCAGCTGGCGATATACTGGTCCTTGGGGGTTAAGAATGCTTTCATACAAGACAACATTGCTTACCGGTATGACCAGATTATCAACTGGAAGGACTGGAAGCTTTATCCGCGTTGGCTGGCGAAGCCGGCCTAGGGTTAAATGAGGTGTGAAAGACCTGGTATCATAGGGAAAGCCTAAGCTTGCCAAGTGTTTCTCTAGGTCTCGTTGTAGTTTAGTTAGCATGTTATTGTGATCTTCTAACCCTACCCATAATATATGAGCCCGCTGCAAATGTGGAAAAACCCCAGCCCTATTTACACGAATAGTGAAAGGATGGTAGCCGGCTAAAGCCGGCCGAGCAGCAGCGGCCACTTGTTTTAACTGGTTAGCTGAAACCTCACCTAAGAATTTCAGCGTTAGGTGTATGTTTTCCTCCTTTACCCATTTTACATTGGTAACAGTTTTTGACCAGATCTTCTGACAAGTGGCTAATTCCGCTTGTACATGAGACGGTAGAGGTAAGGCAAAAAACAATCGCATGGATGTATCACCTGTCCTAAAACAAAACTGAAGTTAATTTTTGCCAGCTAAATTGCTGGCTCCGCCGTTGTTTCTTCTGGTTGTGGAATTGCAGTACGTGTAAGTTCAAATCTGTTTTCCCTTGGATAAAGACTTATCATGTCTATAGCATCGACTACCGGAGTTGTTCCTGAAATATCAATATAAAGTAGAGCTGCTGTGAGAGGAACCTCTTTTTCTCCAAGCAATCCTCGCAGTCCGGCCCCGCCTGTAGTGCCGGCGTTAACCAAAACAGACCCATTTTGGATTGTAACGCTAGGGATGTGAGTATGTCCGGTAAGAATTAATGGTATTTCACCGGCAAAGGATTGTGCTACAGTAGGATTGTGAACAGCCAAGATGAAAGGCTGGTTAGTTTCTGACTGCAGCCAAAAACGGATAACGTTAACCTGATTAGATACTTGCTGGGATGCAGCCGGTTCAAGACTGCCAGTTAACGATGCAGGATCCCTAAAGCCCAGTATGGAGATATTACTGAATTCTTCCGGCCCATCGAGCAATGTTATCCCTGGTATTTCCAGTACTTTTTCTGCAACTACAGGAGAATCGTGGTTGCCCAATACGAAGTAATAAGGAACTTTAATTAAAGCAAGATTCTTAAAGAAAGTTTCCTCTAATGGTGTGCCAAAGTCTGTAAGATCACCGGTGTCAATAATAAGGTCCGGTGAAAAATTGTCGCAGATCTCCAGAATAAAGTCAATGGCTAACGGGTTATTGTGTAGATCGGAAACATGTAAGATCCTAAGATCACGGTCTAGTTTTTCCGGTGGCAACTGCGAAGTTGATTTCGCCATAACCTGGCGTAAATTGCGAACAAACAGTTTGACACTGCTGCCAAGTGCATCCCAATTATGCCAAGCATTCTGAGCTAGTCCCAGCGCCCAAGGGGCTCCTCTTAAGGCGCCGCTGTAAACAGGGTTAGTTAAGGCTTGGGGTTCGTAGCTTATGACAGTCATAAGGGTTATCAGCAACGCAATAACAATTCCCGTAATACTGCCTCGGATGAAATTTTGTCTACTGCGCTTTATCAAGGTACTTCCCCAGGCTCCTCCCAAAGCAGCAATAGCAGCTGCACGCAGCAACAATTGACTTAAAAGCTGCCATTTTGGAGCTAATAGAGTCGTAATAAGCATTTCTTTGGATCCAGGTGCATTTAATAGTTGTTGCAGACTATCTAGATCTATATTTTGTAAGCTCAGCACCAAATTACATAGGCCCAGATGTGTCTTGGCTTCCATAGATCCTATTGGAGGAAGTTCCAGTCTGGTATAACCAAGTCCGGGAAGCACTTGTACGGAAAAGCGGAAGGCTGCCAATTGGAGATTAACAGTTGGACTGACTACGGAAAGAAAGACGATTGCTCCTACTACAGCGCACAAAATTAGGATGAAATCCCTCCGCTTCATTTTGTCGCTCCTTAAATAACTTATTTTTCAAGAAGATGTTGCCGTATTAGATTCAATAATGCTTGAGCAGCTCGTTGTTTGATAATTTCCCGAACCCCATGCCATTGATAACAACGGGAATAAACGCCGGTATTACTAGCAACGGCTACGTATACAAGCCCTACTGGTTTTTCGGATGTTCCCCCACCCGGCCCTGCTATCCCGGTAACAGCCCCACCAATGTCGGCTTGAGTTATAGATCTGATACCGGCGGCCATAGCTTCTGCAACTTCTTTGCTTACTGCACCATGTCGGTGCAACATTTCCGTTGGTACTTGCAGGAGGGTTGTTTTTAGTTGGTTACTGTAGGACACAACGCCTCCCTTGAAATAGCGGGAACTTCCAGGCACATTAGTTAACCAATTAGCTACTAAGCCACCAGTACATGATTCTGCAACTGCTAAGGTTAAGTTGTGTTTTTTCAACAGTCGGCCTACTATTTCCTGCATGGTTTCTTCATCTCGAGCAAAAATATATTGGCCTAAGCGAGCCTGCAGTTTTTGTTCCAGGTTATACAGCAGGTTGTTTGCTTCGGTGTCGGAAGCAGCTTTAGCTGTAAGACGATACTGAATCTCTGTTGGTTTTGCGTATGAAGCTAAAGTAGGGTTGATACTAGCCACTAGATCCTTTACTATTTCCTCAGCTTGTGACTCACCGATACCGTAAAGCTTAACAATACGCGACTTTATTACGGTATGTTTATCCCCCAGCAAATTAACCAGACGGGGTATAACGTGATTTTCGAACATGGGTTGTAGCTCAAAAGGCGGGCCGGGAAGGATGACTACTATCTTGTCCTTGTATTCTAGCCATACGCCAGGCGCAGTACCGTTAGGGTTTGGAAGGGCTATGCCACCTTTGGGGAGCAAAGCCTGTTTAATATTATTATCAGTCATGTGGCGACCGCGCCTAGAGAAAAAGCAACGGATTGTTTTCAAAGAAGCAGAATCTAAGATTAACTCCAGATTTAAGAATTCGGCTACGGTTTCTTTAGTCATATCGTCTTGAGTGGGACCCAGCCCTCCAGTTAGAATAAGAATGTCAGCTCGTTCCCATGCTGCCCTTAAAGACGTCTTAAGCCGTCTTTTATTGTCACCAACAGTGACTATATGATGAAGTCCGATTCCTAGTGCCGCCAATTGTTCCCCTAGGTACTGAGCATTAGTATTGGATATTTGGCCAAGCAGAAGCTCTGTTCCCACCGAAATAATTTCAGCTTCCATGGCTACCTGTCACCATCTTTCTTTAGTTGATTCGTTGTTTGTAGTCCTTGTTAATTTCGGCAAAAGGCATGTTTCTCCTGCTAAATGGTCAGGGAAAGCATTTTAAACCTACTAAGGAGTTTGTATTCCCGAATGCTTGTTGTGAGCGTAGAAGAGTAAAAAAGGTGCCGGCTAAACGGCCAGCACCTTTTCTGTTTTGCTATTTGAATCGGCTGCCAGACGTTTCTGGGATAAAGATGCTCTTAACTCTTCACCTTCTAGCCGTTCTTTTTCCATCAGCTTATGAGCGAGGGCCACTACGTGAGATCGCTGTTCTTGGAGAATACGTTTGGTTTCTTGTTTTTCTTGGTTTAGGATTTCACTAATCGCTTCTTGCAAACATGCGTTTGACGTATCATTTACCGATATTAAACCCAGAGATGACATGCCGGCTTGGATCATTTTCTTGACTATGCTAACTGCATGCTCTAAATCTCCTTGAGCACCGGTGCTTCCGCTGCCGAGCAATAACTCTTCTGCAACTAAACCGGCCAAGAGGATTTTTAATTGAGCCCTCAAATAGGTTTCGGTATATAGATAGGAATCATTCTTAGGTATTTGCCTGGTATATCCAAGTGCTTGACCGCGTGAAATTATAGTTAAAGCAGCCACTGATCCGGGTCTTACTTTTTCGCTAACTACGGCATGACCAACCTCGTGAACAGCAATACGCCAAAGTTCTTCTTTATGTGGACGGCGATCTAGTTTTTCACCCAAACTGACTTTATCAATGGACTCAATTAGGTGTCGTTGCATAATAACACTACTGTTTTCCCGTAAGGCCAAAATAGCAGCCTCATTAGCTAAGCTTTCCAGGTGTGCGCCCGAGAAACCAAATGTTGCTCTGGCAATTGCCGTTAAATCTACATCATCAGCTAACGGCTTGTTGTTTGTGTGCAGCTTTAGAATCTGATGACGTCCTTCTTTATCAGGAAGATCTACTCTTACCACACGATCAAATCGTCCTGGTCTAAGCAATGCCGGATCAAGCATGTCTTGGCGATTAGTAGCAGCAATTACCAAGATCTTAATGTTAGTTGAGCTTTTGATACCATCCATCTCGGCCAAAAGTTGGTTCAAGGTTTGGTCGTATTCCATATGGCCTTGGTATTGACCCCGTTTGCTGCCCAGTACATCAATTTCATCGATAAAGATTACAGCCGTACGTTTGTGATTTTGAGCAGCCAAGTGGCGGGCTCGTTGGAATAAGCCTCGTACCCGCTGTGCTCCAACCCCGGCATACATTTCGATGAACTCGCTGCCGGCTACAGACAAGAATACAGCATCAGTATAAGTAGCTGCGGCTTTAGCAAGTAATGTTTTGCCTGTTCCTGGAGGCCCAGTTAGCAGAATGCCTTTAAGGGGTTTAATACCCAGCGTCGCCGCTTTTTCATCAGTCTTGATAAAATCAAGTGCTTCCTGCAGTTCCTTTTTGGCAGTTTGTTGTCCGCCTACTTGTTGGAAAGTTATGGGGGTTAAGGTGGTTTCGGTAGAATCATGTCCTAAGTGACGGCGCAGGACCTTTAATCCGCCTCGCTCATAGAAAACATAAAGCAAGATACCTACCAAGAGCAAGGGTAACACATCTAATCCCTGAAGTAGAGCAAAGAATAGAATGCCTAGTCCTAAACCGAGTGCTACTTCTTTTTTCATGTTGTGACTGTCCTCCTCTGAGGCGGAACACGATGACGGACGGCATATAAATAAGTCTCGTCTTGATAAAGCTCCAGATAAATACATTCCTCATCAACATAGAAGTTCTCACTAACACCCTTGGTAGCTGCCAAATCGCTGATCCTTTCAGCTACGGTAGCAAAATTGCCCTGCACGACTGCTTCCTCGATGTGTATTTGCATTTGCCAATAGAGTTCTGTTAGCAAAGGGGTACGGTTGTCAACAATCTTTAATGTGAAGCTGTCAGGGCTTAGATTACGCCGTGCTACGTCCTTGGCTTGCTGGTAAACAGATGGCAGATTGCCAACGGCAGAAATCTGAAGTACTATATCATGGCCAGCCGGCGTTTTTTCCAGCTTTGCTGTTGTAACACCTGGTATGCTTTGGAGTTCGTTTAATAGAGGGCGCTCTACAAAGAATCGCCCATAAGCAATTTGACCCCCAACAAGAATAAACACTGTCAGTAAGGCCAATGCCACCATAATATCAATTCTGAATTTACGATACTTCATAGGCCAGGTCTCTCCCCTCGTTTACCTGGCCCCTATTATAACATAAGAGGCCCTACCACTTAGCAGGCAAAGCCTGGTGGCAGGGCCAAAATATAACTCTAATCTTAGTTACGATGTGGACCACAATTCCTGGCTTTTCAAAAAGTAGTCTATTCCGGAAGCTAAGGTTAAAATTACTGCCAACGACATGGTAATATTACCGATAGGAATATGCCATAAACTAAAAGGATAATCCTCTACCAACAATGCGCAAATAGCGATAATTTGAAAGATAGTTTTTAATTTGCCGAGGGGGCTAGCAGAAATTACAATTCCATCAGTTGCAGCAATTGCTCGAAGACCGGTAACAGCAAGTTCACGCCCGATTATAATGAGAGCCACCCAGGAAACTAAGCGGCCACTTTCTACCAAGATTAGTAAGGCAGCACTAACCAGCAGCTTATCTGCCAAAGGATCTAGCAACTTGCCTACACGGGTTACTTCCTGACGACGACGAGCCAAGTAACCATCCAAGGTATCAGTCAAGGCTGCAATGACAAAAACAAAAGTTGCCAAATAGTCACCATAGGGTAGTTTCAACCAGGCAATTAACATAAACACAGGAATCAAAAAAATTCGTACCAGGGTGATCTTATTGGGTAGGTTCACTTATTACTCTCCCCTTTAGGTCATAAGTAGTGGCCCGCTCGATAATCACTTCTCTAAACTGCCCTGGTGTCAAATGTGTTCCTTTAACATAGGTAACCCCATCAACTTCCGGAGCTTGTCTAAAACAACGTCCCACACCACCTTGGCGTGTTACTCCTTCAATAAACACAGAGAGCTGCTTTCCCACCCAAGTTTGGTTGCGTTCCCTAGAAATTGACTGTTGGCATTGCAGGAGTCGCTGCAGACGTTCTTGCTTAACTTCATTCGGCACTTGATTAGGAAGCATATATGCTGGGGTACCTTGTTGTGGTGAATAAGCAAAGGCCCCTACCCAATCAAGTTGTGCTTGGCGCATACAATGTAGTAGTTCCTCAAAGTCAGCATCAGTTTCTCCTGGAAAGCCAACAATAAACGTAGTCCTTATAGCTGCATCAGGCAAGAGCTTACGAATTTTAGCAAAAAGGTTCATTAGTGTTTTCTGCCGGCTTTTGCGTCCCATAGATTTTAATATGCGGTTACTAAAATGCTGTACAGGTATATCCAAGTAACGACATATCTTGGGTTCTTCTGCTATAACATTCAATAAGTCATTAGTGATGTGCTCCGGATAGAGATACAGCAATCTTATCCATTTGAGATTATTTATTTTACAAAGTTTTCGTAACAGATTTGGTAAGCGGCACTCTCCGTACAGATCCAGTCCATAACTGGTAGTATCTTGAGCTATAAGAATCAATTCTTTTACCTCTAAGTTTACTAAATGCTGAGCTTCTTTGACAATGTTTTCTTCAGGCCTACTTGTCAAAGGTCCTCTAAGCTGAGGAATAACACAATAAGCACAATGGTTATGGCAACCTTCAGCTAGCTTTAGATAAGCTGTTCCAATAGGGGTGGTTAGTAATCTATTACCTTCAAGTACTCCTCCCGGCGCACCTACTCGTATGACAGTGCTGTCTTTATCTACCTGCCGTATTATTTCGGGTAGATGTTTCAGCTCATTAGTACCTAACACTGCATCTATTTCCGGTATTTCACAGGCAATATCTTTGGCATAACGCTGGGCCAAACAACCGGTCACTATAAGTTTTTTGCATTTGCCATGAGTCTTGTATTGTGCCATTTCTAAAATAGTGTCGATGGCTTCTTGTTGGGCATCAGTAATAAAGGCGCAAGTGTTTACAACCAGAATGTCTGCCTCTTTAGGATCAGCGGTAAGCTTGTATCCTTCTTCTATTAATGTCGCCAGCATATGCTCAGAGTCAACTAAATTTTTAGCGCAACCTAAAGAAATCACGCTTGCTGTCTTTTGTTCCACTAGATGCTTCCTTTCTGCCATAAACTTTGATCGATTTTACCAGTTGATTTAGAAAATACAAGTTAGCCTGATTTATGGCTTCCGCTCAATGGTAATGTTGCGCGGTTGACCGGTTTTACCGACCGCGCCAATATGGACATCATTAATGCTGAGGCTTACTACACCTGCATTGCCAGCTCGAAGCCATATCTTGTTATTAGCGGTAAATGTACGATTACTGCCAGCAACAAGGGTTTCAGATATTTCAGCAGAATCATCAACGCGCACTGCCATCCAGCACCGATCGGTGGTAATTGTTATTTCAATTTGCAGTGGACCAGTTGCTTGATAGACTACTTCTTCGGGAGTATCAATTTTTGTTTGAACATCGTCTGGAAATAGACTGAGGTCCTTTTCTTCTTCAGGGCTTGGTTTCGTATAAGAGGTATCCGGAGAAGATGGGATAGGTGATTGATTTGTAGAAGGTGGTTCATAAGGTTTTGGGACAGGAGTGTTCCATACCTTGGTTAACATAAAGACAGCAGCCACCAGAATAAGCATTAGTAACGCCGGTAGCAACGCCCGATTATAAAACCGTCGTCTTATGGGTGTCCAGGGACTTGTTGACGTAGGAGGTGAGTTAATATCATTCTGCTTGCTCTTACTTTGGGAATAGCGTCTAACCAACTCTTCGCCTGGTAACCCTAAGAAATTAGCATAATTCTTAAGAAAGCCTTTAAGATAAACTTCGCCTGGCAGTGCATTTCTAGCACCCTGCTCAAGTGCCTCTAGGTAGTAGCGACGAATCTTTGTTTCTTCTTGGGCAACTTCAATTGTTAGCCCCTTTTCTTTGCGAGTTTCACTAAGTAAAGCGCCTATCTGGGCTAGCACTTGTGTCTGATCTACTAAATTGTTATTATCGGGCAATTATCAACTCCCCCCTTGTCATAGCTCCGCCGATTCCAAGAGATGCTGGTAGCGTTCTTTGGTAATCAGTACTTCTCTGGGCTTACTACCTTCTAGCGGACCGACGTAACCTTTGGCTGCCAACTGATCAATGATACGTGCTGCCCTAGTATACCCAATGCGAAACCGACGTTGCAGGTAGGAAGCTGATGCTTGACCGGTTTCCACAATGAGTTCCAGGGCTTTGTAAAACAATTCATCTACTTCTTCCTCTGCACTGTTGTTCCTGGTGGCATTAGGTTGTACCTTTAAGATGGCTTCTTGGAATTCGGGCTCACCTTGATTATGCCAGAATTCAACTAATTTTTCTACCTCATTATCTGAAATAAATGCTCCCTGTACCCGTAGTGGTTTCGATGCTCCCACTGGGAAAAACAGCATGTCTCCTTTTCCTAACAATTTTTCGGCGCCGTTCATATCTAAAATTGTGCGGGAGTCGGTTTGTGACGATACCGCAAATGACAGTCGAGAAGGTATATTGGCTTTAATAAGACCGGTTATTACGTCTACAGATGGCCGTTGAGTTGCTACCACCAGATGCATACCCGCTGCTCGTGCCATTTGGGCTAGACGGCAAATAGATTCCTCTACATCTGCTGGGGATATCATCATTAAATCTGCTAATTCGTCGATTACTATTACAATAAATGGAAGCGCTGACTCTGGCTTAGCTTCATTGTAACGCCTAATATCGCGAACGCCGGCGGCTGCAAATAAACTATATCTATTTTCCATTTCAGTAACAGCCCAATTCAAAACGCCAGCTGTTTTCTTAACATCAGTAACCACAGGGGCTAGCAAATGAGGAGTACCATTATAACTAGCAAGTTCCACCATTTTGGGATCGATCAAAAGCAGTTTAACTTGATTAGGGGTAGACTTATATAAAATGCTACTTATTAGCGAATTGATGCATACGCTTTTACCGGAGCCAGTAGCACCGGCAATGAGAAGATGAGGCATCTTGGCAAGGTCAGCAATTACAGGAGCGCCACTGATATCCTTCCCCAAAGCAATAGTCAAAGGAGAGCGTGAATCGGCAAAAGTTGCCGATTCGATTACTTCTCGGAGAAATACCGGTTGAATTTCTTTGTTGGGTACCTCGATACCGATTGCTGCTTTGCCCGGTATAGGTGCCTCGATACGAACGTCGGTAGCAGCTAAGCTAAGCGCAATATCATCGGACAGTGAAACAATGCGACTGACTTTAGTTCCTGGCGCAGGATTAATTTCGTATTGTGTTATGGCTGGACCACAGCTTACCTCTGTTACTTTTGCTTTTACGCCAAAGTTAGTCAGTGTCTGTTCTAAAATCCGTACATTTTCATTGATATTCTTTTCAATTCGCTGATCCTTAAGTCGAACCGGTCTGCGTAGCAGACTTACAGAAGGCAAACGGAAAGATCCCTTATTTGGCATCACTGGCTGAGTAGATTCCAACGTACTATCGTGCTCTTTATTTGCTGATGAAGCGGTTATGGTAGCTGTTTGTGTAGGCATTATGGATTTTGGATCTGGCCTTTTTATTTTTACTTCCTTGGTACGATCATTGAATCTGCCTTGACTTTTATCGACGGAATTGCGAATAGAGAAGTGCCGTGATTCTTGTTTAGAAGCTAGTTTGTTTCTTAACTTAATACTTAGAGCTAGAAAAAAGTCTTCATTGATCAATATTAAAGCTATGATAGCTAAAGCGACAAGCAGAATCCAGCTGCCAATACGACCAAAAAGCCGAAGTAGGCCCAAGGCCAACACTTTGCCAATAAGACCGCCCCGTCCAGCTGGGTACAGGGATATCCCTGGTTCTTCAGAACTACATAGTTGCAACCCAGTGACGAGTACAAGAAAAAGAAAAACAAGACCACTCATTTCTTCTGTTTTAATCTGGCGCCCAAGCATTATGGCTAGGGCAACGAAAAGGCTGACCAGCGGCAGTGGGTAAGCTGCTACACCAAATAGAGATAACAGTACCCGCTGAAAGAAACCGCCAACTAATCCCGTGCGCTCAGAAAATAGACTTACCAAAACCAGCAACGAAGCTGCCGTTACCAGAACTGCACCTGTAAGAGTTGGTCTGTTATAACTTGTACGTTTACTCTGTTGACTTTGTGGCATTAGCCACCCCACCTTATTGGTATATCCTGGTTACCTGATAAAAACATTCTACGTACTGAAGCTATAATCCTCTAAAAATCATCGAGTACCATATGAGCAACATTGTTAGCATGGTCTATCACCCGACCTAGGTTACCGATTACATCCAAAAACACCACTGCTGCGCCTGGTACACAAATACCTTCGTTTAAGCGACTGATATGTTTATCTCGATATGAACGTTCCATAATATCGGCTTGTTGTTCCCATTTAACTACTTTTCGAGCTAATTCTAGATTGTCTGTTCCTAGCGCTTCTAGAGCAGCATCTAATGATTTTCTTGCTAAATCAAACAGTTCACGGAGCTCGGCTCGAGCTTCAGATGAAAAAGTTATGCTTTTGTCGAGACGAGTGTTGATCAGGCGTACCAACTCGTATGCATGGTCACCTACACGCTCTAAATCATTAACGGCATGCAACAGACCGGTAATACGTCTCGAGGCGTTACTGTCTAGACCTTGCTGCGACAGTGTCGCCAGGAAAGCGGTAATTTCCATTTCCAACTCATCAATGACTTCTTCTTTTTGTTCAACCACTTCTACTTGCTTGTTATTATCTTCATATATACTAGCCATAGCGTCTTCAAGGCTAGACTTGGCTAATTCACCCATGCGCACCAATTCCTTGGTTACTTGACCAAGAGCAATGTTAACGGGTAAGCGAGATACATGCCTGTGATCTATGTATTTGAGGCCTCTCTCAAGGACTGCTTCTTCTCCAGGCAGCAGATTTTTAACCACACGTCCCATGCTTCCCAAGAAAGGTAAGAAAATCAAGGCATTGAGAAGATTGAACATGGTATGGGCATTTGCCACTTGGTGTGCTAGGTCAGAAGAAGTAAGCTGTACCAGTGATAGGAATGGTCTAAGGAAGGGTATGAAAACCACAGCCCCCAAGGTGTTAAATAGCAAGTGAATCAAAGCGGCGCGCCTGGCATTAAGGGATGTGCCAACGCTAGCCAGCAAAGCAGTGACGGTTGTTCCTATGTTACTACCGAAAACTAGCCCCATAGCTGCTGGCAGCTCAATGATACCTTGGGTTGCTAAAGCAATAGTCATACCTATAGTGGCACTACTTGCTTGGATTATACCAGTCAATATGGCCCCGATAATAACACCCAGTATGGGATGCACACTCATTGTAGCCATCAACCGAAAGAAGAATGGATTGTCTCGCAAAGGCTCAACACTGGATGACATTATGTTCATACCTAAAAAAATAAGGCCAAATCCCAGGATAACCTCTCCTAATGTCTTACTCTGCGCTTCCCGTGCTAAAAAGAAAAGCATAAATCCAATGCCTATTGCCGGGAGAGCCAGTTCACTTAGATTTAAAGCAACCAATTGAGCTGTAATGGTGGTACCTATATTGGCACCAAAAATAACACCGATAGCTTGTCCCAGTGAAAGCAAACCGGCATCCACAAAGCTTACCACCATGACTGTAGTGGCACTACTGCTTTGAATAAGAACAGTGATCCCGATACCTACGACAATACCCATAATGGGAGAATTAGTAAGCAGTTCAAGAATGCGCCGCAGTCTTTTCCCTGCAGCCTTCTCCAAACCTTCGCCCATCATATGAACACCAAATAAAAATAGCCCCGCACCGCCTAATAAACCCCACAAGAGTTCCAGAGTATAAACCTCCCCTCAATTTGTCCGCTCTAATTATAACAATAAACCGAGCGGGGCGGTAGGGGCATACAAGAGAAAAGGGCAATTACTTGACTTGGAAAGTAACGACAGCTCCAGGAAACAAGGTAGGATCCAGAAAATCAGCAGGATTTGTGCTTAGGATACGGACGATGCTGGCATGTGACGCATCGGTTCTTTCTACCAGAACTTTACAACCGCGAATATCTACTTCTTCGTAGGTGGGACGAAAATCTTCGCTACCGGCCAAGATTAATTCCAATGGTATAGGTGTATAGAGTATCATTGAATAGGTCCCCCTGGTTGTGTTCTTTGTTCAGCAACAAGTTCATTTAGTCTTTTCAAGGCTTCTTCAACGCCCCCCTCGGCGTCAACAAGTCCAACGTCCACAGCCTCTTTACCCACTAGTACAGTACCAATGTCTCTGGCCAATTCTCCCGTCCTAAACATGAGCTCGCGGAACTTAGCTTCAGAGACTCGAGAATGTTTTGTAACAAAGCGAACTACGCGATCTTGCATTTTGTCGAGATATTCGTATGTTTGGGGCACTCCAATTACCAAGCCGTTTAGTCTAATAGGATGCACAGTCATAGTGGCAGTAGTGGCAATAAACGAATAATCGGCACTGACTGCTATAGGAACACCTATGCTGTGCCCCCCACCAAGAATAAGTGAAACTGTAGGCTTACTCATACTTACTATCATTTCCGCCAGGGCTAAGCCGGCTTCAACATCTCCGCCTACAGTATTTAGTATGATCAATAGGCCTAGGATCTTCGGATTTTGCTCTATTGCTACTAGTTGAGGGATGACATGCTCATATTTGGTAGTTTTATTCTGCGGTGGTAACACCAAATGACCTTCTATTTGACCTACAATGGTCATGCAATGAATATGACTATCGGGTTGCTCAGGCGGCGCTAGTTGGCCTAGCTCCTGCAAATTACTAGCAGGAGTACCGGTAGGCTGGGGGGCAGGATTTGCCGGTGGCTGGGTTTGTTCTTGGCGTTGTAATTTATCCGGTGTTGTCCATGGCCAAGATGGGATCAATCCGAAGGGTGGATACGAAGGGTTATTCAATTACCGTAACCTCCTCTTAACTGCTTAAGGGCGTTGTGAAACACACATTAGATCAAGAAGTGGATCAAGTCTGGAAGTGTAAGGCTTGAATGTTAGCTGGCTTTCTGTAAGCAGGCGTGGTTAGATAGCTACTACTTAATACATGTTTAGTATGAGGTAAGGATAATGGTAATATACCCGGCTAAAAAGGAAGAAAAAACCCGGCCTTTAGCCGGGTTAAGTTATATTTCCATGATGATGGGAAGCACCATGGGACGTCTTCGGGTACGTTCAAATAAGAATTTGCCTAACACATTACGCACTTGGCTTTTAATAGCAGACCATTCAGTGGCCCGAGTACTTTGGCATTTATCTAATGCTTGGCAGACCTTCTCCTTTGCTTCTTCCAGTAATTCTTCTGCTTCACGGACATAGACAAAGCCGCGGGAAACAATATCCGGTCCAGCGACTACAGTACCTTTTTCTTTGTCCATGGTAACAACCACTATGATGATACCATCTTGAGATAGCTGCTTACGATCTCGTAAAACAATGTTACCTACATCACCTACACCCAAGCCATCTACCAATACTTTGCCAGCAGTAATACGTCCGGCAAGACGTGCTTTTTCCGGTGTAAACTCAACACTGATGCCATTTTCTATCACAATTATATTATCTGGCACCATGCCTACTTGTTGCGCTATGCGGGCGTGCCATACCAGCTGGCGATACTCACCGTGAATAGGAACGAAAAACTGTGGTTGAACTAAATTGAGCATCAGTTTGAGCTCTTCCCGACAGGCATGCCCAAAAGGATGACGCCATGAAGTTAGTTCGGGATAAACTTCCGCGCCGGCCTTAAATAGATTATCAATATGACGCGCTACGGTTTTCTCACTTCCAGGTCCAGGTGGTGCTACTAAGACCACAGTGTCACCCGTTTGTACCGGTACTGTCGGCTGTTGTGAGTTGTAACGAGTAGCACCGGTAGTTTCAAGACTATCGAATCCGGAAACAACGATTACTTGTTTGTTAGGTGGTAATTCATTGGTTTTAGGATCGAAAAGAGCAGAAGAAGGAAAGGAAAGTTGGCCGACCTGTCGAGCTAAATTAAGCATATCCATACCGTTTTGCCATGAAATGTGAGTACGGCGACCAAAGGCTGTTGCTACATTAATTACTTGCTGCAATCGATATAAGCTGGCACCGTAACCCACCATGATTACACGACCGGTAGCATTCTTAAGGATATTACGAATAGCCGTACCGGTTTCTCGTTCAGAGGGAGAATATCCTGCTACTTCTGCGTTAGTACTATCAGACAGCAACAGAAATACTCCTTCTCGGCCTAATTCAGCCAGACGATGAATGTCAGTAAAATGCCCATTCGGAGGGGTTTGGTCAAAATGAAAGTCGCCTGTGTGAACCACTTTTCCACATGGGGTGGATACAACTACTGCTGCAGCACCTGGCAGGGTGTGGCTGACGTTTATCAATTCGACCTTAAAATCCCCTAATGCTATTTGCTCACCGGAATTTACACTTTTAAGATCCGCATTCTTTACTCCAGCTGCTTTTAAGTTGGCCCGTGCGATTCCTGCTGTCATGGGAGTTGTAATGATTGGGACAGAAATTTGTCTTAACAGATACGGTAAAGCCCCAATATGACCTTCATGGCCGTGGGTCAGTATTATACCACGGACCTTATCTTGGTTTTCAAGCAAGTAAGTGATATCGGGTATAACAAGATCAATCCCTAAAAGCTCCTCTTCTGGAATCATGCACCCGCAATCAATGGCGATAATGTCTCGTTCAGTTTCTAAGAGAAGCATATTCTTACCCCGTTCCCCTACTCCGCCCAAGGGAACTAGGGTAAGTTTATTATTTGTGTCAAGGGTCAACAAAACACCTCCTACGTATTTACATAAAAAAACTCCCTGGGCTTCTTACCACCAGGGATAAAGCCCGGCCTTTTGCCAACTCACACCCGCTCTGTAGCCTCTAAGAGTTATTATACCCCGAATTGGCATGGTATTACAATAGCCGGGTAGCCAAGATTTGTTAGAGAGCAAAGGAGGGAAGAATCCCCCCTTTGTATCCTTTTCTAAAGAAGCTCTACTTCCGTGAGAACTTCTCTTAGATACTCTTCTTCTTGTTCTGTAAGGTCTAACAATGGTGGCCTTAAACCGCCTACAGGAAAGCCGACAAGTCTAAGACTGGATTTCAGAGGTGCAGGGCTAGTTGTAAAGAAAAGGCCTTTAAATATTGGGAAGTATTTCAAATGAATATCTTTGGCAACTTCCCAATTACCTTTAGAAAAGTTGGTAATCATGTCTCTAATTTGGCCTGCAATTAAATGCGATGCCACCGATACAATTCCTTTAGCTCCCAAAGATAGCATAGGTAAAGTAAGACTGTCATCGCCACTGTACACACTGAAATCACTTGGAACCCGTCGACATATTTCGGATACCTGGTCTATGTTGCCACCGGCTTCTTTGAGTGCAACAATGTTTGGCACATCATTAGCCAAGCGAATTACGGTATCTGGATCGATATTGCGACCAGTACGGCCGGGAACATTGTAGATCATCACCGGCAGTGTTGTTGAGGTGGCTACTGCTTTAAAGTGTTCGTATAAGGCATTTTGAGGTGGCTTGTTATAGTATGGGGTAACTAACAATATGGCATCCCCACCTACTTCTTCAGCCATCTTAGTTAAGGCAATGCTCTGTTCAGTGTTATATGTTCCTGTACCCAACATCACTGGCAC
Source organism: Bacillota bacterium (assembly GCA_012839445.1). Taxonomy (GTDB): domain Bacteria; phylum Bacillota; class DTU030; order DUMP01; family DUMP01; genus DUNI01. The sequence continues at coordinate 29,947 of DUNI01000171.1, forward strand.
ACGCCCTCTGGCTGCTTTAAGAACCGTCTTCCAAAGAGCTACTTTTTCTTCATTCTCTAAAGTAGGAGATTCACCAGTGGTTCCAGTGACCAGGAGACCATCAGAACCCATATCAATTAATCGATTTGTAAGTTCAACCATTCTTTCTAGGTCTAATTTAAGATCATCTGTGAATGGTGTTGCCATAGCCGTAATAACGGTACCTAATTCTGCTGTCATTAAAGGCACCTCCCTATTTTCCTAGCCCAAAGCCTTCATGCAGGGCACAAATAGCCTTTTGGGTATCCTCCGACCTTACCAAACAGGATATAGTTGCATGGGAATCTGCAGTTTGCAAAATCTCCACACCGGCACCATTTAGTACTTCCACAACCCTTGCCATTACACCGGGTACACCGCGCATGCCTGCACCAACTACAGATACTTTGGCCAGTCCTTGAGTCACTGTAACTTCAAATTCAGCTTGTTCTAATTCTTGGTATGCTTTGGGAAGATCAGCCTCGGCAATTGTAAAAATTTTCATTTCCGGAAAGACGTTGATCAAGTCAATGCTTATTCCAACATCTGCCAAGGTTTTAAACAGCCTTGTTTCTTTTGCCTTATCCTCCTTTGGAAGCCTTACTTTGAATTGTACAATATTAGAAAGGTGGGCAATACCTGTGATAAGCCGATCTGGTCCTAGCTTTAGTCTGCCAGGGCAATGAACTCCCCGAGTAACTAAGGTGCCGGGTTCATTGGCAAACGTAGATCGGACATGTAAAGGGATGTTGTACTGCATTGCCAGCTCCAGCGCTCTAGGGTGGACAATTTTGGCACCCTGGTAAGCCAATTGAGCCACTTCTTCGTAAGTAACAACATCTAGAATATGAGCTTCTCCAACTAGATGGGGGTCAGCCGTCATGACTCCTTCCACATCAGTAAAAATCTCCACTGCCTTTGCATCCAAAGCTGCTCCTATAGCGGTAGCGGTTGTGTCACTACCGCCGCGGCCTAAAGTGGTAATGTCTCCGCTAGGTGTTTTTCCTTGAAAACCGGCTACTATCGGAATAAAGCCTTCTTTGAGAATCCCTAATAAGGGTTCCGGTAGTACTTCGATAATACGGGCATCCCCAAATTCGGCATCAGTAATGATTCCAGCCTGGCCCCCGGTAAGAGCTCTTGCTGGATAACCTGCTTTTGTCAACAAGGCTGATATTATTGTGCATGAAATGACTTCTCCACAGGAAAGGAGTAAATCTCGTTCCCGTTTTGGCACATTTGATCCCGCTTCAGTCATCAGCTCCAGTAGCGTGTCGGTGGCATATGGGTCACCTTTACGGCCAATGGCAGAAATAACAACCACAGGTGATTGACCTTCTTCTTTGGCTTGAATAATTCGCTTTACCACTTGATCTCTAGCTGCTTGTGTAGCTACAGACGTTCCACCAAACTTTTGCACCACTATTTTCATGGGTGACACTCCTCTTTTACAGTAAGCCATCCTGAATTAGGAGCTCTGCGATCTGAACACCGTTTAATGCAGCCCCTTTGCGGACATTATCGGCAACGATCCACAGGTTTAAGCCATTGGCAATACTGAAGTCTTCTCTAATGCGTCCAACAAATACTTCATCTCGGCCAGCAGCCAAAGTAGGAAGCGGATATTTAAGGTGACTGGGATCATCAAAAACTAAAACACCGGGGGCTGATTTCAGGATTTCCCGAGCGGTTTCAGGGCTTAGCTTATGTTTTGTTTCTATGTTAACCGCCTCAGAATGGCCATAAGAGACCGGTACACGTACAGTAGTAGCCGTAACAGCTATGCCAGGCCCCATAACCTTTTGGGTTTCCCGTACCATCTTCCATTCTTCTAGGGTATAACCGGTGTCATCAAAGGTATCAATATGAGGGAGAACATTAAAAGCGATTTGATAAGGATAAACTTTAGGTTCAACTTTCTCACCGGCTAATAACCGTTGCGACTGATCATGCAGCTCAGCGATAGCTTCAAGTCCGGTGCCGGATACCGCTTGGTAGGTTGATACCACCACCCGCTTTATCTGTGCATGATCGTGTAGTGGTTTCAGTGCCACCAGCATCTGGATAGTAGAACAGTTAGGGTTAGCTATTAGCCCTTGGTGGTTGCGGACAGCTTCCGGATTTACTTCGGGCACCACCAATGGCACTTCAGCTTCCATACGAAAAGCATTGCTGTTATCCACTACCACAGCCCCGCGTTTCACTGCTTCCGGTGCCAGGCGACGGCTGATATCAGTTCCGGCTGAGAACAGCGCTAAGTCAACACCATCAAAGGCCTCGGGCCTAGCTTCCTGAATAGTTAATGCTTGGTCTTTAAAACCAATTTGTCGACCGGCAGATCGTGAAGATGCTAAGGGTACCAGAGTGCCCACTGGGAAATTGCGTTCTTCCAGCATATTGAGCATGGTTTGACCTACGGCTCCGGTGGCACCCACAACTGCTACGGTGTATTGTCTCACAAATATTACCTCCACCCGTCTGGATTATAGATCTAAAAGGTTCTCTAACCCATATACAACTCCTTCTAGTTCTTGCACCTTCTTTACCGCTAAGAGCACGCCCGGCACAAATGATTCTCGACTGATGGAGTCGTGTTTTAAGGTTAGGCTTTGGCCTAATCCACCAAAGACAATGGCATGATGAGCAACGAATCCCGGTAAGCGTAAACTATGAATCTTAATGCCTTCCAAGTTTCCTCCACGTACGTGGGGAACTTTTTCAATCTGAGTCTGTTCGGCGTTGCATTTTCCTGCTGCCTTGGCTATCGTTTCAGCATACTTGATGGCTGTGCCTGAAGGCGCGTCTAATTTTTGGTTATGGTGTGTTTCAATGATTTCTACCTGAGGGAAATAGCGTGCAGCTTGCTGAGCAAATTTTAGCAGCATAATTGCGCCTATGGCAAAATTGGGCGAAATAACTGCATTGACCTTATGTTCCTCATAAAAGGTGGCAATCTCAGCAATGTCTACTTCTGTTATCCCCGTGGTTCCAACGACAGCATGGGCTCCATTTTGGGCAATTGCTTTGAGATTATTCTTAATTACAGCAGGGCGAGTAAAATCCACTACAACCTCTGCGTGAGTGCGCCTAATGGTACCAGGTAGATCTGGCGAAAGTTGTATCCCAATAGGTTGTTGGCCAACGAGCGCACCTACATCTTCGCCGATACCATTTTTATGCCCGACGGCACCGACCAGTTTCAGCGCGGGATCAGCAAGGATCCCTTTGATTATTTCTTTGCCCACCTTGCCGTTGGCACCAGAGACCAGCACCCGAATTCCCACGTTACTTCACCTCCGCTCCATGTCAACAGATTACGTATATTCTCCTATAAATTCCTAAAGGTGTCAATATCAGTCTCGGCACCAACATCTAATATAATGACTTCTCTACCTATTTTCTTAATGGCCTCCCAGGGAATGATCGATATATACTTTTCGGCAAATAGTTGCAACAGTCTGTTGCGATTACTTATTTCTAAGCCAACGATTTGTCCTGTGTCAGCGTCAAACACTAAATCAGCATCGCCAAAGTAGCCGATACGACGTCCGTCCTGTAGATTGATCAGCTCCTTGTCTTCAAGTTGTCTTAACCGCATGAACCCTCACCCCTCTTCTTTGAGACCAGTTTTATGAGGGCCGGCGAGAAATAAATACAAAGTAGGGTTGAAGAATAGCTATGAGAAGTGATATGGCTGCCATAGGCTCAAACCGCAATCCAAAGATTACCACCTGTTCGGGTATGGTAATCTGTAGAAAGTTTCGAACCAGTAGCAAAGCGAGATAAACTCCACCGGCAGTGGCTAAAAGATCCACTATTGCTTGGGAAAAGACTGATTCACGAGGCTCAACAGGTATCTCCCGACTGCGCTTCCAAAATCGGTCTGTTTGCACTCTTTTGCACAAAGAAAGATAAATCAAAGCCAATAGAACGATAAGTAGAAGAACCCGGAGCACAAAAAACACCCCCCAGACCTCTCTGGTAATCTTATGCAGAGGGTGTGAAGGAGATGCTATCGACCTGTATGACCAAATCCGCCGCTGCCTCGATGAGTAGACGTTAGTTCTTCTACTTCCTCAAACTGCGCTCGGATGGTAGTATGAATGACACATTGTGCAATACGTTCTCCCCGACAGAGGGTAACGGGTTTGGAGCCCAGATTTATTAGCAAGACCATTATTTCACCCCGATAGTCGCTGTCCACAGTACCAGGGGTATTTAGTACGGTAAGACCATATTTTAAGGCTAGACCACTTCGAGGTCTTAGTTGAGCCTCAAAACCGGGTGGTAAAGCCATGCTTATTCCTGTTGGAACTAGGGTTCGGTCTCCTGGTTGCAATGTGATGGGTTCTTGCACAGCTGCGTACAGGTCTAATCCTGCAGCCCCAGGTGTTTGGTAAGCAGGTAAGGGCAGGTTGTTGCCGTGAGGGAGGCGTTTGATTTTCACTTGTAGCTTTGTAGAAGTTACCATGTTATTTCACCTGCTTCCACAGGCCCTAATACCACAGCTGCTAAACTGCTTTTTTGAAAGAGACGGGAGCAGATGGTCAGTATATCGTCCGCTGTCACCGCTTGTATTTTGGCACGTACTTCTTCTGGGGAAACCCAGCGTTCCAGTGACAATTCCTGTTTACCTAAACGAATCATTCGGTTAGTGGTGTTTTCTAGGCCTAGAAAGAAGTTGCCCAAAACTTGTTGTTTAGCCCGATTTAGTTCCTGAGCCACAATGGGCTTACGAATCATAGCGTCTAGTTCTTTTTGGATTAGCTCCAGCCCTGCCTTTAGGTTGTCTTTGCTCAATCCAGCATAGATTGTAAGTAAGCCGCTGTCCTGATAGGCAACGTGATACGAGTACACAGAATAGGCTAGTCCATGCTCTTCTCTAATATGCTGAAAAAGACGGGAAGAAAGACCTCCGCCTAAGATGCTGTTGGCTACATCTATAGCGTAATTATCTTCATCAACTATGGGAACACCGGGGGCTCCCAAACACAAATGTACTTGCTCTAAAGGCCGTGTAAAAATTGCTGGTCCAGCTTGAAATAAGGGTTGAGATGCTGGTAAATTTGACTTGGTCGTTGGGGTATGGGTATCTGAGGTGAAATACTTTTCACATTGAGTTACTACTTGGTTGTGCTTAATGTTACCGGCTACAGCAATTACTAAATTACTTGGGGTGTAGTGGCGTTGAAAAAAAGCATGAATTTGCTGCTGGTTTAATTGGGCTACGCTTTTACGTGTTCCCAGCACGGGTCGGCCTAAGGGGTGTTGAGACCAAACAGATTGAGCCAGCAGGTCGTGCACTAGTTCATCCGGCGAGTCTTCGTACATATTAATCTCTTCTTGGACTACTTTCTTTTCGCGTTCCACGTCTTCAAGAGCAAGTTTAGGGTTAAGAAACATATCAGCCAGTACGTCAAAAGCTAAGGGAAAGTGCTCAGCTAATACTTTGGCATAGTAGCAGGTATGTTCTTTAGAAGTAAAAGCGTTGAGATGGCCACCGACAGAGTCCAGAAGTTCTGCAATTTCCCGTGCGGTGCGCTTGTGAGTTCCTTTGAAGAGAAGGTGTTCTAATAAGTGTGACATACCGGCTTCAGCATGGGCTTCTTTCTTAGAGCCGACATTGACCCAAAAGCCTATAGCCACTGAAGAAAATCCAGGAACCTCTTCGGTAAGCAAACGTACGCCACAAGGTAGGATAGTCTTTTGGTACAAGTTGTTGCCTCCTTTTATCTGTAGTTATTATAGCACAGGATAACATAAACAAAGTGAACAAATAAAAAAGCATAAACCCTGAGAGTTTATGCTTACAAAATCAACGGTTACTTACGTGTACGCCTACCCTTAGTAGAACTGCGTTGAGCTTCTGCCTTTAACAATGCTTTTCGCGATAGATTAATACGTCCTTGCCGATCAATTTCTGTTACCTTGACCATAACTTCGTCACCGATGTTTACTACATCTTCTACTTTGGCTACGCGTTCAAGTGCTAATTGAGAAATATGAATCAGGCCTTCTTTACCAGGCAGAATTTCAGCAAAAGCACCGAAGTTTAGAATGCGGGTAATTTTACCCAAGTAAATTCCGCCAACTTCCACATCCTGGGTAAGCAATTTAATTTTATCTTGTGCTTTGTAAGCAGCTGCTTCATCGAGGGCAGTAATAAATACACGTCCATCGTCTTCGATGTCAATCTGAACACCGGTTTCATCAATAATCTTGCGGATAGTCTTGCCGCCCGGTCCAATCACATCACGGATCTTGTCAGGATCAATTTCCATAGTGAGCATGCGAGGTGCGTATTGTGAAATCTCTTTCCGGGGGGCAGGTATTGTTTCCAGCATCTTTTCCAAAATAAACAAACGGCTATGTTTTGCTTGTTGTAGCGCTTGCCGCAATATGTCTACGTTAATACCAGTCACTTTGATATCCATCTGAAGAGCATTGATACCCTGAGCTGTCCCTGCTACTTTAAAGTCCATATCGCCATTGGCATCCTCAAGACCCTGAATATCTGTTAAGATAGCTAACTTATCTTCTTCCTTGATCAGGCCCATGGCTACTCCCGCTACAGGTGCTTTTATCGGTACCCCACCATCCATAAGAGCCAAGGTGCTGCCACAAACGCTAGCCATGGATGAAGATCCGTTAGATTCCAATACCTCTGAAACCAGTCGAATGGTATAAGGGAATACGCTTTCATCTGGGATCATGGGTTCTAAAGCCCTTTCAGCCAAGGCTCCATGTCCGATTTCTCTTCTTCCCGGTCCGCGGATTGGACGAGTCTCCCCTACACTGGAAGGAGGGAAATTATAGTGGTGCATAAAGCGTTTCGATTCCTCAATTTCCAAACCGTCCAATATTTGTTCGTCACCAACCGCTCCCAGTGTCAAACAGGTAAGAACCTGGGTTTGACCTCGTGTAAACAATCCGGAACCATGAACCCTGGGAAGTAAGCCTACTTCTGACGTAATAGGTCTGACTTCATCCAATGTGCGCCCATCGGACCTTATCCCATCTTCTAGAATCATGCGCCGCACTTCTTCTTTAATGATAGTCTGCACAACTTGCAATACGTCTTTGTCTTGTTCGGGGTATATCTCGGTAAATACTTCTAAGGCAGCTTGTTGAACTTCCTTTAGCTTAACATCCCGGGCTTGTTTTTCAGGATATGTTAGAGCAGTCTTAATCTTGTCCACTGCCCAGACGCGCACTTGTTCTTCCACATCAGGGTCCGTTTGGTGCAACGGTAAGTCTCGCTTGGGTTTACCTACTTTGTTGACGATTTTGTTTTGGAAAGCAACCAATTCGTTAATGGCTTGCTGTCCCAAGGCAAGGGCTTCTAATATGGTTTCTTCATCTACTTCATTGGCACCGGCTTCCACCATCATAATGGCATCTGTTTTACCGGCTACAGTAAGATGAAGCTGGCTTACCTCTTCTTGTTTTACAGTAGGATTAAGCACAAGCTTATTGTCTACAAGTCCAACAATTACACTGGCAATAGGACCGTCAAAAGGTATGTCAGAAATTGAAAGGGCGACTGATGCGCCAAACATAGCTGCTATTTCAGGTGAATTATCCTGATCTACCGATAGCACCAGAGCAATTATCTGAACATCATTACGAAAGCCTTTAGGGAACAAGGGTCTTATGGGTCGGTCGATTAATCGAGCAGAAAGTACTGCTTTTTCACTTGGTCGTCCTTCACGCTTAATAAAACCACCAGGAATCTTACCGGCAGCGTACAGGCGTTCTTCATAATCCACAGTTAACGGAAAAAAATCAATGCCCTCACGAGGCTGGTCGGAACAGCAGGCGGTGACGAGAACCACTGTGTCGCCATATCGCACCAGAGCCGCACCATTGGCCTGCTTGGCCACATGTCCTATCTCCACGCTTAACGGCCGTCCGGCCAGCGTTGTACGGAATGTTTCGGGCAAATTTATAAACCTCCCTTGCTTTACTGCTAACTCTTTTCGCTGTTTGAGGTAGTATATCCTTTTCTCTAATAAGAAAGACATCTTACTTAGTGAAAAGAGCGGGACTCCCCGCTCTTAGTGTCTAAGACCCAATTTATCTACCAAGCTACGGTACCGTTCAATATCCTTAGCTTTCAGATACTCTAACATTCCTCGCCGTTGGCCTACCATCTTAAGCAATCCTCGTCTAGAATGGTGGTCTTTTCGATGTTCTTTCAGATGTTCTGTCAAGTAATTAATGCGTTCAGTAAGAATGGCGATTTGGACCTCTGGAGATCCAGTGTCCTGTTCGTGAAGTTGAAATTGGCTAATTACATCGTGCTTTTTAGGGCCGTCAAGGGCCATTTGTCATACCTCCTGTTTTCTAATCCCCTCAGTCCCAGAAAACCGTTGGAGGTACGGTTATCCGCGGCTAAGGTTCACATGTAGCAGTTACCTGCCGATAATTGTAATGACTAGGCGACCTAACTTTGTATCTTTTGCGACCAAATCAAATGAACGTCCTGACCAGGACACAAAACCACGGAAGCGTGTGGCTGATGGGATACGCCCAGGAATGCTGTGTGCAGCGCTCTGGATGTCTTCAAGGGTGACTCCTCCCTGTCGCTCTTCCTGGAGACGTTTCTGGGCATGTTCAGTGATGATTACTTTTAACGGTGTCATGGCTCAGCCAATCGAGGCTTGCTGCCTGCAGTTGAATCATTTTGAATTAAGAAAGCATAAAGAGCATCTTGAAAAGCCGTCACGCCGGCATTATCAGTTTCGGCTCGTTGATATATTGCCTCCAATTCACGCCGCAGATTCTGAAATTCAGGGCTAACACAAATTTCTGCAATCCGAGTCAACATAGCCTTGAAATCTTCCTCCGGCAAAGGATAATTGCTACCCGGCATTCCCATCGCTCCTTCTGGTCGCCTCAGGCAGAATTTTATCATAAAGCTTCGCCATTGTAAACCAAAGAGGGGCAATCTGGTTGCATTTTTACACCAGTGTATGGAAAGAAACGGAGTGCTTCTTGCTTGTCCGCTTCCAGTTGATTTCTTAACTCTTCAGAGGATACAAATTTTCGTTCCGGCCTTATGAAAGCCAGCAGTTCTACCCGCAGGGATTTTTCATATAAATTATCCTGAAAGTCAAAGAAGTTGGCTTCTAGGCGAGCTGTATGTTCGCCAAAGGTTGGCACTGAACCTATATTGGCCATTCCAAGTAAGTGTCGGCCTTGGTACCAACTACGTACTGCATAAACACCGAAACGTGGCCATTGTAACCCCTTACGAAGAGGTATGTTAGCGGTGGGAAAGCCGAAAGAACGCCCTCTTTTTGCTCCATGGGTAACACGGCCAGAGACACTGGGCCAGCGTCCCAAAGCTGCTTTAGCATGCACAACCTCGCCTTGGCTCACGAGCTGTCTAATTAGAGTGCTGGAAACAGTCTTGTTGTTAACAGTCACCGGTGGTACAACAGTCACCTTAAAGCCTAGTTCCTGACTCCAATGAGCTAGATTTTTGGAAGTGCCTTCTCCTAGATGGCCGAAGGTGTAGTCATAACCGACAGTCGCATGCTTTGTTCTTAATGTTTCGGCTAGAACCATACGAACAAAAGTAGAAGGTTTAGTCGCTGCCAAGGCAGGTGTAAACGGCAGTATTAGAAAAACATCCACACCTAAGCTTTCTATGAGCTTTATTTTTTCATTAAGGGGAGTAATAAGTTTTGGGGCAGCACCAGGATTTATAATTGCCAAGGGGTGTGGCTCAAATGACAAAACCACACTAGGCAGTGACCGTTTGCGTGCTTCTTCTACAGTAGTAGCGATAATGTCTCGATGTCCAATATGTACACCATCGAAATATCCTAGCGCCACGCTCCCTACAGGTTCTCTAGAGCACCACTTACTAAGTCCCTGCACTATCTTCATCCGTTTTCAACACTCCCAATCCCTAATTAAAGACAACCTTTGGTTTTAGTAGGCGATTAAGATCGCTAAGATCAATATTTCCGACTCCTAGAAAAACACCGCTTCTGTTCAAGACGCGTACTGCTATGGTCTTATTACAGGAGAGTATATCTTGGTGTAACAGGATTTGGTTACCGTGTACAAACGAATTCGAGTCTTTCTCGTCAAGGATAACTGTTGGCAGATTATGTAAGGCATCTTGAGGTGGGCACAACCAACGAGAAATCTGGTCATGTTTCAGGGCGATCTCAAATTCGTTAGGTGTAAGGCTCGATGAAACGGAAAAAGGACCACTTTGAGTTCGTAGAAGGAAGGAGAGATAAGCGCCACAACCAAGGGCTTCTCCAATATCAGCGGCTAGAGAACGCACATAAGTCCCCTCTGTGCAGATGCATTCGATTAAAGCTTGTGGATGGCATTCATCAGGAGTAAACGAAAGAAGCTCAAGTTTTTTTATTAGTACGCGCCGGGGCTTCCTGTCTATTTCGATACCCTTCCGAGCCAAATTGTACAAGCGTTGACCTTGCCATTTCAGAGCAGACACCATTGGCGGCACTTGGTAAATCGGCCCAGTGAAGTTTAGCAGCAACTCCTCTAACTCTTGGCGCTGTAGTCCAGTGGGGCTTTTAGCAACAATTTCTCCGCCGGAGTCAAGGGTGCTAGTTGTAAGTCCAAAAGTTATTTCTCCCCGATAAATCCTGGTTCTTTCCAGATACGAAATTAATCGAGTGGCTCTACCAACAGCTATCACCAGGACACCACAGGCCAGCGGGTCTAATGTGCCGGCGTGTCCCACCCTCCTAATTCCCAACAATCGGCGAACATAGGCTACCATATCATGGGAAGTAGGGCCCGATGGTTTAAGTATATTGACAAACCCATCAACCACGGTTGTGTGCCTCCTGCAGTGCTTGTTGAACCGCTTCCAGGACTTCCTTTTCAGCATGGGCTAATGTTCCGGAAAGAATGCAACCAGCTGCCCGGGGATGTCCTCCCCCACCCAGGCGCATAGCCAGAAGACCAACATTGACGGATTGTCGAGAGCGAAGCCCTACTCGTACATGACCGTCCACGCTTTCTGTTAGGAGAACTGCTACTTCGGCACTGGCTACCATGCGCGGGTAGTTTATTATTCCGCTAAGATCTTCATCAGTATAGTATTGAACAATATCATAAGGGAGACTGATCCAGGCAATTTGGCCGTCAGTACTGACACTAAGTCGCTGGAGTGCTTTCTGAAGAAGTTGTAATTGGGTAACTGATTTTCTATCATATATTTCATCGGCAATTTTCCAGGGCTTAACACCAATCTTAAGGAGTTGCTCTGCCACTTGATGGACTCTAGCCGTGGTGTTTTCATAGCGAAATCCACCCGTATCGGTATGAATTCCTGTGTACAAGCAAGTAGCCGTTTTTACAGTAAGTGGAATAGCAAGTTTTTTGAGCAGGAAAAATATCATTTCAGCAGTTGCCGAAGCCTTGGGCTCTACCCAATTTATAGCACCAAACTTTGTGTTGGTAGAATGGTGATCGATATTTATTATACTATGCAATGAGGACACTTTATCGGTTATGGTACCCAATCGATCTAAGTCACCACAATCTAGGATTATTGCTGTTGCTTGGCCCTCAGTGGTAAACGATGTAGTGACATATTCGGTACCAGGTAAAAACTGATAGTTAGCGGGCACACCGTCAGGACTAATTAATTGTACCTGCCAACCATGATCTTTCAGAGCCAGCCCCAGGCCTAAGAGGGAACCTAGGGCATCTCCGTCAGGGTCTACGTGGCAAAACAGGAGTAGATTAGGGCTCTGATTTAGGGCGCTTTTTATCTCTTGAAGGTGGGGTATTATCATTTTTTTCGGCTCCTTCCTGGAGGCGGTCAATAAAGTTAGTTAACTCTATGCCATGAGCAATAGATTCGTCCAAATGAAATGTAAGCTCTGGAGTATATCGCAATCTTATACGCTGACCCAGTTCATGGCGAATAAATCCAGTAGCTCGCCCAAGTCCCTCAAGAGTTTCTTTTTTCTCTTCGTCGTTTCCGAGGACACTTACATATACATTAGCGTAGCGCAAATCCCCTGATACAGTTACTTTGGTAACCGAGGCAAACCCTATGCGAGGATCCTTAAGTTCACGCTGTATTAGCTCGCCGATTTCCTGTTGGATAGCTACTTCTAACTTGGCTACGCGCAATTTTCCCATCAGGTACACCTCCGCGTTTTAGAAACTGGTGCTTATTGTGCAGATCAAAGAGTAGCGGGAACCTCTTCAATCTTAAATGCTTCTATGAGATCGCCTTCTTTAATATCTTGGTAATTAGCCAACCCAATGCCACATTCATATCCGGCGGCCACTTCGCGCACATCATCCTTAAACCGGCGCAAGGAACCAATGGGGCCTTCATGGATTACAATGCCATCTCTTACCAGACGCGCTTGCGCATCCCGGCTTATTTTTCCATCCCGCACATAACAACCGGCAATGGTTCCTGCTTTAGGCACATGGAAGGTGGCACGAACTTCTGCCTTTCCTAAAAGCATTTCACGGATTTTGGGTGCCAACATGCCTTCCATGGCTGCTTTCACATCTTCGATGGCGTCGTAGATTACGCGATAAAGCCTAATATCTACATTTTCTGCCTCTGCAGTCTGAGTTGCTTTTCCTTCAGGTCGGACGTTGAACCCAACGACAATAGCTTGGGACGCAGCAGCTAACATAATGTCTGTTTCTGTGATGGCACCTACTCCTCCGTGAATCACATTTACCTTCACTTCGGTAGTGGAAAGCTTTTCTAAGGCTTGCTGTATGGCTTCCACTGACCCTTGCACATCAGCCTTGATTATTATGTTGAGTTCTTTGATTTCACCTTCTTGGATACGGAGATATAGCTCATCTAACGTAAGGCCGCCTCTGGTCTGAAGTTCTGTTTCGCGCAAACGGCTTCTCTCTTCTTCTGCAAGGGTCCGGGCAATTTTTTCATTGGCCACCACTCGCATGATATCGCCAGCTTGGGGGACTTCACTAAACCCTTGAACAGCAACTGGGATTGAGGGGCCGGCTTCATTGACTCGGTTACCTTTGTCATTGGTCATGGCTCGAACCTTACCGGACGCAGTGCCAGCTATAATTGCATCGCCAACGCGTAATGTACCTCTTTGCACTAATACAGTAGCTACAGGACCCCGTCCTCGATCTAATTCAGCTTCTACGATAGTGCCTACAGCTTTTCGCTTAGGGTTAGCCTTGAACTCTTTCAGATCAGCCAGCAACAAAACCATTTCCAGAAGGTCATCAATACCTTCTTTGTGTTTCGCAGAGACCGGCAGACAAATGGTATCCCCGCCCCACTCTTCCGGTATTAGACCATATTCAGTTAGCTGTTGCTTCACCACATCAGGACGAGCACCAGGCTTATCGATCTTGTTAATAGCTACAATGATAGGTACCTTAGCTGCTTTAGCATGGTTAATGGCTTCGACAGTCTGAGGCATAACACCGTCGTCAGCAGCAACAACAAGGATAGCTATGTCTGTTACTTGAGCACCCCGTGCACGCATAGCAGTAAATGCTTCATGGCCAGGCGTATCGAGAAACACAATCTTACGGCCACCGGAAGAAATCACCGATGCCCCTATGTGTTGTGTAATACCGCCTGCTTCTTCAGCAGTAACCTTAGTACGACGAATGGCATCCAAAAGAGAAGTTTTTCCATGATCAACGTGACCCATTACTGTCACCACCGGTGGACGGTCGCGAAGTTGCTCAGGTCGATCTTTGACTTCTTCTAACACTGGAAGTTGTTCTTCTATGGGTCTTACCTTAAAGCCCAGTTTTTCGGCTACCTGAGCGGCAGCGGAGTAGTCAATAGCTTGATTAAGGCCAGCAATGATACCTCGATCAAAAAGGAGCTTGACTATTTGTCCTCCAGGCTTTTCCAGTATGGTTGCCAAATCTTGAACGGTGAGCGAAGGCGGTAGCTGAACTTCTTGAGCAGGGCTAGTATCTAAGCCCCCCTCTGTTACAGTTGTAGATTGTTCGCTGTCTCGCCCTCGCCTAGTGTCTTCACGGCGACCTCCTTTTTTGCCACTAGGCCGTTTAGAGTTACCTTTTCTTGATCTTGGTTCAGTTACTTCCTCTTCTTCTGAGTCGATGTCGGGCACATCATTTACCTCACCGAGACTATCCAAAACCTGCTTTATAACATCCTCGTCCAATGTACTCATATGATTCTTAACTTTAATATCCATTTCAGCCAAAAGCTCTAACAGTTCTTTACTTGTGACTTTGAGTTCTTTGGCCAATTCATATACGCGTAGTTTGCCCATTCTGTCACCCCCGTAGTTTCTAATTCTCTACGCTTTCCCACTTACGGATAATTTCCTGTGCTAACGATGGATCGTTTATGGCTGCCACAGCAACCAAGTTTCTACCTAGCTTACTACCAAGCTCAGTCTTCGTGCCAATTTCAAGGATGGTAATATTACTAGCGTCTGCGTACGTGGCAAAACCAAGTTTTGTGCGAGTGCTGCTATCCGTAGCCAGTACCAATAAGTGAACTTGTGATAGCTGCAGTGACTTTCGAACAGCTTGTTCACCAATAACCAGTTTGCCTGCTTTACGGGCTAACCCCAGTAATCCTAGTACCGAAACTAGATTTCTACCAGCCGATCCTCCAGTTCTCGGATAACCTCCGGAGGAAGATCTGCTTCCAGGGATCTTTGTAGTCGCCTGGCCTTGAGAGCAGTCTCCAGACAACTTCGGTGAGGACAAATATATACCCCCCGCCCTGATTTTTTGCCTGTTCGATCCACTTCTACTCTCTGATCCGGAGTACGCACTACTCGCAAGAGATCCTTTTTTGGTCGCATCTCTTGGCAGCCTACGCACATGCGCATAGGTACCCGACGTTTTTTCATGTTTCTTCATGCACCTCCACCTCATCTACCATAGCCTGGGAGTCTGCTTGTTCATCTCCCTTTTCCAACTCGACAGCACTTTTGATGTCGATTTTCCAGCCCGTTAACTTGGCTGCCAAACGGGCATTTTGTCCTTCCTTACCAATGGCTAAGGATAGCTGGTTGTCCGGTACCATAACACGTGCTATTCTCTCGTCCTCATTCAAGTCAACATGAACTACTTTAGCCGGACTGAGACTGCTGGCGATAAACTCCTCGACAACACTGCTCCACTTAATAATATCGATTTTTTCGCCTCTAAGCTCGCTTACAACCGATTGCACTCTAAGTCCCCGCGGGCCTACACAAGCTCCAACTGGATCAACGTTAGGGTCTCGTGCCCAAACAGCCATTTTAGAACGTAAGCCGGCTTCACGGGCGATGGCTTTTATTTCTACCGTACCATCGTGAATTTCTGGGACTTCCAATTCAAATAAGCGCTTCAGAAAGCCAGGATGTGTACGCGACAACATAATCTGCGGTCCTTTGGTTGTCCGGTTTACTTCAAGTACATATGCCTTGATTCTTTCACCTGCTCGGTAAACATCATTGGGCATCTGTTCGCCGGCGGCCAAAATAGCTTCTGCACGGCCAAGATCCACCAGAAAATTGCGCTGTTCTAATCGCTGTACCAGGCCGGTAACAATATCCCCTTCCCGGTCAGCAAATTCTTCAAAAATAATACCACGTTCAGCTTCTCGAATACGTTGTACTACCACTTGCTTAGCATTTTGAGCGGCAATACGTCCAAACTCTCGGGGAGTTACCTCAAATTCTATAATGTCTTCTATTTCATAACGTGGATCAAGCAACTTAGCTTCCTCTAGTGACACTTCAAGTCTTGAATCTTCCACCTTTTGGACCACTATTTTCCGGGCAAAAACCTTTACTTCTCCTGTCTCACGGCAAATTTCTACGCGCACGTTCTGAGCAGAAGAAAAGTTTTTCTTGTATGCTGATACCAGGGCTGCTTCCAAGGCATCCAACACAATTTCTTTACTTATGCCTCTTTCTTTTTCTAGTTCATTAAGAGCTCCGAGAAATTCGCGGTTCACTTTAGTCCCTCCCAGTTTACTTCAGGTACCAACCGTGCCCGGGAAATATTATTGCGGGGAATAGACATTATCTCATCTTTACCCAGATCCAGTTGAACTTCGTCATCTATTAATCCAAGGAGGATTCCGGTTAAGCGTCGCTGGCCTTCAACAGGTGCAAAGGTATGTATCGTAACTTGTCGCCCTTGGAATCGCTCAAAATCAGTATCCCGCTTTAACGGGCGATCTAGTCCCGGCGAGGAAACCTCTAGATAGTACGATTGAGAAATAGGATCGTGAGCATCTAGTATTGTAGTTAGTTTATTGCTCAAGCGCTCGCAATCATCGATCCCGATTCCACCTGGTTTGTCAATAAACACCCGGAGGAAAAAACGATTACCTTCTTTAGTAAAGGTTACGTCCACTAGTTCCAGCCCTTCCTCTTGGGCCACCGGTTTTGCCAAGCGACTTACGGCTTCTGTTACTTTACTCACCAATATTCCCCCTTTACTTGTTGTAATACAGTATTAACAGTAAAGAGTGGGCCAAAACCCACTCTTCCAACTGATACACTCCAATAACAGAGTGCCTGCTTCACCTGTAACATCCGTTTGTAGTATAACATGCTTTAGCTCCACTGGCAAGGCAAGCTAAAGGCTCGCAAATGTTGACTTTTGACGGTTTTTACGGGCTAAAAAGTTGCCAATATTGCTGTGGTACTTCACCTACAATTACTGTTTGAGCTAGTGGTACAGCGGTTTGAACCTGGGTGGTAGAACGCACCAGGGGGATTACAATTTGAACGTCGGCCTCGATTTCCAAGAAGAGTTGATGTAGTGTCTGGTTAATACCAGCCTCCTTAAAATCGCTGACGAGGCTGACATTTACCGTACCTAAAGGCACCACTGACACTCTAATGCGTGGCCCCATATTAGCTAATAAAGCACTACCAAACACCTGCCCTAAAGGCAAAACTATACTTTGATCGTTAAGGGCTTCCAACTGTTCCTGGATAAAGGCAGTGGTTTTAGATGCCAAGCGGGATATTTCAACCGTATTTGGCTGCATAAGTACTATTTTCCCGCGGGTATCTTTATGAATAGCAATTAGATCCTGATACTTTACCGTCTCCACAATTTCTTGGTTAACGGCAGAATTTATGGCCTGAATTGCCAGGATCTTTGCTTTGGCTTCTGCCAGCGCTAACAGCGTTGGCTTAATGTTTCGTTCAATGATGAGAAAGCTACCAATGAAGAGAAGCGAACATACTAGAACCACAACAAACAGTGGTTCGTGGCTGTACCGCCGGCCCCACCTCATGACCTCACCTCCCCCTTACAGTCTATGAGGGAGGGAACAAATAGTGTCATGGTGTTCTGTCTGTAAGGATTTTATGCCTATGTCGTGGTAGTTACTTGGCGATAATCGAGCCTAAAGTTATATCAAAGGGCGCGGCACTGGTTTTTAGGTTAAACGGGCAAACCTTCTCTTACCTACACGCACTAACAATCCCTTCCGGGTTTTGATATGAGCTTCGGGATCTTGTTGTTTTTGGTTATCGATACTTACGGCTCCTTGCCTAATAAGACGCCGAGCTTCACTGCTGGAGTTGCACAGTTTTAGACTGGTAAGCAGGCGAACAATCCAGATGCTACCATTTTCATCCAGAAGCTCGTTCGGTAGAGAAAACTCAGGCACATCGTCAGGGATATCACCCTGTTGAAACACCGTCTTAAAAGCTTCTTCGGCCTCCTTAGCTGCTACCGAGCCATGGTACAAGGTGACAATTTCCCGAGCCAACCTCATTTTAGCATTACGGGGATGAATAGAGCCGTCTTTAAGACCTGATTCAATGCCCCTAATTTCAGACATGGGTATATCAGTTACTAGTTCGTAGTACTTGAGCATAATTTCATCGGGAATAGCCATTGTCTTGCCGTACATTTCCGCTGGAGCTTCATCGATTCCAATATAGTTGCCCAGGCTTTTGCTCATTTTTTGGTTCCCGTCTATTCCTTCTAAGATTGGTAGCGTGAGGCAAATCTGAGGCTCTTGTCCAAAGTCACGTTGCAATTGCCTGCCCATGAGAAGATTAAACTTCTGATCGGTTCCTCCAAGTTCCACATCTGCCTTGAGAGCTACTGAGTCATAACCCTGCATTAGCGGATATAAGAATTCATGAAGTCCTATAGGACGATTTTCTGAGAACCGGGTAGCAAAATCATCTCGCTCTAGAATTCTAGCTACAGTTGTCTTGGCAGCTAATTGCACTACCTCGGTAAAAGTGAGTGCACCTAACCAACGGCTATTGTATTCTACGATCGTTTTTTCGGGATCGAGTATCTTAAATACTTGATCGGTATAAGTCTTTGCGTTGATTGCCATCTCTTCTTCGGTAAGTTGTTTTCTGGTTTCTGAGCGCCCACTAGGATCACCGATTCTACCGGTAAAATCACCGATTAGAAATACAATTTCGTGACCTATCTCTTGTAGTTGGCGTAGTTTGCGCAAAGGAACTGTATGGCCTAGGTGGATTTCAGGAGCAGAAGGGTCTACACCGAGTTTGATGCGCAGGGGGCGTTTTTCTTGATTTGCTTTCTGTATCTTCTTACGCAGTTCTTCCGGTGAAATAATCTCAGCCGTCCCCCGCATAAAAACTTCCATTTGTTCGTCCAACGTCATAGCATGATCTCCTTTCCATATAATTAAAATGATAAGCAAAGAGAGTCTTCTCGTCCTAGGACGAGAAGACTCTCTTCACGCGGTACCACCCTTATTGCTGCTAATAGCAGCCACTCTAAATTCCCAATAACGGTGGATACCGGCACAGCCTACTTGTTTAGTTCAGCCTGCAGTTCTGAGGTGTAATTTTACAACCCGGTATGATCGGCTTGCACCTACCGCCGACTCTCTGTGCAGTAACCAGGAAGTTACTTATCCTCATCTTCACCTTTTTGCTATTATCCGCATTATAGCACGCTTAACCTGACTTGGCAACAGACTACAGTCACTTGGCTTACAAGGGTTTGCCCGGTACGGTTGGCAGGATATTGGCACGGGGTGTCGAACAATATAAGGCAACAATGCTATAACATATTATATAGTCGGCAACTTAAGGAGGAACACTCATGGCAAAGAGAGCTCGGGGAAGGTTAAAAATTCCCTTTTTCTTATTTGCTGTTATTATGATGCTCCTAGCAGGGGCGTTGGCAGCGTTTCTGGTTGGGTGTGTGCGTACGATGCCACGGTTTGATCCAAGCATATTAGAGGAAACGAATGCCACATCTACTGTGTATGATGCTAAAGGAGAAATATTTACTCGACTTCATGGGGTTGAGAATCGTTTGCCGGTTGATCTGAACAAAATCCCAACTGAATTGAAACAGGCTTTTATTGCAACAGAAGACATTCGTTTTTACCGGCATTTTGGGATTGATCCCAAAGCTATAGCTCGTGCTGCCTGGCGTATAGTATCAGGTCAATCCTTTGAAGGTGGGAGCACGATTACACAGCAATTGGTTAAGAACGCATTTCTCACCCAGGAGCAAACGCTAAAGCGCAAGGTTCAAGAGGCCATATTGGCTATACAAGTAGAACGGCGCTTTACTAAAGACCAAATCTTGGAGATGTACTTTAACGAAATCTACTTTAACCATGGAGCGTATGGTGTTCAGGCTGCCAGCCGCACTTATTTTGGAAAAGATGTTATTGAATTGAATCTAGCCGAATCAGCATTTTTGGCTGGTATAACCAAAAATCCGTCTCGGTACTCTCCATTTGATGCCTTCGAAAACGCTAAAGCCAGACAAGAGATAGTTCTGGACAACATGGTACGCGTTGGGTATATAACGGAAGAGGAAGCTGTTGCAGCCAAGAACTGCCCTATAGAAATTAAGTCAGCTCAAGGAGGCACAAAGCGGCCGGCCCCATATTTTATTGATTATGTTATCAGTACCTTAGTAGACGAACTTGCTTCCATATATGGTTCCGAAAAAGGTGTCTACGATGCTATTTATCGTGGTGGGCTACAGATATATACCACTTTAGATCCGACTATGCAACAAGCGGCAGAAAAGACTCTGCTAGAGAATTTGCCGGCAGGGGAAAAAGACAAGAATGGAATCACCCAACCACAAGGTGCTTTGGTAGCCCTGGATCCAGCCACCGGTGAAGTCAGGGCCCTAGTTGGTGGACGGGATTGGGGTGAGACAAAGTTTAACCGGGCAGTACAAGCTTTGCGTCAACCAGGTTCCGCCTTCAAGCCGTTTGTGTACGCTACAGCTTTAGCACAAGGTTGGTCGCCTGGCTCTGTTCTTGATGATGCTCCTACCGTTTATAACGGGAAGGAGTGGCCTAATAATTATAACCATGTATTCCGTGGACTAACCACCCTTCGGGTTGGGCTCGAGGGTTCCATCAATGTTATGGCTGTTAAGCTAATGGAACAAGTAGGCCCCGACAATGTGATTGCTCTTACAGAAAAAATGGGGGTTTCTACGTTAGTCAAGTCCGGTGCCTATAATGACCGACAGCTAGCTTTGGCTTTAGGAGGAATGACTGATGGCGTGTCCCCACTGGAGATGGCAGCAAGCTATGGAGTGCTTGCCAATGGGGGTTCTCGTATTAAGCCGTCTCCGGTAACTTTGGTAAAGGATAATGAAGGCAATGTTATTTGGGAGCGCGAGGTTATTCGTGAGACGGTGCTTTCTCCACAGGTAAGCTATGTGTTAACTGACATGTTACGTGGAGTGATCACACGGGGAACCGGTAGTTCGGCAGCTATAGTTGGTCGGCCTGCTGCCGGTAAGACTGGGACCACCACTGGTAACAATGACGTATGGTTTGTTGGGTATACTCCTGATTTGGCTACCGCTGTATGGATTGGCTCAGACGCCAAAGAGGAAGGCTCGCGTACTTATCTTAGCCGCCATAATATCGGCAGTGGCTTTCCGGCTCGAATCTGGGGACGCTTTATGCAATTAGCCTTAGCTAACACTCCTGTGAGTAATTTCACTCAACCAGGTGGCCTGGTAAAGGTAACAGTTTGTAATAAATCCGGCCACCTACCAGGTAATATTTGTCCTCAAGAGAACCTAGTCACTGATTATTTTATCCAAGGAACAGAACCTAAGACCACATGTGATGTTCATGTTACGGCCACTATTTGTTCTGAAACAGGTGAATTAGCTACTGAGTATTGCCCGGATCCAGTAACTAAAGTGTTTATTCAAAGAAAAGAGCCCTATGCTATTCGTGCTGATGGTAGAAAGCCGTCAGATGCTGTTAACGAGGTGCCTGTTGAGACTTGTGAAGAACATGCTACCCCGCCGGTGGCATCAATAGAAATGTATGTTTGTCCAGATAGTCAGGCTTTGGCTACACAATATTGTCCTGAAGCAGAGCTAAAACTATTTGTACCTGGTACTGAACCGAAGGAGATTTGCAATGTGCATGGACCGAACTCTGGTTATCCTATCGAACCAGGCCAACCGGGTAACGGCGAAAATAACTACGAATGGCCTAATAGTAACGATGATACCAATGGTCCCACCAACAATAAGGATTGAGGGCATCGTATTAACAAATACTTCCTAATAAGATTAGTGACTTTTTGGAGCCTGTATGGGCTCCTTATTTTTTTAAGAATGCTATGGTGACACCGGTACCCCCTTCGCGATAACCGGCTAATGAGAATGACTTAATTTGCGGATGATTTCTAAGGTAATCATGTACAGCTTGCCGAAGAGCACCTGTACCTTTGCCATGAATAAGCCGAACCCGTTCTAAACCTGCCAAGCGGGCATCGTCTAAGTATTTCCCCAGCGAGTATTCAGCGTCCCCAACTGTAAGTCCACGTAAGTCCAGTTCCTGCGATATTGTCTGGGCTTTGCTACTGGCAAGTACACCCATAGAAGATTTTCGCTCGCGACTCTCAGAATTGGAGACGACTTGAAGTTCTTTGGTTTGGAGGGTCATTTTTAGGATCCCCACTTGCACCCTTACATTTCCTTCGGAATCAGGGTGATCTATTATTGTCCCTTTCACCTTAAGGTGAGGAATAAACACGGTCTGTCCTAATTTTAACGGTTTGCCCGCAACTACTTCTTCGTGCACAAGCGAGGTATCTTCGTGTTCCTGTAATGTTTCATCTACCAACTCGTTTACTTTAGCCAGATCAGATCGTGTAGTTTCGGCCAAGAGGGTACGGTCTTTTTCCAGGAGTCTGGAAGTTTGGTTCCGGAGCTCTTTAATGATCCTCTCGGTTTCTCGACGGGCGTAATTTAGCGTTCTGGTAGCATCTTCTTTTGCTCGCAGTACCATATCTACTTCCTTGGAAATCAGTGCTTCTTTTCGCTTTTTCCATTCGTGGCGGAATTTATCTGCTTCTCTTTTTGCCGCTTCAGCTTCTTTAGTAAGTTGCTCTAATCGTTGACGTTTTTCCTCCAGAGAACGAACAAGGTCATCTGTTCGTACATCAGTATGGGACAAGAATGACCGGGCTTTTTCAACTATTTCTTCCGGCAGCCCTAAACGAGCAGCAATTTCAAAGGCATTACTGCGTCCAGGAAGGCCGATGATAAGACGGTAGGTAGGCTGTAGAGTAACAGGGTTGAAGTCCACCGATGCATTTTCTACACCTGGTTGGCTATAAGCAAAAACTTTTAGCTCACTGTAATGGGTGGTAGCAATGGTAGCTGCGCCAATCTGCCCTAAGTACTGAAGAACAGCCATGCCAAGTGCTGCTCCTTCGCTGGGATCGGTGCCGGCGCCAAGTTCATCAAGTAGTACAAGGCTGTGCGGGGTACATTCTTGCAAAATCGCCACTATGTTTGTCATATGAGCGGAAAACGTGCTAAGATTTTGCTCTATGCTTTGCTCATCACCGATATCGCAAAACACTTGTTGGTAAACAGGTAACTCGCTATCTTCTTGTGCCGGGATGTGTAAACCGGCCTGATGCATTAATACTAATAAACCAACGGTTTTTAGCAGTACAGTCTTCCCGCCTGTATTAGGGCCTGTTACTACTAATGTTTTAAAGCTACGGCCCAGCCAGACAGTTACCGGAACCACCCCTTTACCTAAAAGCGGATGTCTGGCTTGGTACAATTTGAGGTGGCCATTTTCATTAAGTCTAGGTGCAGATGCTTTCAAATCCAAAGCAAATTTTCCTTTGGCCAAGATAAAATCCAGATGGGCTAACTGGTTTAACAGATTTTCAATTCCGTCTGCATTATTGGCAACCTGGCTGGAAAGATTGGTTAAAATTCGCTCTACTTCTTTTTCTTCTTGAGATTGAGTTTCTCGTAACCGATTTCCCAATTCAAACGTAGTTAAGGGCTCAATGAATACAGTGGCACCGCTTGAAGATTGGTCGTGAACAACACCGGGAACGTGTTGACGAAATTCCTGTTTGACAGGTAAAACATAGCGATCACCGCGCATGGTAATCAGTGGTTCCTGTAAATATTTTTGTACTGTGGATGAACGAATCATGGCATCCATATGTTCACGTATTTTGTTTTCTAGGCTCATAATTTCACGCCTTAAGCGCAATAAATCCGGGCTTGCTTTGTCAGATAATTCTTCAGGGCCAAGGACGCATCGCTGAAGTTCTGACAGTAATGCCGGAAACAGCGTCATGTCAGCCCCCATTTCCAGGAAAAACGAAGTCGTTCCCTCGGTGAGTAAAAATGTTCTAACTCTTCTACCGCCTTCCAGGCAAAGTCGGATACGATAGAAGGCATCAATGCTAAGCATACCTCCGCGCTTACAATGGCTAATAAAATGTCGAATATCGCTGATACCACTTAAAGGAACATTAGCTCCACGGCATAAGAGCCCAACTGCTTCGCTAGTCTCGGCTTGGCTGCTTTTAATAAAATCGGCATCGTTTGATGGTAGCAATTCTTGGCAGAGCCCTTTCCCTAATGAAGTGCTGGCATGAGAGCTTAGTTTTTTGATAATTTTATCCCATTCGAGCTTATCCCTTGTTTTGATGGTTGTAAGCATATTCAAATTACCCCCTGATAGATTGAAAACACCACTTTAGTCGTACAGCCGGCCAGGTATTTACAACATCTTCGGCTTCTAGGCCGGCGCGTCTGGCTACGCTTACGCCGTATTCCATATCTGCCAGACGTTGAGCATCATGGGCGTCGGTGTTAATGGCAAGTTTTAGTCCAAGATTCTTAGCTTTGCTTGCCCACTCAGCATTAAGATCCAGTCGTTCAGGGGATGAATTTATTTCCATAATTTTACCCAGTTGTTGGGCCTCCTTTAGGACTGTATCCAGATCTACTTGATAAGCAGGTCTTCTTCCTATGAGTCGCCCGCTTGGATGAGCTAAAATATCTACGTATGGATTACGCAAAGCAGATAGAATTCGTTTGGTCATAGTCTCTCGATCTTGTTTAAAACCAGAATGAACCGAGGCGATAACAAGGTCTAGCTTGGCCAATAATTCGTTTGGAAGGTCTAACTGGCCGTCAGCCAAAATGTCTACTTCAATTCCCGCTAGAATTGTCAAGTTGGGGAATTTGGGCCTTACTGCTTTAATTTCTTCGATCTGTTTGTTAAGTCGGCGGGCATCTAATCCGCGGGCAATTCTTAACCTTTGGGAATGATCAGTAATAGCAATATATTCATATCCGCGTTCTATGGCAGCTTGAGCCAACGAGGCAACACTCTCCTTACCATCGCTCCAGTTGGTATGCAAGTGCAAATCTCCTCTGATTTGTTCAAGAGAAATAACTTGGGGTAAAGTTCCTTGTGCTGCTGACAACACCTCTTCTTTACCAGCCCGAAGTTCCGGTATAACGTACTCTAATCTCAAATACCGATAAAGATCTTCTTCGGTTTCTATAATTATAGGCCCATGTTTCCCAATGAGCGCATGGGGTGTAAGTTCCAGTTGGTGTTTTTTAGCTTGAGCGACTAAGTGTAGCCAGTGCTCTTTTGAACCTGTATAGTAGCAGAGTTGTGTTGGAAACTCAGATGGTGTTACCACAACAAGCCGAAGTTTGAGCCCACCGATACCTAACAGCACCGTTATGTCAGTGGGACTGGCGTTGATGACTTTTCGGACGTAAGGTGCAGAAGAAAAAGTGGCGAGGATATCTTCAGCTAGATCTAATCGTGCACCAACTACCAAGATCGCTTGATGCACAAATTCTTCTCTTCGCCTTATCTCGCCTGCTACTTCTATATATTCCACTACAGGCAATTGTCCCATAGCCTCAGCCAACTCATAGGCTACGGTAGCAGCTTCCCCTAAAGGCAACCCTACGGACACACGGCCCATTTTGGCTAGGGCTCCTTTGATTGCTAGCTCGGACTTAGTTCCCAGTCCAGGAAGTTCGCGCAGTTTTTGCTGGGACACCGCTTTCTTTAGTTCTTCCAAGTTAGCGATGCCCAAATGTTCATGTATGGTGTGAACCGTACGAGGACCTACACCTGGAATAAGTAAGAGCTGTCGTAACTGGGCAGGTACTTCTTGGCGCAACTCTTTTAGATAGGTTAATTGCCCGCTGTCCAATAACTCATGAATCTTAGCGGCTAAAGCCTGCCCTATCCCCGGTAGTTCTGTTAATCGATTTTCAGCCCAATAAACACTAATGTCCTCGTCTAAGCTAGCTAACAGACGAGATGCTTGCCTGTAAGAGCGTATTTTAAAGGGATTAGCCCCTTTAATTTCTAGTAGATCGGCAATTTCAAGAAAGACCCAGGAAATCTCAAGATTATTCACAATTGTCCCCCTTAACCTAAGGTTCCCCTTGTAGCGGTCTTTAAGCATCAGACAGTATTACGTAAGATAAATACCTAGTTTCAGGGCCAGCCAAGGGTAGTGGTAACAGTGGACCCAGTCCCTGCCAGAAGAAACGGCCGAACGCAGGGGCAACTGACCAGAAATATTGGCCTATTTCCGAGGCCTGTATAAGTTTAACGAAGTAAGGCCACGGCAGGTAAGCTAATATGCCGATAACAAAAGTAACCACAATGGTGCCGATACCTAGTCCTACAGCTGCCCCTGCGAATCGGTCCATGCTAGAGAGTCCGGGAATATAGATCGCACGCTTGATGATGTTAGCAACGGCTTTAGCAGCTACCCTCCCAGCCACAAACAAGCCTAGAAAAAAAAGAGCAGACAGAAGCCAGGCTGGCCCCACCAAGTAAGGAGTGACAAAGGCGACCATGTGCCCTACATAACGAGTTCCTAGCCACAGTCCCAACACAAGTCCGCCCATATCTCCTAACATGCTGAGCAAACCTTTCCGCCAGCCCATAACCATATGGAAGACTAAGATAAGGATGATACCCAGGTCCAGCAGGCTCACGTGTCTTCACTCCTGGATTCAGGTTGATTCAGAAGGTGAATCGTAATCCTGAAGCAGCTGCAAGAGTTCATCGTAATCTTCTTTCGTTCGATGAAGTTTGGCAGCAATGTTTATTGCTGCCAAGATGACTACTTGCATAGTGCTAAGGCAAGGATTGTTCTGCCTAATTTCAGACATAATCTCATCCACATAGCTGCCAAGCTTGCGAATGCGGTCAGCCGGCGCTTTGCCCTTAACCACGTATTCTTCTCCTAAAATACGAACAGTTACTCGGTTCTCAGTATTGACAGTCATGACTCTCACCCTCATTTTTGCATCAGCTAGTGTAGTTTATGACTGTATTCAGCATGTAGAGAGAAAACTCCTGCTCTATCGTAACCTCTTTTGCTTTCTCTAGTGTCTTACAAAAGCGCCCAGTTTTTCTGCAGCATGTTGAAGGATCGTCTCTATGTGAGGATTTATGTCTTCCTCTGTAAGTGTATGATCTGGCGCACGGAACAACAAAGAATACGCGAGGCTTTTATAACCTATTGGTATAGGTTCCCCAAGGTAAACATCAAACAGCTTCAATTGTGCAAGATAAGGTCCAGCGGCTTCCCTAATAACTTCTTCAGCTACGATAGCTTCAATATCTTGGGGAACTGTTAAGGCCAAATCACGCTCTACACTAGGATAGCGTGGTAAAGGCTGATATTTCCTTGTAAGTTCCATTTGCATAAACAAGGCTGATAGATCCAGTTCTAATGCATAAACACGCGTTGCCAAATCGAAGGATTCGGCCACATCCGGATGGAGCTCGCCTAAAGAAGCAAGTTGTTCGTTCTCATTCATCTTAAAGGTGGCTTGTCGACCAGGATGATAACAGTTTAAAGCACTGGGGACAAATTTTCCCGATACACCTAACTTATGAATTAGTGTCTCTAGTATTCCCTTAAGGCGATAAAAATCGTTCTCCTGTGACTTACTTTGCCATGAGTCCTCACCTTTTGTACCAGCCAAGACTATGGCTAGATGGCGAGGCATGGAGGGTAATTCAGTAAGTGGCATTCTTTCGGGCAGATACACGCGACTTATCTCAAAGATGTTTATAGCCTTAGCTTTGTGTCGGAGGTTAAAGGCAGCAACTTCTAACAAGCTAGGTAATAATGTGGTACGCAGCACAGATTGTTCTTCGCTTAGAGGGAACATGAGAGGTATCAGATTTTCCTGATTGTCATTTGGGGACAGCTTAAGCTTAGCCATGCTTTTGGGATTTATGAAACTGTAGGTCTGTACCTCGTCGAGGCCACAACCACGAAGAATATCTTTGATTTGTAGTTCAATACTAAGTTCTAATGGCCTTCGACCTATCTTTAGTTTACCTTCTAAAGGTAGAGCTGGAATGCGATCGAAACCATATAGGCGAGCCACTTCTTCCACCAAATCAGCTTCCTGCTTGAGATCTTGTCGGAAGGTGGGAATTCGTACTTGAAGTGTATCCCTGCTTTCTTGTACTACCTGAAGCTGCAATCTTTCCAACGCTTTCTTAATAAATACATCTTCTATTGAGGCTCCGATTAGACGACGCATACGATCAGGGTTGGCAGTGATAACGTGTGGTGTAACAGGTTCGGGATAAACGTCGAGTATACTACCTAGTTCCCCAGCTTCTAATTCTTTTAGGAGCATGCTGGTTCGGTGCAAAGCAAATAGGACTCCATTTGGGTCGACACCACGTTCGAATCGTAACGATGCTTCGGTTCTCATTCCTAAGGAACGAGCTGTGCGACGGATATTGATATTGGCAAAAGAAGCCGATTCTAAGAGTACGGTATCTGTGTTAGTTGTTATCTCTGAGTTCAACCCCCCCATGATACCGGCCAGAGCCTGCGGCTTTTCACCGTCGGCAATAACTAACATATCTTCAGTTAGTTTTTGTTCGGTTCCATCTAGAGTAATCAAAACTTCGTCTGGGCGTGCATGGCGCACGACAATTTGTTTCTGAGCTAGCTTGGAATAGTCAAAGGCGTGCAGAGGCTGCCCTGTTTCCAACATAACGTAATTGGTGATGTCCACAATGTTGTTAACGGGACGCATGCCTGCTGCCATCAGCCGTTGTTTAAGCCATGCAGGTGAGGAACCAAGTGAGACATTGCTAATCAAGGCCCCTGCATATCGATGACAAAGATCAGGTGCAGCAACAGTAATATCAAATAGCGAACCCTCATCCTCGTTACTCTTGGGAACAGGAACCATGGTTTGTGGTAGAACAAGTTTGGCTCCGGTAGCAGTTGCTACTTCACGGGCCACTCCAATCATGCTAAGACAATCGGACCGGTTTGGAGTTACTTCTATATCCAGCACTATGTCCCCTAACTGTAAAACTTGAGCCACACTATCCCCTGGATTAGCTGTTCTTGGCAGGATCAATATACCGGTGGTTTCCTTTCCTTCCGGTTCTTCCCAAGAGAGCTCCTGAGAAGAACAGAGCATACCCTCTGACAACAATCCTTTAAATCTTGAAGCTTCTATGGTTTGACCATTTGGCAAAGATGCTCCCGGAAGAGCCAAAGGAACCTTAAGGCCGGGTTTCAGATTTTGAGCACCGGTGACTAATTGTTTAACACCAAAAGAGCCAGCGTTGACTTGCACCACAAAAAGGTGTTCTGTTTCTGGATGGAGTTTAATTTCCACTACTTGAGCTACGATGACCCAGTCTAATTGGTTAGCCCGTTCGATACTGTCTACTTCTAGCCCGGCTAGTGTTAAGATATCAGCTAATTGTGTTGGAGACGGTAGTTTTTCAGACACATAGTCTTGTAACCAACTATATGGTACACGCATATTATTCCCTCCTCTAAAACTGGTGCAAAAAGCGAAGGTCATTTTCATAGAAAAGGCGAATGTCATCGATTCCATATTTGAGCATAGCAATTCTATCCGGTCCCATGCCAGCAGCAAATCCTGAAATTTTACTTGGATCGTATCCCGCTATTTCCAAGACCTTGGGGTGCACCATACCACACCCTAGTACTTCTAGCCAGCCAGTTCCTTTGCAGAGACTGCATCCTTCACCTTCACAAGCAAAGCAGGAAATATCAACTTCGGCACTGGGTTCGGTGAATGGAAAAAAACTGGGGCGCAGACGTATACTTCTTTCCTTACCAAACATTTCCCTAACAAATACGAGAAGGGTGTGTTTGAGGTTGGCAAAGCTTACGTTTTCGTCTACCACCAAAACCTCAGTCTGGTAAAACATAGGCGAATGAGTAGCATCAGCCAGATCGCGACGATAACAACGGCCAGGGCAAATTACGCGTATAGGAAGTTCAGGGGCTACTTGTTCCATAATACGGGCCTGAAAAGGCGATGTATGAGTCCGTAAAAGAATTTCCTCGGTTAAGTAGAAGCTGTCCTGCATATCTCGTGCGGGATGGTGTTTAGGTATATTTAGAGCCTCAAAATTGTAATAATCGTACTCCACTTCTGGGCCCTCAAATACATCAAACCCCATCTGCAGAAAGATATTTACGATGTCTTCTAGTACTAACGACAGCGGATGTTTGTGACCAAGGGTCGTGGTTGCACCGGGCAAAGTAATGTCCAGTTGTTCTCTCTCTAGTTGCTTAAGGCGAACTAAACGTCGTACCTCTTCAATATGGCTAGTTAACTCTGTTTCTAGCCGGTGGCGAATTTCATTAGCCAGTTGACCAATGATAGGCCGTTTTTCCGGAGCGACATCTTTCATTTGTCGAAGAATTTGAGTTAATTCGCCCTTGCGTCCTAGGAATCTGATACGTACTTTATCCAGTTCTTCCTGTGTTGTTGCATCTGAGATAGCTTTTAAGGCAGTTGATAGCAAGGACTGCAGCTTTCTTTCCATTCTTGGATTGCCTCCTTTTCGGTAAACAAAAAAAGCCTTCGTCAAAGGGACGAAGGCTTTCGTGGTACCACCCTACTTTAGTGCCATAAGGCACCCTTATGGTCGATAACGAAACCATCCGGCACAGCTTACTAAAACTTCAGCCTGCAGCTTAGAAGTGAACTTCCATTATGTTCTGCCCAGTACGGCTCTCAGTCACGGCCGTTTCTTCCCTGTAGGGTAGACCAAATGTACTCTCTTCCTCGTCGCCATAATCCATTTTTTACTGAAGCATCAGCTTTCGATACACCAGATAGGCGATGACAGACCCGGTGTTCTCGAATAATCGCCAAAAAAAGTCCGCGGCCATCATGCGCTATCCACCCCTTGCTTATGTTGGGGAGCTTCTGACCATGATTATAGCATAAGGCTTTCTTATTTACAACCACCAGAACATGACTGTTGGCGTATAGTCTCAAAAAGCACAACTGCGCCAGCTACAGCTACGTTAAGGGATTCCACCGGAGACACCAATGGTATAGAAGCCTTGATTCCCTCTAAATCGAGTAACTCATGGCTTATACCTGAGCCTTCGTTACCAAGAACCAATAATGTTGGTTGCTTAAAGTTTACTTGCCACCAGGGTATACCCCCTTCTGGTACTGTAAAAACTATTTGCCAATCATTGTCTAGACAATAGTTGCACAATTTCTGTCCGTTATCGTCAAGAATTATTACAGGTAGACGAAACAATGACCCCATGCTGGCCCTTATCACTTTACCGCTAAATGGATATACGGAACCGGCGGTGAAAAATACTCCTCCCGCTCCAACTGCTTCTGCAGTGCGGATAATGGTACCGGTATTGCCTGGATCTTGAATCATGTCACCCAAGACCATAAGATTTGCACCCTCTATGATGGAGTTGGGTTTAGGCATGATTGGAAAACATACTGTGGCCACTATTCCTTGTGGGGACTTTGTTTCCGACACACTAGACAATACAGCTTCAGTGGTAGCTACAATAGTAACCCCTTTGCCCTGAAGATTATTTAACAGATCCAGTGTCCGGGTATCAATTGTCATTTCAGGACAGTATAAAACTGTGTCGATGTCGCATCCAGATATTACTGCTTCTTCCAATAACCGTACGCCCTCAATAAGGAATTGTCTTTTTGATCTCCGGACTTTGTTGTAATGCAATGCGCGCATACTACGCACCAATGGATTATTACGTGACTGAACAAATTTCATTATTGAACACGCTCCAGTTGATCTATATCCTTGTTTTTTCCTAGCACCACAACAATATCATCGGCTCTAATCAAGTCTTCAGCAGAAGGAGCCACCAATAATTCACTGCCCCGCTTTATAGCTAGGACGTAAATACCTAAGCGAGCTCTAAGATTAAGTTCATGTAAGGAACGTCCATGCCATGTTTCTTTAGAGGGTATTTCCACAATGCTGTATTCAGGAGAAAGCTGTATGTTGTCTATTATATTGGAAGAAACTAAATTCAAAGCAAGGCGGGTTCCCATATCTCGCTCAGGAAATACCACCTTATCAGCGCCCACTTTATGGAGGACTTTACCATGGAGTTCGCTTTGGGCCTTAGCTACAACATATTGCACATCCAGTTCTTTTAGCAGTACGGTTACTAAAATACTAGCCTGGATATCATCACCGATGCCTACCACTGCCACATCAAAATTACGAATACCTACGGCCCGAAGAGTTCCTTCATCTGTGGCATCGGCTTGGACAACATGAGTAACATCTTTGGCCAGGGCTTGAACAGTCTCTTCATCGCTATCTATGGCCAATACATCGTAACCCATATCAAACAAAGTACGAGCTACACTGGATCCAAAGCGCCCGACTCCAATAACCGCATATTGTTTTTTGATAACACATTCCTCCTAACCCACTACAATCGACTCTTCAGGGTAGTTAATATGGTTTTGCTTTTGACGTTGCGCGATAGCTACAGCCAAAGTAAGAGGGCCTACCCTGCCAGTAAACATAAGAGAAGCAATTATGAATCGTCCTAACACTGATAACTTAGGGGTAAAGGCAATCGATAACCCAACTGTGCCAAATGCAGATATGGTTTCAAAGAGTGTAGTTAGGAAATCAGCCCCATCACTTAATAATAAAATAAGCGTTATAGTGACTACTAAGAACGCAGAAAGTAGGGTTATGGCCATGCTTTTAAGAACTAGTCTAGAAGGAATAGAGCGCTCTCGAATTTCTATTCTGCTTTTACCTTGAATCGTGTTAGTTATGCTCATGATCAGAATTACAAAAGTTGTAGTTTTTATACCGCCTCCGGTACCTCCAGGAGATGCACCAACAAACATTAGTAAAGTTAGAAAGAATAAAGTAGCAGGTCTAAGAGATTCCAAAGGTAATGTATTAAAGCCTGCAGTGCGAGGTGTTACTGCTTGAAAATAGGATGCTAGCAGCCGCTCTTTCCAGGGAGCTAAAGCCAAGGTGGCAGGATTATTGCTTTCAACGATCAGAATAAATACCATGCCAAGCATAGTTAGCAATAAGGTGGTTTTTATTACCAGATGAGTATGAAGCGACACTTTATCAGCATGGGGCCAATTGAGAAGTTCCACAATAACGGCAAAACCTAGGCCACCAAGAATAATGAGCGAAGTAATTACTAAGTTAACAACTATATCTCCGCGATAAGTAGTCAAGCTTAAGAAATCACCCTTTATGTCAAAACCGGCGTTGCAGAAAGCGGAGACAGAATGAAACACCCCCTGGAAAAAAGCTTCACCAGGTGAGTACTGTTGCCACCAACGCCAAGAGAGGAAGCTAGCCCCTACTGCTTCTACTATCACAGTAAACTTAAGAATTGCTTTAGTTAAACGAACAACTCCTTCTAGGGAAACACAGTTTAAAGCTTCTTGAATGACTAAGCGCTGGTGTAGCATAATGCGCCGTCCAAACAATATGGAAGCTAAGGTGGAGAGAGTCATGAAGCCTAGCCCACCAATTTGAATTAATCCAAGTAGTACTATGTGACCGAAACGGCTCCAGTAAGTTCCGGTGTCAACCACGACTAGGCCGGTTACGCAAACAGCAGACGTAGCGGTAAACAAGGCATCTATAAAGGCTGTCGGCTTATGAGAAACAGAAGCAACCGGCAAAGTAAGAAGAAAAGTGCCTGTTAGAATAACAGCGGCAAAACCAGTAACTAAGACTTGAGGTGGGGTTAGTCTCCAACGAGGACTGAGTTCTAACCGAAAGGTGTGCACAGCACTAGCTCCTCTCGAATACAAACAGTACTAAGCGCTTATTGTCAATAAAGCCTAGCTATAGTTTATCCAGGCAAACGCTCAACTAAAAGGTTCACCCGGGCTAATTAGCCCGGGTGTTCTTATTGACTAGCAAGGTTTTGTTTGGCCAGCGCAACCAGGTCAGAAAAAGCCTGGTCATCGTGTATTGCAATTTCCGCCAGCATTTTACGGTTAATACCAACGCCGGCTTGCTTAAGACCATTTATTAACCTGCTATAGGTAATTCCATTTGACCTGGCAGCTGCATTAATCCTAGCAATCCATAATTTGCGAAAATCACGTTTTTTGGCCCTTCGATCACGTCGGGCATAGAACTGCGATTTTAACACACTCTGGTTAGCTGCTTTAAAAGTGCGGCTTCTGGCACCTCGATATCCACGGGCTAG
This sequence comes from Bacillota bacterium, assembly GCA_012839445.1. Taxonomy (GTDB): domain Bacteria; phylum Bacillota; class DTU030; order DUMP01; family DUMP01; genus DUNI01. Next base: position 63,777 of record DUNI01000171.1, read on the forward strand.
CTTGAGTATTTTCTTATGACGACGTCTACTAGAGACACCGCGCTTTACTCTTGGCATGGTTGGAGCCTCCTTGTGTCAGCAATTAGCCTTATGCATAAGGTAACATCTTACGCACGCGTTTGTAATCAGTTTTGTCTACTAAAGTAGATTTGCGTAATTGGCGTTTGCGTTTGGAAGTCTTGTGGCCTAATAAGTGACCCCTAAACGCCTTTGACCGCTTGATCTTTTTATTGCCCGTAAACTTAAAGCGTTTGGCAGCGCTACGTCGCGTTTTCATCTTTGGCATCGCTATTTGCCTCCCTTTTCCTCGGACCTAGGGGCTAAAATCATTATCATTTGCATTCCTTCTAAACGCGGTTTCCGTTCAACTACGCCCAGTTCTTCTGTCTCTTCAGCCATGCGCGTCAACAACTCTTTTCCAGTATCAGCATGCACCAGTTGACGACCTCTAAACCGAACGGTAACCTTAACTTTGTCGCCAGCAGTCAGAAAGCGTTTCGCGTTTCTTAGCTTGACTTGATAGTCGTGTTCATCAATGGTAGGTCTTAGGCGAATTTCTTTTACATTTATAACTTTTTGTCGCTTACGTGCTTCCTTTTCCCGCTTACTTTGTTCATACTTGTACCGACCGAAGTTCATAATTCGGCATACAGGTGGCCTTGCATCGGGAGCCACATTAACAAGATCGAGGCCTTTCTCCTGTGCTAGCCTCAGTGCTTCCCGTGTTGGCATAATACCGTGTTGTTGACCCGCATCGTCCACCAGGCGGATTTCACGGATGCGGATTTGCTCGTTGACCTGAAGGTCTCTACTGATAGCGCGTCACCTCCAACATAGTCCCCTAAATAATAAACTAAGGGGCGAGTATACCACCCGCCCCTTAGGACACAATTTGCGCAGTGCCTTTGCAACCCTGGTAGCAGCGATTTGCGCTCCAGGGTGAGAAGCGGATGGCTTCTACTTCTTCGCACACAACTATAGCACATTGTCAGCTTGGCGTCAACACCAATCTCCACCTTCTATTTGGCGGTTTGCTATTTCAGAAGAAATGCCTTTTATAAAGGTTTCAATAGATAGAACGCCACGGTCACCTTGACTGCGTTCACGTACTGACACGGTATTGTTTTTTACTTCCCTTGCACCTACAATAAGCATGTAGGGTATTTTTTGCAATTGGGCGTCACGAATCTTATAACCGATTTTCTCATTACGTTCATCAACTTCTACCCTTATGCCGGCTTGTTCCAGCTTGCTTGCGACTTCTTTAGCATAGCCTAATTGCTGATCCGTAATTGGTAATATCCGAGTCTGAACTGGTGCCAGCCATGTTGGAAAAGCGCCGGCATAATGTTCAATCAAAATACCGATAAAGCGTTCAATGCTTCCTAAACAAGTGCGGTGAATCATTACCGGGCGGTGTTTTTCTCCGTCTTCACCAATGTATTCCAAGTCGAACCGTTCCGGCATTAGAAAATCCAGCTGAATGGTTCCACACTGCCAGGTTCGGCCTAAGCAGTCTTTAAGGTGAAAGTCAATCTTAGGACCATAGAAAGCACCATCGCCTTCGTTGACTTTGTATTCCATTCTCTTATCTTCGAGAGCCCTTTTTAAAGCAGATGTGGCTTCTTGCCAAACTTCATCAGTACCCATGGCGTTTTCCGGTTTGGTGGACAATTCAACCTGGTAGCTAAAGCCAAACACTTGGTATATACGAATAATGAGATCAATGACTCCCTTTATTTCGTCTGTTATCTGTGAAGGCAGCAAGAAAATATGAGCGTCATCCTGAGTAAAACAACGTACACGCATCAAACCATGAAGAACTCCGGCACGTTCATGGCGATGAACCAACCCCATTTCAGCTTGCCTAAGGGGTAACTCTCGATAACTATGACTGTCACTTTTATACACAAGAATGCCACCAGGGCAATTCATGGGTTTAACGGCAAATCCTCGCTCGTCAATTTCGGTGAAATACATGTTTTCCCGATAATGATCCCAGTGACCGGATCTTTGCCACAATTCCTGGCTTAAAATCATAGGGGTACGTATTTCCTGGTATCCTGCACGACGATGCTCTTCTCGCCAAAAAGCCTCCAGTTCGTTTCTCAAGATCATTCCTTTTGGATGGAAAAAAGGGAATCCAGGTCCTTCCTCATGTAGACTAAATAAGTCTAGTTCGCGACCAAGTCTGCGATGGTCACGTCGAGTTGCTTCCTCTAGAAGCTTTAGGTGAGCTTTTAGCTGGCCTTTGCTGAAAAAAGCTGTACCATAAATCCGTTGAAGCATCTCTCTGTTTTCATCACCACGCCAATAAGCACCGGCGACGTTAAGAAGCTTGAAAGCTTTTACGTAACCTGTACTGGGAACATGCGGTCCCGCACAAAGATCCACAAAATTCCCTTGTTGGTATAAGCAAATATGAGCCTCGGATGGCAGGTCATCAATTAGTTCTACTTTGTATCGCTGACCTTGGTTGGCAAAGTAAGAACGAGCCTGATCCCGAGGAACTTCTTGCCGTTCAAAAGGCAAATCTTTATCAACGATTTGTTGCATGTATGCACTAATTTTGTCTAAGTCTTCAGGAGTAAAAGGGTTGTCCACAGCAAAATCGTAGTAAAAACCGTCTTCAATAGCTGGCCCGATAGCAAACTTCGCTTCCGGAAAAAGCTCTTGCACTGCCTGGGCCATAATATGAGCTGCACTGTGTCTGAGGGCACGCCTTCCGGCTTCATCGTTCCATGTAAGGGGGATTATCTCACAGTTATCTACAAGTTTTGTTCCAAGATCCCTTACTTCCCCGTCAATTTCTACTACCAGCGAATCTTTGGCCTTTGATGGATCCATATCCTTGATCACATCAAGGGCAGTAATGCCATGGTCAAAAACTTTTTTGTTTCCAGCACAACTGATGGTAATCTTAGCCATGGTAGTGTACCTCCTGTTTTACAAAAATAAACCCGTCCCATTCATAAGGGACGGGTTGATTCCGCGGTTCCACCCTAATTTGCTTAATGCCTCTGGAAGTCTTAACGGCCTTCGCCGGCCAAGCCTACTTAGTTTCGGCAGACACTTTGAGGTGGTGAGTAACCACCTAGTTGCCAGAAGCACTTACACCCAGGGTGCTTCCTCGCTGGGGCCTATCTGTGATCCTCTAGTCCTCATCATTGATTTAAATACATTCAATTTGTAACTTATTATACGCTCCCTTTGTTGTTATGTCAAATTATTGTTTCTATAGAAAGTGATCTTTTCCTAAAGAAATAATGATGGCCTGAAGCAACCCGATCACACCGCCCAGAGCACCGCCGACATATTCAATATAGCGCAGCTCTCTTCCTGCCAATTTCCAGCTTAACATTTCTAGTTCTTGTAGCGGCAAAGAATTGAGGCGGTATTCTATGAGAGTACCTACATCAAGCTGAGAGAGATTGCTAGTAATACCCTCCACTATCTTGTCCACCAGCTCTTCACCTTGTTGTTCAGCTAAGTTGCTAAGATAGTCTATCAGTCGTTGACGTAAAGGTGATGGCAAATACCAAGGTAGCCGCTGATTGATCTCTTGATGAGCTAAATTTAAGAATGCTGCCATGATGTTTTTTCTAATTTCAGGACTATCCAGTTGATCGGTAAAGTCCGAAGCTGCAAGTAGTTCTTTCTCTATGGCATGCCCTATATTTCTTGCTATATCAGACTGTCGACGGGGTAGCAATCCCTGGAATTGCCAGGGCCCGAGTTGCACTGGTTTGTACGGACGAAAAAGTAGCCAGATAGCAATTATGTTGGTACACCAACCAATAAGAGTGCCCATAACTACCATAACAATATATAGCATTCTCACTCTCTCCTCAGTCATAACAAGCTATTAAATAAAGACCACATAAAAAGTGATAACAACATCATAGCAGCAACTGAGAAAGAGCTCAAGAGAATGTCCAAAGAAGGGCTCCGCTGTTGTGCACAGGAAGGTAGATTACTAGGGTTGTTTTAGGCATAACCAACAACCTAGGCAAGTGGTAACCTGCCCTGGGAAAACATCCTGAATAGTAGTTAGCACATCCTGTGTCCAGATAGTAGAGGCGGATCCGAGATGAAGCACAATAGTTGCAGGTGACATACAAACAAGAGCACTTATGAGTAGATCGCTTTGAGTCAAATTTTCGTGACTACCAAAACCATCCCCAAAATCGCCAAGGCTAAGTGGTTGGCTTTTCTCATCCAGCAATTTAAAACGCCCATTTTCTTCGGGTAAAACCTGGATCTTAGGCCACTGTGAGTCCTGTAAATGAACAAAATATCGTAGAAGCTGGATAAACTCCCAGTACTCTCTTTCATCTTCCACATCATCAGCCACGCGCTCTATAGCCTCTTTTAGCTCCTGCTGGTAATCGCGAAGCCGAAAACGAACAAAACCTTCTAAGATAATGGTATTGAAGCAACTCAAGTAATCTGTCAGCTCACTGACTATCCTGGAATGACGCTCGGGAAGAGCCGGCAGCAGCCCTCTGTTGCTACTTTGTAGAACCAAGTCCACAATTTTCTGCCGTTCTTCAAAAGAAAGATTGCTGTATTCTTGTTTTACTAACTTACGGACAAGATTCTCTTCGCAATGGGTAATAATAACGTCAGCCAGAACATTAGCCAAGAAACAGCGTAGAAGTCCTTGAGCTTGTTCAGGTGGCATAGCTACGGAAGTTCTTTTTATGTTACAACCAAGAAAAGTCAATTGACCCCGTTCAATTTCATGCAAGCTAACTTGCAACCCTTGTCGTTGAAGATACATTAGTCCTTCTGTTATTCGTTTGCGCAGTGCACCAGGATTATTTAAACTGGCCAGTCTAATAGCCACAGCCATGTTTTTCACCCCTGGCGCTATTATATGTGGGTTCTAAAACCAGTATACGAAACAAAAAAACGCAGCCCTGGCTGCGTTTAACTTACAAATGGTGCGCACTAGAGGGATCGAACCTCTGGCTCCCTCCGCGTCAAGGAGGTGCTCTCCCGCTGAGCTAAGTGCGCATCTTACGTACCTATTATACGAATACCTAAAGTAAAAGTCAAGGTTTTTACTTTGGTCATTGTGATTCTTAGTCTTCCGAGGACGCAGCAACTTCTGCTCGCAGTCGCAGTGTATGGAC